>CAZPUN010000018.1:0-55113 GCA_964589775.1 uncultured archaeon
AATATCAATTATCTTTTTAGCTATTTCTCTTTTGGGAGCCAAATCCAATTTTATTGAATCGTTTTTAGATACAACCACAACCTCATTAGTATCATATCCGAATGCAGCTCCTTTTCGTAATGAATCATTACCCACTATCAGATCAATTCCGTATTTTTCAATACGCTCCCGACATCTTTGAATCAGTTCATCATCGGAAATACCTGTTTCAACTTTAAAACCAATTATCTTCAGATTAGGATATTTACTGCGCACTTCAGAAATTATCTTAGGAGTTGGCTGTAATTTCAAAGTTAATTGCTCAACATCAGATTTTATTTTAGAATCTTCGGTTTTTATGGGTACAAAGTCACTAATAGCAGCTGCAGAGACAAAGATATCGTAAGGATTCTTTGCTAAATTATTCATTACCGCATTATACATATCATCAACAGTAATTACGTGCTCAACAGGGATATAAGAGGGAACGGAAATATTAGTTGGCCCAAGGATCAGTCGTACATTAGCGCCTCTAGCTACAAATTCTTTTGCAATTTCAACACCCATTTTTCCAGATGATGGATTTGTAATAAACCGTACGGGATCAATGTACGCGCGTGTAGGACCTGCAGTAATTAGTACATTTTGCCCCTCAAGATCTTTCTCAGTGAGAGCTGCAATAACTGCCTCTACAATTTCATCCTGCTGAGCGATTTTTGCTTTTCCTTCTTCAAATCTTGGACCAACGAAACGAACTCCGTATCTTTTTAATTTTTCAATGTTTTCTTTTACAATAGGATGATTATAAAGTGATGAATGCATGGCGGGAACTATAATAATCGGAATACCGGAACCAAACGCGGTACTCACAACGGTTGTAACAGGTGTATCATCAATTCCACATGCAATTTTACTTATGGTATTTGCAGTAGATGGCGCAACGAGAATTAGATCCACATGCTTTGCATGGTCACCCGCAAGGTTTACATGTTCAGTTTGCCCGGTAAGCTTCGTAGTTACGGGATTTCCAGTTGCCCAGCCTAGTAGGTCTGGACCAATTAATTCCTGAGCTGCAGCAGTCATAACAACATATACATCTGCACCATGACGAATCAGTTCACGTGCAAGCTGAGGAGTTTCTACAGAAGCTACACTTCCAGTGATACATAATGCAATTTTTTTCCCAGAAAGCAAATTACTTTTAGTACCCATAATTCGTTTTGAAGCATAACCATCCCAAAATGTCAATTAGAATCCCTCTTTGTATGCCAATTGTTCTGTACGGATCAAATCAACAACGGATGCTTTTGAAGGTAAATAGCTTCGTTCTTTAGCCTTGATTAAAGTTGTTAGAATACGATTAATAGGCGCATCTATACCAAATTTCTGTCCAATATTTACAATTGCACCATTAATGAAATCAATTTCTGTCGGTTTTCCAGCCTCTATATCTTGCAACATAGAACTTTTATTATTTCCTGTACGTTTTAGAGTTCCCAAAACATATCGAATAGGCTCATTAGTTGGCAGGTCAATTCGGACAGCACGAGCAACTTGTAATGATTCTTTGATTACATCCAGCATAAGATGACGGATGGATTTGTTAGAATACAGTTCGCCATTTCGCAAATGAGTTAGAGCTGATATTGGATTTATGGCTGCATTTGCAATAGCTTTGAGCCATACAGTACCGAGTACGTTATCACTCCAGCGCATTTCAAATCCTGCATTTCTGAAAATATCGACAATTCTGGTACCAAATTCAATCATTTCCGGAAAATTACTTCCAATCTCGGTATTTCCTTTTCCGGTCCAACGTACAATACCGGGAGACTCTATCATTGCGCCATTACAAGTAATTGCGCGTAAAACTTTATTGCTATTTAAAAGTTCGCTAACGAGGTCTTCATTACCCAATCCATTTTGCAATACAATTATTGGAACATTGGAAAAATGCCTAAGAGATTTTACAGCTTCAGAAATACTGTAAGCTTTCGTTGTTAATAATATAAAATCAGGAACTTCTACTTCATCAATACTTATATGCGGAATAGGATGCGATATTACTTCATCATCACCAATCTGTATTTTTAAACCATTTTTTGCTATCGCATCCATATGGTGGGGTCTACCGACTAAATGAACGTTCTGGCCGGAATATGCCAACATTCCACCATATAGCGAGCCGATAGCACCCGCACCGAATATTAAGATGTTCATCAAGCTCACTCCATCTTTATGAACTGTCCTTTCTTAGACAGTTCTTGTAATCTCTTCGACATGTAACTTAGTGCACGAGAAAGTATTTTACTATTATTATAATTACCAAGTATCTGTTTGAGTTCATCAGGGGTCTTATTTTTGAATTCATGCACGATACTTATGAGATTTGGCATAACGCGTATCAAGTTATCAACAATTGTGATATCAGCCCATTGTGCAGTTCGGCTCATTGGATTTAAGTCAATAGTAATTACCTTCTTGCCTAATTTTTTTAATGCTTCAGTTCGATCGCCATCTTCTAAGGGCACAACAACCACGTCGGCTTTTGCGATACCCTCAGAATCCACACGACGACGCCAACTTTCAAGCCCGGGCAATTCAACTAGCGGTCGTCCTGAAACGCCATATACTTCTGTTGCACCTGCAGAAAGTAAGGCATTTTTAATCGCATCTTCACGTTCTTTACGATAATAGAATAGGTTAATCTCTAGAGGTGCAGGAATTAATTTTCCAAGCTGTACTACTTCATTAGGCACTAATGCTGCAACGTTACCATTCACACTAATTACAGGATGTTTAGCTAATAGTAGCATAGCTATCGCTGCATGACATGAATCCAACGCAAAATCAGTGGTTTTCTCTCCGATCAGATAATCAAATGCTTCACCACGACCATGTGCAAATAAGCCGGCAGTCGCAACAATATTACGTTCAAATCCATCAATTAGCTTCTCGCGTATTTCGAGGGATTTCTTTCTAGGATGACTATCAGGGATCAAGGATTTATCAAACTTCATATCAGATGAGCTCCACAAACGTCAATTTCAGATATTCCATGCGTAAAATCTGGAAAATTATTTTTAAGAAATTCTAATTCGCGCAATGCCTCAGACTTTGGAAGGACCGAAAAAATTGAATGCCCTAACATAATCATACTACTATTTTTGAATCCTTCCTTTTTCAACAGATCTAGAATCTCAACAATTTCATCGGGCATTAATCCGGATTCTCTTGCAAACTCATATGAAAGTTCCATAAAATTATCAATTGATGGATTCTTTAGAATTTCGTCGATTTTCTTAAGCCCCGCTTTGTTTATTTCATTACGAAAAACAGGATCGCTTAAGACCGAACTTGTTTTCATACCACTTTTAGAAATAAACACAACACGCTTATTTGGACTTATCAAATACTTGTTCACATGACCAATCCCTGGGGCCCCGTGCTTAATACGAACTTCTAAACTCCCGGTGACTTGTGCAATTACATCGCCAAGCCCTGTACGATTTTGAACTTCAGCACGATGTGCATATTGAGCCGCTTCATTAATTGTAATAGGTATATCCGCCGCAGAAAAAATGCCCATAGCAACACCTAATGCACCAGCGCCAGATGCACCCAATCCAGCTTCATTAGGTATATCTGAATATTGCGAAATATGAATATCTATACCTTCAAGGGGTATTTCCTGCATAATCATTTGTGCGGTATCGAAACTAACTTGAGGAAAAACATCATATGGCGTATCAAAAATAATTTTTCCATTACCCTCTTGAAGATTAATTTCTGTTGTAATACCGAGTCTCAAGTTAATTCCAGCACCTAATGAACCCTTTTTTAATGGATCTGCAGATGCATCACGAATAACAAAGAATCCTGTAATATGTGCAGGAACGAATACTCGAGACGAATTCATATAAATGCCTCACAAATTACTAACTGTTACTAAATACATTAAAACTGTATAATAAAAATAGCTCTAATTAACCAAACATTGTGAGAAAAGAAAACATTCATAAAAAAGAGCTATTTTGAAGTTACAGAAACTTCATCTAGAATTTGTTCAGCATCAGCCACCGCAAAATGAGAATCCAAATACACTACTAAAGTATGATCGTTATGATGTACAATTATGGGAAACGGATAACGCTTAACATTAGCAACTTTATCCTTGTCAATTTTGATATAAATTGTCTTTTTACAGACGGGACACATAAGCCAGATTAGATCCTCCATAGCCATACTGTTAGACCACCTACATTTCGAAAGATTATCATCAAATATAATATATAAAGATTGTTAGTTATATCTATATAATTCTAAGATATAACGTTATCGCAAATGGGATGCTTGAAAAATATATCACAAATACACTAATAAAGTTAGGGGAAAAAGATTACTCGATAGCGAATAGATCCAAATCAAATGCAGGATCCTTCTTACGTTCGATAGTCTCTTTTGATTCGAGTATGAACAATTCCCCTGTAACTGATATGATGTTGCCTTCTAACAAATGCCCACCATATGTTTTTCCAGTTTTATCTGATACGTGTATATGTGCATGTACAAAAGGTTTACCATTTTTTAGAGAGATATTACCACTAACACCGGAGATTTCACATGGCTCATTAATTTCATGGACTTCATACTTTCGACTTTCTTCATTAAAATAGCCGATTCGTGCCTTTGCCACAGCACCAATCATCCACAAGACTCCAGTTTTTATATCGTTGTCCAAAACGATCTTTGAAAGCGATTTATAAATATCATCGCCTTTTTCGAGCTTTGCTATTATCAGTCGATTTGGAGCACTAATTTTAACTTTCATTCGAACTCACCCGTATCACTTTTATAATACAATAAAATTTATCCTATTAAACCATTATGTAAATGTAAGAAATAAAAATATCTATCTCAATACTACAGGTGGATAAAATTATGCCAGAACAAACTTCATTATTTGATTTTATTGATGACGAAAAAAGTAAGGAAACACAAGAAGAGAAAAATAAAGAAAAACCCGAAAAGAAAAAAGTTGAAGCTCCCAAGAACGATAAAGAAGATAAAAAACCACCTGTAGAGAAACCAAAACTAGAAGTAAAACAACCCCCAGAACCTGAAATAGTAAAGCATGAAAGTAGAAAACTCACACTAAAAATTCCAAAAAGAGAGCGTCCGTTTAATTTTCCTTCTGCAACACTTATTTCAGTAGATTATGATGGACAGGCATCAAAAGCTTATGCACGACTCGTAGCAAAGAAGGGAAAACTCGTATTCTGGTATGATAATACAAATCATTTGCCATACTGTTATACAAATCTTAATGAAGATATATTACGCTCTGAAAAACGAATAACCCAACATGAAGGGTTCGTAACAATTGAGCCGGTGGAGCTTACAGATTTACTAAAAGATAAGAAGATCCTTGTAAGTAAAGTAATTGCACGTGATCCTTTATCAATTGGTGGTAAAGCAAATTCATTAAGAGAAATTATAAAATCAATGGGCGGAAAAGCTTGGGAAGCTGCAGTTAGATATCGCAATTCATATGTTTATGATACAAACTTGATTTTAGGCATGCCGTATAAGATCGTGGAAGGAAACCTAATACCAGATTTTCCTGAGATTCCAGATGATATTAGAAAAGCTTTGTATGAACGTTTTAAAAATGAAAGCCCAGAGATGATGAAACTAATCGATGAATATATTCCATTATTTTTCGCACCAGCTCAGGATTTAAAACGTGTAGCATTAGATATTGAAGTTTATACTCCAAAACATAACGTTGTTCCGGATGCAAATAGAGGAGAACAACCAATTACTGCAGTCGGTCTTTCGGCAAATGATGGCATGAATCGGATTCTTGTATTAAAACGCCATGATGTGCCTCTAGGCACTAAAAATGAATTACCAGATAATGTAAAAATAGAATTCTATGAGCGTGAAGATGATTTACTTATGGAAGTTTTTAATGTAATAAATGAGTACCCAATTGTACTGACTTTCGTTGGCGATGCTTTTGACTTGAAATATATATATAATCGCGCACAAAACTTAGGAATTCCAAGGGATCTAATACCTATACAGATGAGCCACGATAATGAAATGGCGCTTTTGAAACATGGAGTTCACATAGACCTTTACAAATTCTTTAAGAACCCATCTCTTAGAATATATGCATTTTCAGGTGCATACGATCAAACAAATCTTGAAACAATTGCACAAGGATTACTAAAAGAAGGAAAAATCGAACTCGATAAAGAAATTTCACAATTAAGCTTGTATGACCTTGCGCATTATTGCTGGCAAGATGCAAATCTAACACTACGACTCACACAGTATGATGATAACTTAGTAATCAAATTAATGATGTTGTTCATACGAATTTCAAAACTATCTTTAGAAGACATGACACGCCAAGGGATTTCTTCATGGATTAAAAGCCTATTCAGATATGAACATAGAAAGCGAAAATATCTGATTCCAAATCAAGAAGATATCAACGAAATGAAGGGTATTAGCGAAACTTCCGCTATGATTAAAGGAAAGAAATTCAAAGGAGCCATCGTCGTCCAACCAAAAGCAGGCATACATTTTAATACGGTTGTATTGGACTTTGCAAGTCTGTACCCTTCGATCATAAAAACATATAATTTGAGCTATGAAACTGTAAGATGCCCTCACAATGAATGCCGTAGCAATAAAGTACCAGATACAAATCACTGGGTTTGCACGAAGAAAAAAGGCATTATTAGCTTGGTTGTAGGCCTTTTCAGAGATATACGAGTAAAATGGTTTAAGCCCATGTCTAAAAACAAAGCACTCCCCGAAGATGTTCGGAGCTGGTACGATGTTGTTCAACGTGCATTGAAAGTATTTGTAAATGCATCATATGGAGTCATGGGCGCTGAACACTTTGAATTATACTGCCCACCAATGGCAGAATCAGTTACGGCAATTGGTAGATATGCCATCAAAAAAACAATAGAAAAATCAGAATCAATGGGCGTTTCAGTACTCTATGGGGATACAGATTCAGTTTTTCTTGAGAATCCTACAAAAGAACAAATAGAAGAATTGATCAAATGGAGTGAAAAGGAACTAGGTATTGAACTCGATGTGGATAAAGTCTACAGATATGTTGCATTGTCTGGAAGAAAGAAGAACTACTTTGGCGTTTTTGAAAATGGAAAGGTTGACATAAAGGGATTAACCGGTAAGAAGAGCAATACACCACCTATAATTCAAAAAGCATTTTACAAAATGCTAGAAATTCTTAGCAAAGTCGATACAGAAGAAGATTTCGAGAAAGCTCGAGATGCCATTAAAAATATTGTTCTTGACTTTAAACATAGGCTGGAAAGCGGAGATTACGACATCAATGAACTTGCTTTTAGAATACAAATGACAAAATCACTGGACAGATACTCAAAAGTTAAACCGCAACATGTTAAAGCTGCTGAGATTTTACAAGAGAAAAAAGGCGTCAAAATAGAACGCGGACAGATAATTGAATTTATAAAGGTAAGAGGTAAAGAGGGCGTCATGCCTGTAGAACTGGCGCAAAAGTCTCAAGTAGACATAGACAAATATATGGATACACTCAGATCCACTTTCGAACAAGTATTGGATGCACTAGGCTTAGACTATGATGAAATCATGGGAAGAACAACATTAGACCAGTTCTTATAGTTTCGATTCAGATAGGAAATGTTATTAATGACTAATAGCAAATATAATACTAGGGAATTAAGAAGGGATAACCATGGAACAAGAATGGATAAGTAGAATCGAAAAAATAATAGGCGGTTTTCCCGAACCACATAAGGAGATCGTAAGGGGACTATGGAACAAGTGGTTAAAGTTAAATCCAACACCAATTTACTTTGAAAGCTGGGATAAATTCATTGAAAAGAATTATACTCCAGACCCTCTATATGATGAGGTAATGATTTTCATAAAGCGCATTAGTAATGAACTTAAAGAACTAGAATTTCCACCGAAAGGTTGGCAGAAAGTTACAAAAGTGCTAGCAACAGCTACCGGAGCATTAGTCGTAGGGGTTATGATTCTATCAAGAATATTAAGAGCAACAGAATAAAGCACCTTCTTTTTTAAATTCAGATTTTTTCTGAATTTCCACCATAATAGTTGTACTAATATACAAATATACATTTTTTATTCATGAAACGAGGCAGATAAAATGAGAATTTGTGATATACTACCAGAAGGTCTCAGAGAAGAAATAGAAAAAGCTGCAGAGATCATTAAAGGTTCAGAACACGTTCTGATTGTATCACATATTGATACTGATGGGATTACATCACTTGCAATTCTTATCAGAGCATTGGAACGCGCATTAATAAACCCCACGTGGATGAATCTAAAACAATTAAATGCACAGACCTTGAATCAAGTTCTTGACATATTATCGCGTAATAATTATGATACATTAATTTTCTCGGATATGGGTACCGGACAGATTATAGAGGTTCTAAGAGCTTTAAAACCAGGAATGATCAATAATCTAATAGTCATAGACCATCATTTGGCACCTCACAATATCTCACTTTCTAGAGAATATGCAGATAGCTTGAATATTACACTAACACACGTTAATCCACTACTTTTCGGCTTGAATGGTAGTAAAGATGTATCAAGTTCAGGTATTGCATTTTTAGTAGCAATTTGTTTGAATGAAAACAATTACGATCTTGCAGATCTTGCAATTATTGGCGCAACTGGCGATATGCAATATTACTACGGCAAGGGATATACTGGAATAAATGGCGAAATAATCAAATTAGGCGAAGAAATGGGAATATTAAGGCTCGAAAAAGATCTTACATTCTATGGCAGAGAAACACGAATCTTACCTATTCTTTTAGAATACGCTACAGATCCATTTCTACCAGGACTTACAGGAAACCGTGATGAATGTATTAATTTTCTAAATTATGTTGGAATTGAATTAAAAGATGGAGAGAAATGGCGTACGTGGAGAGATCTTGAATCAGAAGAAAAAGCTGCCCTGATAGAAGCAATAATCGAACATTTAATTACAAATAGTAATGAGCAAAATATCCAAATCATTGGAGATTGTGTATCACTATTAAATTGGCCTGAAGGAACTGAATTACATGACGCAAAGGAATTCTCGACCTTGCTAAATGCATGTGGTAGAAATGGAAAACCAGAAATCGGTGTAAAAATTTGTCTCAGGGATAGCGAAGCATACCAAAAGGGTTTGTATTTATTACAAACACACAGAGCGAACCTTGCAGCCGCATTGTCAAAAATACAAGAAAAAGGCGTCGAAGACCGTGGAAACTTCTACATTTTTGAAGATAATGAGATTTCAGAAACTATAATTGGTATTGTTATTGGTATGGCAATCGGTTCGCGGCTTATACCAATCGATAAGCCTGTTTTTGGAATTACACGAAGTAAAGAAGAATCAAAAAACCTAGCAAAAATATCTGGCAGACTTGGAAAAAACTTGCTATCAAAGGGTATCAATTTGAAAGAAGCTCTACAATATGCACAAAATGAACTGAATTCAGAAGTGGGAAGAGTTGTTGCAGAATCCGGAGGACATCCCATGGCGGCGGGAGCTTTTGTGGAATTTGAATTCTTAGACGACTTTTTAGCATTTTTAGATCTAGCAATAGCAGAACAAATAGCAAAAAAGAAAAAGAGTAAAAGATGAAATTAATCTGCAGTTAATGATGCACCAATTGCACCAGGAATAAATACTGAACCAAATGCAGCTCCGAGGTCTATTGCCATATTCTTAGCTAGACCAGTCCAAGTAGATGGATCTGCTCCAGAAATTAATGCAATACCAACAAAGTAAATTGCAATGACAAATATCGAAGCAAAGAACATTCTGACCCCACTCTTAGAAATAAGACCGCCAATAAATCCACCTGCTGCAAGTGCAATTATTGGGCCATATACCGGAGTAGCTGCAGTTGCAGAGCTATATGGTGTCAATAAAAAGTAAAACACCAAGAATCCTAAACCTTTTAATGCATTAGTATCTCCAACGATAGTTTGTAACTGAGATATAGTCAATCCAAATGCTTGGAATACGACAATTACTATAGAAACAATCAATACAAATAATGTTGCCATTATTGTTCTAAACATGTTTTATCTCTCCTTTTGAAAGGATTTTAGTTCTCCTTCCAGTTCCTTGTCTTGAAATATATATGAATTGGAATATATATATCTTTTTCCACTAATTATAATTTATTTTTAATAACATATATGACAAAACAGATTAACAAAATCATCAAGAATGATAAGAATAATGTAATGTCATTAACAAAAAGGTTAATTAGATTACAAATTTTAAGGAAAAAACAAATAAATGTTTAATTTAGTAATTAACATAGGCAAAAGGAACGCGCGGTGACTTACATGAGAATATATAAGATGAAAAAAGAAGCCCTATCTGAGTTTTTAAACTCCTTAAAAGAGTTTGGAGATCTATGGGCTCCAGTCAAGAAAAAAGATGGCTATGCATTTGAAAAAATTGATGACGTTTCCAAAGTTGACCTAACATATACACGAACAACAATACCCTTGAAAAAATTCTTTGCCCCACCAAAAACACCCTTAGTAAAGTACGACTTAACCGGATATGAAAAAGAACACGAAATTGTTGAATATGTCAGAATGAATGAACAACGGAAACAAATTATCTTTGGAGCTCATCCATGTGATATCAATGCAATCCTAATATTGGATAAATTATTCTTGAATAACTATGCAGATCCATATTATCTTGCGAGACGCCAGAATTCTATAATTATTGGTCATTCATGTCTTCCGGATGATAAATGTATGTGTAAGAGTACAGACACGGATACTGTCGACGAAGGATTCGACTTATTCTTCACAGAATTAGATGATCACTATTTAGTCTGGGTTGGCTCAAGCTTAGGAGACGACCTAATTCGAGCAAACAGCAAATTCTTTGATGAAAACATAACAAACAAGGATATTGCTGAATACAGTCAATGGAGAAAGAAAAGAGATAATATGTTCAAAACAAAAATTGATTTTGATTCGATGCCGGATTTTATGGAATTAGCATACAATTCCCAACTTTGGGATGAACTCGGTTCAAAATGTCTTTCATGTGGATCTTGCAGTATGGTATGTCCAACTTGCAATTGCTACAATGTTTTTGATGATATAGATATCCCTGAGTTTACTGGCGAGCGATATCGCGTGTGGGATTCGTGTATGTTTAAAGAATATTCCTTAGTTGCAGGCGGACATAATTTTAGAGAAGCTAGATCTCAAAGATTAAAGCTATATTACACGCACAAATTAAAAGCTTACATTGGACAATATGGAAAACCTAGCTGTGTGGGTTGTGGTAGGTGTGTTGCTGCATGCCCAGTAAATATCAACGTCTTAACTGTTGCAAAAGCACTTACTGAGGAGGTTATTGTTAAATGATTTCAAATTCATTTTCCGAAGAATATTGTAAATGTAAGAGTGAAGGAAATCCATACTCTGCAGAACCGGCAAGAATAGTCAATATGTATGATTTAACAAAAGATGTAAGATTCTTCCAAATTCGCTTTACAGATATGGACAAGGCAATGAATTTTAATTACAAGCCGGGACAATTCATTATGTTTTCATTATTTGGTGTTGGTGAAGCACCTATTTCAATATCATCTACACCATCACGACCAGGATTATTAGAATTCTGTATCAGAAAGGTAGGAAAGCTAACGAGCGCGATTTTTGACTTAAAAGAAAACGACCGTGTTTGGCTTCGCGGACCATATGGAAATGGATTCCCAATCGAAGAGATGCAAGGAAAGAACTTGATAATAGTTGCGGGAGGACTGGGCGCAGCACCACTTAGATCATTATTGCTCTACGCATTAGATAATCGAAACTTATTCAAAGAGATCCACTATTTGCATGGAGCTAGGTCACCTGAAGATATGTTGTTTAAAGATGAATGCCTTAAAATGCGACACAGAGACGATCTAAAATGCTATCTAACAGTAGATAATGCGGATAAAGATTGGCCATGTAGAGTAGGTGTTGTTACAGAGCTATTCAAGGAAATAGGTGATATCAATCCTGATGAAACATATGCAGCTATTTGTGGTCCCCCTGTGATGTACAAATACGTTATTCAAGAACTCGTGAAATTAAAGATTCCTAAAAATCAAATTTTGATGACTTTAGAGAGACGAATGAAATGTGGCGTTGGAAAATGTGGACATTGTGCAATTGATTATGTGTACACCTGTATTGATGGACCCGTATTCACATACTGGGATGTATTGCACATGAAGGAGCTGATCTAAATGGCTAGGTATATTCAGAAAGGAAATGTAAAAGTAGGAATTTATGGATTTACAGGATGCGCGGGTGACCAGCTTGTTATTGTACATACAGAAGACAAGCTGCTTGACTTTTTTGCATCTGCAGAATTCAAATCATTCGTCATGGCACAAAGTAACAATGATGAGAATTGCGAATTAGATATTGCGCTCGTAGAAGGTTCAATATCCACGGAAGAAGAAGTTCATGAAATAAAAGAAATCCGAAAGAAATCTAAGATACTCGTAGCGATCGGAACATGTGCATGCTTCGGCGGCGTTCAAGCGCAATATTATGGAGATGGCGAATGGGAAAAACGATTCAACATGGTCTATCAAGATAAGGTTACCCTAACGAAACCATTGGAATCAAAACCCATTAGCGATTATGTAAAAGTCGATTTCATGGTTCCTGGTTGTCCTGTTGATGCAAATCAGATACTACACGCATTCAGCAAGGCAATTCATGGTATTCCACCTGAATTGTACAAATTCCCAGTATGTACAGAATGCAAATGGCGTGAAAACGATTGCTTGCTAAACAAAGGCGAATTTTGTTTAGGTCCTATTACTACCGCGGGCTGTGGCGCAGCATGCCCATCTAATAATGTACCATGTAATGGTTGCTTTGGACCGTACTATGACGCAAATTATGAATCATATATCAAACTGATGATGGAAAAAGGATTCTCAAAAGAAGAAGTGATCAGACGCATACGCATATTTGGCGGCGCAGAATTTGCCAAGAAGCTTAAGACTCTTGAGGAGGTATTACATTGAGCAAGAATATTGTAGTTAAGAAACTGGCACGTGTTGAAGGAAACGGTGGAATCACCGTAGAAATCGAGAATAACAAAGTAAAAGATGTTAAAGTAAATATTTATGAAGGCCCGCGATTAATTGAAGCTGTCGTTGTTGGAAAGACACCAGAGGAAGACTTGACAATAGTACCGAGAATCTGTGCAATATGTACAATTTCACACAAGTATGCCGCACTAAGAGGATTAGAAAAAGCCCTTGATGTAAAAATCCCTGAAAAAGTACACCTCTTTAGAACATTAATGCACTTTGGTGAAATGATTGAAAGTCATGCGTTACATGTTTTCTTGCTCGCTTTACCGGACTTTTTGGGATTCCCATCTGCTGTCGCAATGGTTGATAAATATGGCGATGAAGTAACGAAAGGACTCCTCCTCAAGAAATATGGAAACAAAATCATGAGACTTGCAGGCGGAGACCGAATGATCCATGGCTCAAATCAGATTATCGGAGGCTTTGGTAAATATCCATCAAATGAGGTACTACGTGAACTGAAAGAAGAAGCAAAGAAACTCATACCATACGCAGAAATGGGAATTGAACTGATGGGCTCATTAGAAATAGAAGACTATCCCGCTACAGATACAATATTTATGTGTTTGAATCCACCGGATGGAAAATATGGCTTTGTAGGTGACTCAGTGCTTATTTCAACAGGAGAAGAAGTAAGCGTAGATGAATACAAAAAGTTAACCAATGAACGAGTAGTACCACACTCATTTGCAAAGAGATCAACATATCAAGGTAAACCATTTAGCGTCGGAGCTCAAGCTCGTGTATTGCTCCTCAAAGACCGCCTTACTGGCAAAGCAAAGAAATATTTCGAAAAATACTACAATGAACAATGGCACACCAACCCGCTATATAATAATCTCGCACAAGCAATCGAAACATTATACTGCCTTGAAGAAATCCCCAATTTAATTGATAAAATGATTAAGCTTAAGGATCCAGAAGTCGCTAAACCAAATAGAACTACAGGTTCTGGAACCGGTGCGGTAGAAGCGCCCCGAGGAATCCTCTACCACCACTATGACATAAAAGACGGATTGATCCAAAAAGCAGACATAATTACACCAACCGCTCAGAACTTAGACGATATTGAACGGCATATCCGTGTTGGCGCCGAAAAACTTTTAGCAAGAAAAGAAAACGACCAAAGCATAACATTAAAATTAGAGATGGTTGCTAGAGCTTATGACCCATGTATAAGTTGTTCAGCTCACATGGTTCGAATCAAGCGAAAATAATTGGTGATTGGGATGGATTTCCCATTTCAAAATGGATGCAAGACAGCATTCATTGGACTTGGAAATAAGGAACGGTCCGACGATAGTGTCGGACTCCTTATTGTTAATCGATTAAAAGAGAAGCATAAGAACGCATGGACCGAAGAAGACGGTCTTGAAGAAGTTGTATTATCACTAATTGAAGATAAGGACATAGACGAAGTAGTTTTCATAGATGCCGTAGATTTTGATGGTGCCCCAGGTCAGGTCGATATTTTTACATCAGATGAGGTTCCATTACTTGAGTTATCAACACATAAAGTTCCTTTAGGAGTCCTCATGGCATTACTTGAGAAAAACGGTAAGAATACATATTTAATTGGGATCCAACCTGCTTCTACAGATTATACCACAGAAATACATCCATATGTTCAGAATTCCGCCTTAGAAATCATAGAGTACCTATCTAACTTTTAGATAAGTACACTACTTTTTTTACTATTTTTAGCAATATAAAATAGTGGTTGTTACAAATGAAAAGAATCGAGAAATTATTAGATGTGGTTTTAAAAGCGCGAATAAAGATTCAAAAAGCAATCGAAATTACAAAACACGAAGAAACAATATACGATCTAAAGGGACTCGATAACCATTTGGGATTACTAGAGCGAGTTCTAGGGGAATTTAGTGAAAATGTAAAACACGCAAGAAATGCCAATGATATTTTAAATGATCCTGCATATACAACTAGAATGGCAGCATGGACCGATGGGCTAATGATTCGAATTGAAGATTATTTGAAAAAATTAAGGAAATTCAGATATGAAATTGCCCATAAATACTGGGATGCTACCATTGATTATGTGGATACAATCATTAAAAATGTAGATAGGTGGAAAAAAGGAATTAATCTCATAGGCGACTTACCGGATATTCCCAGTTAATATCGAAGCAATGCAGCAACGCCACCCATAGCTTCCAGTTGCGCTCCAGATTCGGTCTGGGAACTGAAGATTACAACATCTGTTCCATATTGTTCTGCAATGTCGATTATTTTGTCGATTAAGTCAGTTTTTTTCTCAGAGATCAGAATAGTATCTACACGACCTTGTTGCAGCATATCTAAAACTTCTTTCTCACCATAGGTTACGTTTGAATGACCTTTCATAAGGTTTTCAATAAATCGTTCCCAGAGTTGTCGCTCTTTATATACTTCAGTTTCTTTTGCAATTCGAGAAATTTCTTTAACAATTTGTAATAGACCCGTTTCATCGACTGTAGATACAGATATAATTTTATCTACAACCTTTTGTTTGAGACGATAATCAAGCTCACCTTTTTCGAGAAATTCCATAACACGTATTGTATTACCACCAAATACAATGGCATCAATATTATCAAGTTGAGGTAACAATAGCTCATTCAGGTATTTTCCAAGATGCCTAAAGAAGTTAAGCATTTTTTCTTCACGAATACGTTCAAAACGCCGAGAAGACTGACCACCAGCTCTAAACTTACCCATAATATAGAAATCTTCCTCTTTTACAAGTTCTATGTGCTTGCCTCTTAAATAACCAACAACATACTTACCACCTTCAATGAGAACTGTCACAATAAAGTGCCGCGGAGTAAGCATCTGCTCCAATTCATCAGTCTTAAATTCAGAACCACAAATATAAATGAAATTTTTGAGTGGTTCAGGCGGAATAATAGCTTCTCGGATCTCGATATTGTTTTGCTCCCCCATAATGCCATAGAAGAAAACAATACCATTTTCAGGAATGTGACCTAATTTTGTCAAATCGGATATAATCGCATTTAAATTATCTGCTACATTTTTTCTATTTGTTTTAGACTTGATGTTATCAGTTCCAGCATATTCCTGCTTCAGAAAGTTTAGAACATCAACGATATTTTTACTCGGAGGAATGTATAGAGTGGTAAATCCACTATGTCGACCTTGTAATGATTTTAGATATTCGATCTTTTTTCTTAGTTTCTCTTTCGTAATAGTTGGGGAAGCAGACATCAGAAAATCCCTCGATAGTTCTTTGCGATTTTTGAACTATCCACTATTTTTTAGTAAATAATTTAAGTGTTATCAAAACGCACTTCATTAAAACAAAATTAAAAATAGATTCATGCGAAATATAAAATTATAAAATTGCAAGGGAGCCCATATTGACAGAAATTTCCGATATTTTAAGGTCAATTCCAGAAAAGCCTGGAATATATATAATGAAAGATATTGATGGAAATATATTGTATATTGGAAAAGCAAAAATATTGAAACGCCGTGTTTCATCGTATTTTCATAAAACACATAATAATGAACGCATTAAGAAAATGGTCTCAAAAATTGCAAATATAGAAGTAATTGTAACAAACACAGAAATAGAAGCATTAATGCTTGAAAGTACCCTGATTAAAAAGCATAAGCCGCCTTACAATGTTGCATTAAAAGACGATTCGCGATATGTATACGCGAAGATCCATATGGAGGACGAATATCCATGGATTGAAATCACTCGTGATTTCAAACGTGATGGCGCACCATATTTTGGACCATATTCAAGTTCACGATGGCTTGAAAAATACATAGATACTCTAAGAAAAATGTTTCCAGTCCGCACATGCAATTATGACCTCAGGAAAATAAAGCGAGCCTGTATTGATTACCAATTAAAAAGATGCCTTGCACCATGTGTGTATGAAGTCGATAAAGAGGAATATCAAAACATTGTAAAACAAATGATGACTTTCCTTGAAGGCAGAGGAAAAGACTTGATTGATATTTTAGAAAAACAGATGGTTGAGTCCGCAAGCAATCTGAATTTTGAGCGCGCTGCCATATTAAGAGATCGTCTAAAAGCAATAAGAAAATCAATACAAAAGCAAAAGGTCGTATCATTAACGCCTGATAATAAAGATATCATTGCACTTGCTAGAACTGAAAATATTAGTTTGGTTCAAGTGCTCTTTATACGTGATGGAAAACTGATAGGGCAGTCATATTTCGTATTAAATCAAGGGATTGAAGAAGAGAAAAGTGAAATACTTGCAAAGTTCATATTACAATATTATCATGAACGACCGAATCTTCCTGAGAAAATAATAGTTCAAGAGAAAATAAAAGAACGTGAAATCTATGAAAAAATCCTCTCACAGTTGGAGAATAAACCGGTAAAAATCATAGATGTACCTAACGATATTGATCGAGAACTCTTAGCAATGTGTGAAATGAATGCGCGGACAAATCTTGGAAGAATTTTACTAATTGACAAATCAGATGAGATTATTCTTGCAGATTCCGTTATAGATCTTCAAAAGCGTATAGGATTATCAAAACCACCAATTATCATAGAAGGATTTGACATTTCAAATATTCAAGGCACTAACCCAACAGCTTCAATGGTCAGATTCTACAATGGAACTCCGGATAAAAACAATTATAGAAAGTTCAAAATTAAAATAAAATCCACGCCCGACGATTTCGCCATGATGTATGAAGTAGTATATAGAAGATACAAATCCGTAATTGAAAAGGGACTTCCATTACCAGACCTAATTTTAATTGATGGCGGAAAAGGCCAAGTAAATGCAGCCATGAAAGCTTTAAAGGACCTAGGACTTGATTATCTTTCAGTAATTGGGATAGCAAAAAGATTTGACCACTTAATTCCTGCATGGACACTTGAAGAAATTGAACTACCGCCAGAATCGCTTGGACTTCGATTGCTCCAATTCGTAAGGGATGAAGCACACAGATTTGCAGTATCATACCACAGAAAGCTCAGACAAAAACAACTTGAACATTCGATCTTGGATGAAATAAAAGGAGTGGGTGAAAAAACTCGAAAACGCCTACTGAAAAAATTCGGAACAATAAAAGAAATCGGAAAGGCACCAGTTGAGGAAATCGCATCTGTACCCGGAGTCAATCTTGAACTTGCGTATAGAATAAAGAAATATATAGAACAAAAAATCGATTTAGAAAGTTCAAAATCCTTTTTAGAAAGGTAAACAAAATATCATTTATAGAGTAAAAATAAAGGAGATAGATTGCAATGTCACAAGATGATACATATATCAGAGCTCAATTAATGAAAATCAATCAGACAATAGAAAGAGTAAATGAAACACTAAATCGTATGATCGAAGTTATATCAAAAATTGGAGACTTAGAAACTGTCGTACTTGGACTGCAAGAAAAAATCGATAAAGTGAATGAGCGATTTGATGAATTTACTGTAGAAATGCAAAAGACAGTAGCACGAAAAGCTGCAGAGGGCGGCATGGGACCATCGAAAGCTGCTATTAGTGATGCAATCTCTGTACTTGAAAACCTAGACTCACAAATTAGAAGTGGTATGATGGCATTCGACATGTCCAACAGATTACAAAACGCAATAAATACGATAGAAAGATACATACCACCATCGCATAATCTGTTCATTCATATGAAGAGATGGATAAGAATTCTAAAATCCTATGGTAAAACAGATCCACCATCAGATCAAGACTTTAGAAAATTCAAAGCAGAAATTAGAGATTGGATAAACACTCTAGATAAAGAAAGAGGCGCATAAATTAGTACGCCTTTTTTACTTATTTTATGTGAATTCTCTAAGGATTGCGCCAAATATACCGCCAATTAAACACCAGAGAATCGTAGAAAATATCATCATAACTCCAGACATAAAACCAATCATCATTAAAAGAGTGTCGCCACCTAGAAGTAATCCGGGTATTACAAAGAATAAACCAAAGAAAAAGAACGTCGAAACAATTGATATAAATGATGCAATTACAGCTTTGCCTAATGAATCTGTAACAAGCCCATTAAATAAATATACCCCAATTGGAATAATCAATGATACAAAAATATTCTCAATAGGTATGAAATTCATATATGCAAATACATTAATTGTGGCAACTATAAAGCCAGTTCCAATACCAACAAATATCATCCACAATCGGGATAATAATACCTCTTTTTTCAATGATAATCACCAGCCAACTAAAAAGATAAAATAAAGATACATAAACAATTCGATTTACGTAATCAATCGCTATCGTTTGTATTTCTTAATGAGCTTTAATGCATTTTCCTCATCTTCTAAAAGTAATTTCAATTCATGATAATCAAGTTTTAATTGCTCAAGTTCCTCAGGACTCATCTCAATCTTACCGGATTCAGCTGCTTTTATTTTCTCTTTTAATTCTTTCATCTTTTCTTTTGTGCCAGAATGTGTAATGCGATCACGTAATTCGGCAATTTCATCCAAAACTTTTAGACGTTTCTCATTGACTTTATCTAACTTACTCTTAGCCTTTTTCGTATATGTACCATATTTTTTCTTGATTTCTTCTTCCTCTTTGTCGAAACGATGGTATTTGATTATTAAAGATTCAGCTTCCCTAGATAAATGCTTAGGCAATCTTGTTCACCTCTCAGACTCATGATGCACAAGACACTATTTGTATTTTACTATGCATTTATTCAAAATATTTATAAATTTATTAGGTATATCCTTACTTAGTTAGGTACTACCTAACGAGGGATAATAATGAACGAAGAACTTTCTGATAGAGATGTTGAATATATACTTGCTATATATCAAATCGAAAAAGAGACCGACTGCGCAGTTGGGCCTAAAGCTATATCAGAAAGACTGAAAGTTTCAAGACCTACTGCTTTAGAGATGTTAAAACGTCTTGAACAGAGAAAAATAGTAAAATATTATCATAAAAAGGGGGCAAAACTCACCAGATATGGAAAGGACTTAGCATTACGAATAATAAGAAGACAGCGAATATTAGAGACTTTACTATATAATGAGTATAACTTATCTCAAGAGGAGATTCTTGAACATGCAGTAGCCTTGAGAAGTAAAATCAGCGACAAATTGATTGATGTATTCTGTGGTCATATGGGCCATCCAAAATTTTGTCCTCATGGAGAGCCTATACCTCAAGGAAAAAATTGCTGTGTTAGGAGGTAGATGAAAATGAATAGAAAAATTATTCCTGTGTTAATGTTAATGATTTTTATGCCTGCATTGATCGTACCTGTAAATGCACAAGGAACACCATTAAATATTGTTGCGACAAGCCAATCATTAGCTTCAATAGTTATGGAAATTACGGGAACACGTGACAATGTTACTTATATTTTGCCAGAAGGAACAGATGCTCACAGTTATTCCTTGACAATGCAAGACATACAAAAATTACAACAAGCAGATTTAGTAATAGTCGCAGATAGTGAAGATCTTTCATTAGAAGCGCAAATGTTAGAAAATACCGAAGGTATACCTCATCTCGATTTTATAAACTATACATCATACGGTGCGGAATTAATTTCAGTTCCAGGATTTGATAGAAATTACCATGGTTATTGGTTAGGAATTAAGAATGCACGAGCAATTGGAAGAGCTGTTTTTGATGCAGTAAAGACATTAGATCCTACAGCTATAACTTATTACCAATCACAACTTAATAATTTTGAAGACAGATTAACAAAATTAAGTAATATGTTAAATGATACTGCAAGTAAATATCAACTAACAGGTAAAAAAGCAGTCGCTGCCGTCCCAGGAGTTGCATACGTATTAAATGATCTTGGCATAAAAACCGGAGTCTTACTCTTAAAAGGTCCAGGACAATTTGTAAGCACACAAGAGATTGCGGAGATTGAAGAAGGCGTTAAGAATGGGACATATTCAATAATTGCATGTGCAGAAGCTCTTGAACAAGCAAAAGCGGGAGATATATCTGAACAAATTTCGAGAGATACTGGAATTCCAGTAGCATATCTACGTATCTTTTCATTTGGAGATTTAGAAGACTATTTTGCACTTGAAACATACAATACAGCAACTGTTGTATCCATTTTTAGAATTGCTCAAAATAATGTGGAACAATCTGGCAATTTATTATATTATTATATGATAATAGGAATTCTAGGGATTACCACCTTTATTGAGTTAATTATAATTCTCAATTATAGGAGGGAGGAAATAGATTGAGCGAATTTTTAATTGAAACACATAATTTATCCGCAGGATATGAAGAAGAACCAGTTATTAAAGAAATAGATATAAAGGTCAAACATCCATCATTTTTAGCCATTATTGGTCCAAATGGGGCGGGTAAGAGTACTCTCATGAAAACTATGATTGGCCTTACAAAGGTTTTTGATGGCACAATTAGAGTATTAGGATATGATCCCACAAAGGAACCGGATAAAATACGAAAATTAATAGGATATGTTCCGCAACGAGATAAAATTTCAACAAATATGCCGATTCGTGTAAAGGATGTTGTTTTGTTAGGCAGACTTGCAAGAAAAGGTTTTCTATCCTTAGCATCTAAGAAGGATATCAAAAAAGTCAAAGAATCTTTGGAGAAAGTAAATCTACTTCATCTCTACAACAAGCGATTTTCTACTCTTTCAATAGGTCAACAACAAAGGGTGCTAATTGCACGAGCCCTTGCACTTTCACCGAAGGTTTTACTATTAGATGAACCGTTATCCGCAGTAGATGCACCTACTCAAAAAACTATCATAGACTTATTACACAATTTAGTTAAAGAAGGAATTTCAGTTGTAATGGTAACTCATGACATTAATCCATTAAGTGAATGCACGGATAGGATCATTCTGCTAAATAAAAAGATGTATGCATTTGGAACTATTACAGATGTGTTAAATGAAGAAGTAATGGAAGCTGCCTATGGAGTTCCTGTACCAATTATCGTCAAGAAAGATAGATGCTACGCAATAATAGGTGATGCCCATGCTTGATATACTAACAAATCCATTTATAATCCGAGCAATTATCGCAATTATTCTGATAGCTGTAGTATCAAGTACGATGGGGAGCTTTACAGTATTTAGAGGACAGACATTCATGACTGCAGGAGTTTCACATGCTGCACTTGCGGGAGCTTCGTTTGGTATCTTAATCCAGATGTACTACATACCGGATTTTGACCCAATGATCGGTGCAGCTATATTTGCTATTCTAATGGCACTTGCAACAGCATACGCAAGCAAGCATGGAGATCCCAGAAAGACAGACGTAATGATAGGTGTGTCGTTTGGTATCGCAATGGGTCTCGCAGTATTACTGATATCTGCAATAAAAGAATATGCAGTTAGAGCATGGGGTCTACTTATGGGAGATCTTCTATTATTAACAGAAAAGGATATCCTACTATTGTTCATAACAACGGTTATCGTAGCATTTGCCACAGTAATACTATATACAAAATTCGTTCTTGTTTCGTTTGACCCAGAAGGAGCAGAAGCACATGGTATCAGGACAAATCTGTACAACAACATATTACTAATCTTAGTTGCACTTTCAATAATTGTGGTCTTAAAAGGAGTTGGAGCGCTATTAGTATATGCACTTATGATAGGTCCGGGCGCAACAGCAAATGAAATTTTCAATTCAGTAATGTCAGTAATGATTGCTGCATTCCTAATAGCACTAATTGGAGGTATTTTGGGACTTATAATATCGTTCTATGTTCCAGTTTCACCAGGGGCAATAGCTGGAATCTTAACAACCGTAATATACTTCTTTGTAATTCCATTTTCGAAAAAATAAAGGAGAAAAAATCTCCTTATTTTCTTTTTGAAAAATCAGAAATATCATACCCAAGAGCTTCAAGCCATTGACGCGTGTGTCCGAAAATGAGTACAGGCTCATTTTTCAAGTCTGCAATAGTCTTATTTCCAGTTAAATACATAGCAACACGAAGCTCTTCCATAAATTGCTTGATTAACTGTTCAACAGCTTTTAATCCACCATTTAAAGCCGCATTCAAGAAGGGAAGTGCTACACCAACATAATCTGCACCTAATGCAATGGCTTTAGCAGCATCCAAACCGCTACGAATACCACCAGTTCCAATTATTTTTAGTTTATCTCCACCACATTTACGAGTTTCAATTATACTTACTGAAGTCGGAATCCCCCAATCCCAGAATGTCTCGCCAACTTTTGCTTTTAGTGAATCTTCATTACGCGAGCGATAAACCTCAACGCCAGACCAGCTGGTACCACCAGCACCACCAACGTCTATTCCGGCAATTTTTGCTTTTACAAGAGCTGACGCAACTTTACAGGATATACCCGCACCGGTTTCTTTTGCAATGACCGGAATATTTACTTTCTTTACAAGATTCTCAATAGCAGCAAGCATACCTCTTGAATCTACATCACCTTCAGGCTGTACAGCTTCTTGTAATGGATTTAAATGAACAGCCAGAACATTTGCATCGATCATTTCTATTGCTTTATTCGCAAAGTGAATGTGTGTAGCACCAATGTTACCAATGATAGGAATGTCTGGAGCAACATTTCGAACGACCTTAAAAGAATCCTGCACATCAGGATTTTCCACTCCAGCTCTTTGACTGCCTACACCCATCGGTATATTATATTTCTGTGCAGCTTTCGCTAAAATTTCATTGATTTTTGTCGTTTCAGGATGACCACCAGTCATACCGGCAATAATAATAGGTGCAGAAACAGGATAGCCAAAAAATTCAGTTTCAAGTAGGATCGCATTCTTGTTTATTTCCGGCAAAGAATTATGTATAAATTCAATATCTGAAAATCCTGGAGATTTCTTAATAGCTTCAACATTTTCTTTTGCAGAAATTATTAAATGTTCGATTTTTCTCCGTGTGGTATCAGATTTATTGTTCTCAAGGTCATGCAATAATGATTTAGATGCATCAGTACCAGCCATAGTATATCAACTCGATTAAGAAAGTTAATTTAATTCGAGATTACAAAATAAAAAATAGAAAATAAATTTATGGTTTCATCTGTGCCAATAAAGTTCGTAATCGGGGCTCTGCAAGCATAGCATTTTCAATCTGACAGATCAGCTTTGTAGTAAGACCTTCAATAACACGGTCAACCTCGTCAGTCTTCTTGTCTTCTGCTTTCTTCAGATGCGATTCTGCCTTTTTCTGTAGCATCTTTAAAATTCGTTTTTCAAGGTCGGGTCCACCCCAATCAAAGCTTAGAAATTCACGGCGACTCTCTGAAATTATAGATTCAAGATTATATTTTGCATCATTAAGTAAAACAGATGCACTTTCAAAATATTTTGAAACAGCGCGCCTAACACGTTCCTCTTCAGTTGCACTTAGATATTTCTCTTCAGGACGTTTATGCTTTAATTCAATAAGTAAGCGCGCCCCAGGTGCTTCTGATAATAAAGATTTTACTATGGACATGATTGCCAAAGTTGGAATCTCAATAATTTTATCCATAAGCTCTGTTCGTGCAGTATATCGGTGTAGTTCTTTTATTGCTTCGCTCCAGAATAACGGAATTATTATGTGTGCCCTACGGGAATAATCATCAATCATTCGTTCGATATTAGCAACGTAACCGAATCGATCATTAATGTCTTTGGTGCGTTTAAACTCATCTTTTTCGGGCTCGGGAGGTGTTGTGGGAATTAAATCTAATAAACCACTCTGAGGCGGATTAGATTGACCGGGAATAGGACCTGTAGGCACAGGAGCACTGCCTTCTATCATTCCTGTAGAAGTTGGTGTTGGCTTTGAAATTGGGTGTACCTTTGAAAGATTGACCAAGTCTGGTAATAATTGCTCAATTTGAGAGATTCGCTTTACAATTAATGAAAGAATATTTACTGTTGAGGATTTTAATGATGAATTCAAAGACATTTCTTCCATCCAGGATCTAGCTCTTGCAAGGCCTTGCCTGAGGCTGTCTACTTTATCGGGATCTACTTCCTGACTCAGTTGGATGTTGATTAAGAACTGAATTAGTGTGGCATTTAATGTTGAAACCATTAGCATTTTGTCAATTAGGTCCTCAACAGGATACTCACTCATTTAGAGGCACTCCTTCTGTTTCAGCCATATAATAGCTAAACAATTCCTTTACGTCATTTATTGCATCCACAAGTTCTTTTCTGGGAACACCCTTGGAACGCATAAACCACGATTGCTTCAATAAGGAAGGACCACTATGCAAATTAACTAACTGAGTTGCTTCATTTATAAGATGCGTCAATTCAGGAATCTTGGGTAGACCAAGAAGTGCCATAAATGTAGTAGGATGCTCCTCATCCTGATACTGAACATAACAAGGTGTTATTGCTGCACCCGGAGAAAGATATGGCTTCAACGCATCCTTAATATAAGGACCATATTCCGCACGAGCAACGTTCTTGTGTCCGGAGAATACGTAGAATACACTCTCAGCACTAGGATTATCACCAACATCAGCATAAGAACATTCTTTAATTGTGTAATCGACCATCGTAGAAATTTGCTTTGGCATACTACCTGCATCAGGAATAAGCCCTACATCATCATACAGTGCAGGAACCACAACAGGATCTAACCTACGCGAATAATCTGCAAGATCGGTATTCGGAAAGACATCTTTTCCGGGCTCATAAATTCCTGGGTTTAACATATGATCTACTGCTTTAAGAGCCAATGGGTTTACCAACTCGACGAAAGCTTGCTCCGTACGAAGATCCATTTCAGATTGTGAATCAATTGTAGACGGAACCATCTTTTCAACTTGAGAAACATCTGCAATGTCTACATTCAATTCACGATGTAGAAATTCAATTGTTTCTCCACTTCGCCATGCAAGAACACGTTTTAGCATAGTTCGGTTACTTAACAGGACCAATAGATCTGCGCCTCTATCTTGCAATTGGGCTCGCAGTAATTTTGAGATCGCCCAAATAGAGTTTAATGCTTCGCTGGATTGCCCCTCAAACGGCAAAACGCCCATCACATAAACGAAAATCCTACGGTGTTCTTCTTCTTGAAAGCGTTGTTTCAATAATTCAATAAGAGCAGGAGTACCACCACAACCAGTACCACCGCCCAGTGATGTGAAGATTACAAATCCAGATACACCTTCGAACCCTAGAGATCTTAATTGGTCTAAAATAATGTCCTTTGAATCAAGTACATATTGGTAACCGTCCATGAAACGGCCACCGACACCTATATCACTGGAACCATATAGTAATGTATTTTCCTTTGGGATGCCATATTTCTTTCGAACTTTCAACAAGTCAGACCTATCAGTGTTAATTAACAGATACCCTCTAATTCGTTTGGGAAGGGATTTCTCTCTTGCCTGTGCAAGATACGAACCTACTAAGTTTGAACCGGCTTCTCCAATTCCAATAGCAAAAACTTCTGCAGTCCTACTTAATTCATCGTCAGCTCGTTCTTTTCCAAATAAATGTGACATTGCATCTATCCCTCAAAGTTTATTTTCCTTCAATCATAGCTAGTGCAATTTCTTGCAAAGCCCAACTAAGATATGTTGATATATCTTTACGCGAGAATGTTTCTTTTATGCGTTTCTTCGCATCTTCAATATACTTATCGCGTTCAGCTGGTGGAGCTCTGGGATTAAATCCACTTAGGTACATACGAAGTGTTTTATGCCAGTCATCAATCTCATCTAGTTTTCGGCGCCAACGCTCTCGAAGAGCTTGAATTTCTTCATAAGTACCTAGTAATTCAGATAACATACGAGCTTTCAAAAGATTTTCTTCTGCTTGCTCTAACTGATTAAGTGGAAAGATTATTTCACTGAAATCGGATTTGTGCTTAGAATACACTCGTTGAACAGTACTGTAATAAGTAGTAGCAGCACGCAATTGCGCCTCGTAATCTTCTTTTTCCTTTTGATGTATATCTTTCAAGATCTTAAGCATCTCGTCTTGAATATTCGCAAGAGTTAAACATGTATCGAGCAATGGTTTAATGCTTCGAGATTTCATTTCTAGCTGCGAAGGTACTTGATCAAGTAATCCTTTTAATTTTGCAATAATGTCAGGATCTACTTTATTACCCATGAGATCTACCGCTTTTGTAAGTTGCGCCCATGAATCACGAGCCTTGTTTACGATTTTCTGCCTTAGTTCTGGAGCGGAGGTTATATTGGATAGTTCATCAAAAGCTGTTGCTGCAGCCTCAACATCAGAATATGACTTTGCACGAATTTCTTCGATCTTTTTAAGCTCCTCTTTTACATCAACACCAATTAATTCAGCCTTTTGTAGCAAATTAATTATATTGCCCATTTCAGAGTCCAGAATCGAGATAACAGAGCCTGCAATGTTCTTCTCATAGAGTTCGATCATCTTACGGGCAATCTTAGGTGCTTCAGACATTGAATTTATCGTAATGCCTAGATTACTAAGTTCATTGACAGCCTCAAGCATTTTCTCTGGAATCTCTAGACCCGCATTTAACAATCGGGTGTTAGCCAAACGAACTTTAACTGTAAGGCGATACCTAAGATTTTCCAATGCATCCTGAGCTTTTACGATTCCAGATTCTTTAACAGTTTTAAGATGATTTCGAATGGATTGGAAACTATTAAGCGTATCTAGAACATGTAATCCAGTATCCAAATGTGAAATTACAGGAACAAAGATATCCGCATATGCAGGCTTAATTGTCTGAAAGCCTTCTATCAAAGACATCAATTCTTGCTTTGAAGCATCTTTGAAATTATCAAGTCCTGAATTCACAGCGGCAATTAGATTCTTGAGTGAGGCAATAAGATAAACTAATGAAACATCTTGTTTGTCTATTTTCGGAATCTTTTTCATAAGTGTAGAAGTATCTAATACACCTTGTGCAGATGCCAATAATTCATTTAGCTTTTCAGTGTAATTCTTAATTTCATTCATTACTATTTTTCGAATGTTTTCTAAGAAATCAGTACCACGAAGGTAAAATTTGACAAGCTCTGAAATATTTGCTTTCTCAATTTTTTCTTCTACATTATCGACAAATTCTTTTACTTCATTAATATTGGGATATTCAATTAAGTCTTGGTTCTTTATGGCAGCATTTAGCTCGCTAATTATTGTAGATACTTTTTCTTTCAGAGCAATTCTAACACTAGATTGCCATTCAAGCATCTTTTGATAACCCATAAGCACAATATTTGGATCATCAGTCTGAAGATTTTCTTGTGGTGGAGGTGGAATAACTTCGGATGTAGTCGGAATTCCGCCTTCTGCAATTAGGGAGGTTGTTTCATGCTTGATGTTGATAATTCGGTCTTGAATTAATCTAATTAACTTGGACTTTGCACTCTCATATTGCTGTTCTAATGAAAGCAATGTTGTAAGATTACTAGTCTTAGAAGCATCACGTGCAATTAATCGTAAGGATTGTATGAAATCAATTGGAAGTTCAATTCCAAGGCGTGAAGCGGTCTCAGCTGATGCCTGAAGTGATTCTACATTAATAATAATATTACCAGAAAGTGCTTTTCCTACTTCACCCTTTCGACCATCAAGGTATTTCTGCTCCACCAGAAGAGTTTCACGCATATCCAGTAAATCCTCAAGGCGGGTTTCAGCAATAGTCTCACGTGATGATGTAATTGGTACTTCTCCACGATCTATCTTTATGTGTCGATCATATGTATCCAATGTTCTCTTATTTTCATCAAGTAGAACCTTGAGATCCTTAATCAAACTCGAGATTAATTGCGAATAAATTTTTTCAAACGCAAATGCAAATTCATGTACAAGTTTCAAATCATTATCATCAATACATGCGACATCTGGAAATGCAAGAGATTCCAATTGTCTTGCATATTGTGCATTGAACTCTCTAATTCGAGGTAATAGATCTCGAACTTCACGGTAACGTCTCTTTAAACGGTCATGGGCTAAACGTAATGTTTCGTAAAAGTCTGTTTCAAAATCGCCAGACATTTTATTTAGGCTTTCTTCTAATTTTTTCTTCTTTAAGAAATTAAGACCTGATGTTGATTTTATTTCGCGCTCAAGTTTGTCCAGCTTACTATATATAGTATAAAGGTTGCGCATCGCAGTTTCAACTGCTTCGTTACCATCAGGATTTACAGTGTTCAGAGCACTCCTTATCTCAGAAAGTGTATCAATATTCTTTCGGTATCTTCGTAATTCCAACGCATTTACCCGCCTTTCTTTTTTTTGACCTTTAGAACCTTTATTGAAATTAACATATTTAACTCTTTCAGATTTTAAGCACGCACTATTAAAGTATAGATTCATACTTCCATATAGGTATAACGTTTTTATTTCAATTAATCCGAAAGTACTAATAAATTAAACTATCAACATTGCTGTGCATCAATAATTTTTTATGGATAATTATGTGCATTAACATAAAATTAGCTCAGGTCGTTGAAAACAAAAATGATTAGAAAACCAAAAGATAGAGATTTTATTCAAACACAAGAAGATCTCTTTTTCTGTATTGTTGATTATATTCATCCAGAGAATTATTATACAGCATATCTAAAATATATACCCTCAGATAAAGGGAAATGGCAATTTGGAGATACTCATTATTGGAGAGTATTGAATTTTTATCATGTATTTAATGTTGAAAAAACATTTGAATTTCTGAAAGAAAGATTTCCACATTATATCAGACATGATAAGTTCAGACATATCGAAATGTCTATGGTTCCAAAGGAGAAAATAAAACAGTATTTTATCCCTGAAAACCGCTTTGCAACTATTGTAAATTCTCCAAAAAATAGATTAGAAAAAGACGCCATAGAAATCGCGGACAAAATCGCAAATGATGCAGGACTTGAGCTTAAGAATTTCGGAATTACAGGGTCTATTTTAATTGGGCTTGCAAATGAAAAGTTTTCAGATGTGGATCTTACAGTATATGGATTAAAGGAATCCCACAAAGTAAAACATGCATTAATAGAAATTAAGAATAAAAAGGATACAATTTATAAAATGCCCAGAGAACGCCAAGAAAAATGGATCATGGATAAACAAAAACAATTTGGCATACCTTATTCGCTATCAAAATATCTGTTAGATATGAAATGGAATTATGGAATATTACAAAATAGGCGATACTTCTCAATTCATCCAATACGAAAAGATAATGAAATAAATGAAAAGTACGGCGAAAAGGAATATATTGATCTTGGATATATAAAAATCAAGGCGACTATCGTTGATGATAGCGAGGCAGTATTCTTACCAGCTATTTATAAAATAGAAAATGTTGAGATAATAGAAGGACCCAAAGTTGATAATCTTGTTAAAATAGTTTCATATGAAGGACTTTTTGGTGACATAACTACAAAAGATATGAAAATTATAGCCGCTGGAAAATTGGAGAAAGTAATTTGCAAAAATAAGACATATTACCGCGTAGTCTTGGGTGCAGGAGGCTTGAAAAAACCACAGTACATGGGACCTATGGAGTTGATTAATGCATGAAGAAACGAAAGCCAATAGACGGCGATGCAATTCTCACAAATGATGGGTTTTTATTTTACACATTTGGATATGAGCATCCAAAAGGTCGATATTATGGATTCCTAAAATATATTCCAATAGATTATCAAAAATTATTCAATATTGAATGGTTACCCACAAAATGGATTCTTAATGGGCATACTGTAGTTAGACCGGCTGAGCTATATAGTCCTAGATCATATAGAGAAATATTAAACACGTTAAAAGGACATTTCCAGAAATATATTTGGTTTAATGATGATTTAAAAAAAGAAATGATTACGGTTCCTGAAAATGAAATTGAAAAAATTTATCGTCCTAATGAATCACTCATGAAATTGTATAACAAAAAAGAAAAAGACAAGTTAGAAATAGCAGCAATACAAATAATTGAATTACTTGCAGAACATTCAGGGGTTTCAATATCAAATTTTGGAATCCATGGTTCAATAAGCTTAGGGTCACATGACCCGGATAGAAGCGATGTAGACATTTCAGTATATGGGGCTTTAAACTTCAGGCAAGTTTTAGATTCAATGAAAGCACTTGAAAAGAACAAAATTATACAGATAAGTAGAAGAAATGATATAGAGCGAATTAAACAAAATACCGCATTTTATAAAAACACACGGTTTGTAGTAAATGCTACTAGACTACCAGAAGAAATTCCCAGATATGATAGAACACACTATGCAATCGGAATTATTTCTGCAGTTTGTAAAGTTATAGATGATATGGAATCAGTTTTTAGACCAGCCATATATAATGTAAAATGCGAAAATCAAACAATTAATGTTCCAATTAAAAATGTTGTAAGCAATATAGGAATGCATAGATTCCTAGCAAAGAAAAATGATAAAATTAGGGTTAAAGGAATATTGGAAAAAATACATGAAAATAATAAAAAATACTATGAAATAGTAATAGGAACAGGAGCTCCAGATGAATTCTTTAAAGTGCTGTGACTATTCAAATAGTTTAATGACTTGCTCGAAATAATTAGGACCATATGTCAATACAAGTTGGTAATAATCACGTGTTTTTGTAAATACATGTTCGACCATGCCATAAGCATAGCCAATCTCGTCTTTGAATAATTGCATTCGAAATTCTTCAACGTAATTGACAATACGTTCGATTTCATATTGCGTTATACCATCAATAACATCCAATACTTCAATTCCATAAACAGTAGGCATGAATCCATTTCCTAAATCATTAATCACGCGGAATTTAATACCCGTCCATCCAACTTTCTTAATATCAACAATTTCATTATATTCATTGTTAATTTCAGCCCATTTTCGTACGGGTTCCCATTCGATCTTTACAGTACGATTCAATTTTTTTGAACTAAAAATAGAATAAATTCGCTTCCGCTTCTGATACCAACCATATTCTTTTTTACTATAACGTTGAAAATTCCAATGTTCAGGTGGGTCATCAATGGTCCAGCTATTAAATTCATTTTCAAAAATGTCTTTCGAATAAAGAGAGCCAAGTACTTCAAATAATTCATGAAGCTCTTTTTGCCCGTAAATTATAAAATCTACATCTGAATACTTGATATTATAAAATCCATGTAAAATTGAACCAAAAATACCAAAATCATCTAAATGAAGATTCGATATATCCAAGACGTGATCGAGAATTTCACGCATTGTATCAATTAATGGATCATGAAACTCGGAATTGTAAATTTGCTTTAGATATTCATCGGGTCTTCGTACTTCTCGGACTTGTTGCGAAGAGATACCAACTGCATCTCCAAGAAACTTATGTGGCATTACATACTGTGGATATTTTTCCCTAACAAAATTTAATCCACCATCAAAATAAAATTTGTAATAGAGCGTTTTCCCTCCATCTCGAACTGCTCTGCGCTCATCTGTAGAATATATGGATTCTGGAGCGTATTCCACATCGCAAAACGCAGCATCGTGCGGATGGTCGTATCCGAATACTCTGAAAATTATTCCTTCTGGACTTATGGGCGCATCACGATCTCTAAATTTCATTTTGATTTCCCTCTATATTTTGCAACACGATTCGCAAGCAATGCTGCAAAAGACCCCGCACCAATTCCATTATCTATGTTTACTACAGATAAACCAGGAACACACGATTGTAGCATAGACATTAGAGCAGCTTGACCTTCACCGCCATAGCCATATCCAACGCTAACAGGTACGCCGATTACAGGTATGTCAACCATACTCGCAACTACTGAAGGTAGTGCGCCTTCCATTCCAGCTACTGCAATAATAACATCTACATCATGTTCAAATACATCTTTTAATGCATTAAACAATCTATGAATTCCTGCAATACCTACATCATAATAAGTGTATACTGAACATCCCATGAGTTCAGCAATGATTTTAGCTTCCTCAGCAACAGGAATATCAGATGTACCAGCACAAACTACTGCAACATTCCCACCATATTTGGGAATTTCATACCCCCTACGTTTCACAACAACTGCATGAGCCCGCTCATTAATCTCGAGATCATATTCCGCCTTCAATGTTTTAAGCGCCAAAATATGTTTGTCCGTGGCTCTAGTAACTAAAATAGCATTCTGCTCCTCCAACGATTTACGAACAATCTTGATAACATCATCAGGCGTCTTCCACTTGGCTAACACCATTTCCGGAACGCCAGAACGTATATCACGATTTACATCAATTTTGGCAATATCATCGATCTCAGCAATGGCGCTTATCTTGATATATTTTAGTGCTTCTTCAAATGAAATTTTATCCATCTTAAATTTTTTTAAAACTTCTTCTAAGTTCATCGTGCATTCACCGTTAGTTACACGTCTTTATTTTAAAGAATAATAAAGTATCGTTTTCATATATCAATAATATTGTGAATTATCCCAATATATTTATATTTACTTTTCTACTAAATATTTTTGTGAGATATAAAAAAATTCTCACAAATTTAAGGAGGCTTAAAAACGGACCCGGAAATTTTAGCAGCAATTAAAGCTGTAACTCTAAAACCAGATTGGATGACTAATGATAAATTGGAAGCAGGCGTACGAGGCTATGGTGTCCTCGCAATGCCTGCCTTGGCTGTAGCAAATTCTGTAGCAAGTGACGTATTACAAGGTCTAAGTATTAAACTTGACGATGCGGCAGCACCTATTATACCTTTGGATATTATTCTTCAGCATGCCGTAGATGTTGCAATGAAGAATGGTGTCGCACCATCTAACGCTGCATTACTTGCAGCTGCAACAGTATACTTGGCAGGATCCGGAGCACGAGCAGGCGTACCCATGGCAAACCGAAAGGTTGGAGCAATGGCGAGAATATATGCTGGAGCTACTAGAACAACTGCGATTTCCTTATCTACAAACAAATTCACGAACCGAATTACTGCATTCCCAGCATACCTTGCAGTCTATCAAGAATTAATGGATAAGAAGCTGACGAAGATTGATGGAGATATACTACCGTTATTCCTGTCAGGTGGAGCCATTTATGGACATAGCGCGTTAGGCGAAGATTACATGGTACCTGAGCTAGCATTCAACGCAGCAAAAGTTGGAGCTGAAGCAATGCGAAAAGCCTTTGCAGGTGCAGGAATGACCCCAAGTCCATTATGGTGTGGTTTGATTGCTGCGGCAGTTACTATGGAAATAGTACATCCCGACTCATTTGTTCCTGAAGATGTTGCTCCATTTGGAACTAAGACGTCATCATACTTTGCAGGAAAAGGTGCTGTTGCCGGTGCTAAATTACCAGAGAAGATTCATTGGAGACTAACTGGTGAGGAAGTAGAGACTGCAGATATTATAGGCGATTTTGGTTTGATCCTTAAGGACATTGGCGGTCCATCTATGATCGGTTCAATGGCACTAAATGAAATGTTTGCGGGATTTGAAGAAGCACCACTAATGTATGCAGGATTCTCTGGAGGACCTGTAAACGCACCAACTGGACACTTGCACAGTGATGCAATTCCTGTAATTCGCGTTTTGATGCAAAATGGTGGAGACTTGGACGATGCAGCTGAAAAACTAAGAAAGGACAAACTAAACAGATTCATTGATCCTGAAATGGCAATGGTAGGTACAAACAATGTCGCCAAGAAGGCGGAACAAATTAATAGAGGACCAGTAACTGAGGTACTTATCAAAGCAACTGAACCCATAGTCGTAAGAGCGGCATATAGAAGAGCTGTCAAAGCATATGAAATGTTAAAGGCAGGAAAGAGTGTCGGAGAAGTTGCACATGCATTAGATGAAGAGAGATTACATTACGTCGAGAAGAGAGGCTCAATGATCCTTAGTGGATTCCTGAAGATGCTTGGTGTATTGAAGGAAGGCTTGGAACTCAAGTTTACCGATATTCATGCACAAGCACGAAGACATGATCCATTTACAGCAAAATACTGGGGATTTGATTCATACATTAGTTACGATGTAACAATGGATGGAAAGAAATACCACATTGAAAACTTATCAGCGAAAGCAACTCCAGAATATGTCATCGAAGGTAAGAATAGAGATGATCCATTGTATAACTGGGCATTATTCGTAGGAAACGTTGTTGGACAGGAACTTCAATACATTGGATTTAGCATTATGAACATTACAATACCTGCGGCAATTGCAATTGCAATGGGACAAGACATTAAGAAAGCCGCAAAAGAAGCTGAAAAGGGTGCATACTTAACCGCTGCAATTCCTGGTGGAAAAGTAAATGCACGATTAGTAGGTAACATGGCGAAACAGATCGTAGACTTCCTCAAGATGAAGGAACACGACATCTTACCACCAATGTAAAATAGTCTTTTTCCCTCTTTTTTTATTTTGAATAAAGCGAGGAGTTGAAAAACATAATATGATGATATTTGTAACGGTCGACAACATTACTGGTGAAATCATACCATATCTCATCGATGTTGTAATGGAGAAAGGCGCGAAGAATGTTCATGTAATACCAGCGATTACAAAAAAGGGAAGACCGGAATACATATTTCTTGTAGATGTTGAAGAAAAGTTCTTTGAAGATGTTATTTCATTTCTAATAGCAGAACTTGGAACAATTGGATATAGGATATTACAAGACGAGCATAGATATTTAGATTATGAAATTATTGAACAAGAAATAAAAATCATAATAGAAGACATTGAAGAATTTCAGAAAATTAGAATTAAAAAAATAAAGAACAAGGAAGGCAAGACAACAACTGTTAATGTGGAGTATGAGGATCTCAAAAGATTAGCTAATTATTTGCAGAGTAATGGTATTCATATTCCAATTTCAAAATTAAAGAGTAAAATCGAAACAGGCTTCTTAGCAGGTACTGATATAATAATAAAAAAAGAAAAATGAGAAAATTATTTCTTCTTTTTAGCTACTTTTGCCTTTGCAATTTCAAAAGCTTCATCAAGACCAAAGAACGTTCCAGGCGTATTTATGGCATTTTTAATTAGAGTCTTTTCGGTCTTTAACTTAATATCACCAATTGCCAATGAACCAATACCAAGAACATTTGGTACAACTTCTTTGTTAGCATCCCATTTTGCCTTAAGACCTTCGACACCTTCAGGAGGCACAGCATTTACATCAGCTACAAGTCGAAGCTTTGGAAGTTTTTCCAGAACCTCTTTTGAAATTAACTGAATACCTGCAGGGCCCGCAGAAATTATTACATCTGCTTCTTTACAAACTTCAACCTTAGACTCAGTATCCCAACGTGCAGTCTTGATTCTATTTGAACCAACTTGTGCGTTTAGGTTTGCAGCTATTTCACTAGTGTCAAAAATATCCGCAATAGTCACAAACGCACCACTCTTAGCAAGCAAATATGCCGAATAGCGGCCTACACGACCACCACCGCCAAGTACTACAACATTTGCGGACTCTACTTTCATACCTAGTATGTTTTCCATTGCATCTTCTACCTTTGCAACTAAAGCAGCGCTTGTAGTATATGCACCTCGAGGATCAGCTACAGTGCTCAGCTGAAATGGAGGAAACATTATGCTTTTTGCCATATTGAATATTTCTTCAGCTAAATCAGCATTTCCACCACCAATGAATAATACAGTGTGTGCAGCGCCTCCGGGTCCTCTTGGAAACATAGCATCTTGAATTAATGTTTTCACCTCATCTTTTGATACATTACCATAGAGCAGAACACTATCAGCTCCGGCATCGTACATAAGTAATGCATCAAAAGGACTTGGATGTTTATCAGTACTCAAAAACAGAACGAGATTTTTATAATCTGCCATATGTTAATCCTCCTTTTTTTTGCTATAGCTATATAAACAAAAATATATTTATGTGTTATTGCTAGATATATCTACTCGGTACATAAAAAATAAGAGTTGATTTTGATGCTAAAAGCCACCTTAATAACCGGCAGAACTATGCATCAAGGAATGGGCCTTGAATATGGCAAATTTTCTGAATTTTATAAAGAAAAAGTAGCTATAATTTTCATAGATCCGGAAGATTTAGAAAAAAGTAACATTCAACATGGTGATACTGTAAGGGTAAAGACACCATACGGCGAAACAGTAGTAGTTGCACAAAAGTCTAAAGAAGCCCCACATAAAGGACTTGTTTTTATGCCCTACGGACCGTGGGCAAACCTAATCTCTGGAGCTGAAACAAACGGAACTGGTATGCCGCATTTTAAAGGAATCCCATGCGAAATAGAAAGAGCGCCTAATTCCAAAGTCCTCGACCTTGAAGCTCTTCTTATGCAATATCTCGGAGATGAATAATATTGAGAACAATAACAGACGTTGTTTGCCCTGTTTGTGGTTGTCTTTGTGACGACCTTGAAGTTCATATTGATGATAATGACCAGATTGTTAAGGTTAAAAATGCGTGCAATTCATCAATTGCAAAGTTTACAAGTGTAATGAAAGAACGCATATTAAAACCGAGAGTACATGGGAAAGAAGTCTCATTAGATGAAGCAATTGATGAAGCCGCTAAAATTCTTGCGAACTCAAAATTCCCCTTATTGTATGGATGGAGTACCACCACGGTTGAAGCAACCAAGAAAGGGATTCTACTTGCTGAGCTTTTAGGTGGAGTAATTGATAATACGTCTTCAGTATGTCATGGACCTACAGTATTAGGGATCCAAGAGGCAGGAGTTATCACAGGAACACTTGGAGACGTAAAAAATCGTGCAGATCTCATAATATACTGGGGTAGTAATCCATTAGAATCACACCAGATGCATTTGACTAGATATAGCTATATGTCAAAAGGACGATTCTATAAAAGCAAAAAGGAACGCACAATGGTTGTAGTTGATGTAAGAAAGACTCGAACTGCAAGATTAGCTAACAAGTTCATACAAATTAGACCGGGAGAAGACTTTGAATTAGCTGCAGCCTTGAGAATGGCAATAAAAGGGCAAGTCATCGAGCAAGAAGAAGTAGCTGGAGTCCCCGTTTCTGAAATTGAAAAATTTGCAGACATGCTAATTTCTGCAAGACATGGTGTTATTTTCTTTGGAATGGGAGTTACAATGAGTGAAGGTAAATTTGCAAATATTGAGCAACTTGTTAGACTTGTCCAAGATTTAAACGGCTTCACTAAATTCATCATGATTCCTATGAGAGGACATTATAATGTAAAGGGTTCGGGTTCAGTATTAGATTGGATTACAGGATATCCGTTTGGTGTCGATTTCAGCCGTGAATATCCATTTTATAATCCCGGAGATACTACATCCGTAGATATTTTGAGACGAAAAGAATGTGATTCAGCCCTCGTCGTAGCATCAGACCCTGTAGCACACTTTCCGATCTCAGTTATAAAATATCTTAAGAAAATACCACTAATCGCTATAGACCCTCACGAATCAGCTACGACAAAAATAGCAGATGTTGTGATTCCGACTGCAATTGCAGGAATCGAAGCTGAAGGCACAGCCTATAGAATGGATGCAGTACCATTGAAGTTAAAGAAATTAATCGAACCGCCGGAAGGAATACTTACCGACGAAGAAGTCCTTGAGCGAATCTACGAACGCGTAAAGGAGATTAAGGGGGACTAAAAATTGGAAATACTAATTAAAAATGGGTTTGTTTTTGATCCAACAAACAATATAGATGGAGACGTTATGGATATTCATATTAGGGATGGAAAAATTGTACAAGAAGTCAGTGAGAGTGCAAAAGTAATTGATGCAAAAGGAAAGATCGTCATGCCGGGCGGAGTGGATATTCATACACATATTGCAGGAGCAAAAATCAATGCAGCCCGACTTTTTAGACCTGAGGATCATTATCGAAGAGTCGTACCTAAAACAAAATTAACACATTCAGGAGTTGGGTATTCTACGCCTACTTCATATATTACAGGGTATAGATATGCAAGATTAGGATACACAACAGTTATTGAAGCTGCCTCGCCACCTCTTGAAACAAGACATACACATGAGGAATTAAATGACTTGCCCATGCTTGACAAGGCAACATATATTGTTTTAGGAAATAATTGGACAATTTTAGATTATTTAAGTGAAGGCGATTTGGAAAAAGCAGCAGCCTATGTATCATGGGTATTAAAAGCAGTAAAAGGATATGGTATAAAAATTGTAAATCCCGGTGGTGTTGAATTATGGGGCTGGGGCAGAAATGTTGATAGTATTGATGATACAGTAGAGCCTTTTAATCTGACACCACGCGAAATTTTACGCGGCTTAGCGAAAATCAATACGATGCTGGATTTGCCACATACAATTCATGTACATAGTAACAATCTAGGAAAGCCAGGAAATGCATATACGACATACCAAACTATGGATGCAGTCAGCGATTTGGCAGGCAGCAATCCAAACATTCACATAACTCATATTCAATTTACGGGATATGCAGGGGATGATTGGCTATCGCTTAGATCCGGTGCCGAAAAGTTATCTAAATATATCAATATGCATAAACATGTTACTTTTGATCTAGGACAGGTTATTTTTGGCGATACGACTACAATGACCGCAGATGGTCCATTCCAATATATCTTGTATAACCTTACCCACAACAAATGGACCGGAGGAGAAGTAGAAGCAGAAGCCAGTTCAGGTATTGTTCCATATTCATATAAGAAAAAGAATTACGTGAATTCAATTCAATGGGCAATTGGACTTGAAATGGCACTTATGGTAAAAGACCCGTGGAGAACATTTATGACAACAGATCATCCAAATGGTGGAAACTTTCTTGAATATCCCCGCGTGATTACTTGGCTAATGAGTACGCTTGCACGAGAACGCTCATTGAAGAAGATCAATAAACGAGCCAGAAAGAGATTAGCACTTCCAACACTCGACAGAGAATATAGCTTTTATGAAATTGCAATTATTACACGCGCTGCAACTGCAAAAGCATTAAGCATGAAAAACAAAGGCCATTTAGGTATCGGGGCGGATGCAGATGTTGCAATATATGACATAAATCCAGAAACAATTAATCAAACAAATGATTACCTGAAGATAAGAAAAGCCCTCAGACATGCAGCATACACCATTAAAGGTGGAGAGATTGTGGTAAAAGATGGGGAAATTGTTCAAGTGGTAGACGGCGAAACATATTGGGTGGATTCTAAAATTAGAGATGAATTGATGCAGTCAGTCATTCCTGAATTAAAAGAGAAATTCAAGCAATATTACACGGTCAGTTTCAATAACTTCCCAATTGCTGAAAAAGAGCTATTACATTCACGAAGAATTCAAAGAAAAGGAAAAATATGAGGGATCACAATGAAAGTAATTACACTTACGCCAAAAAAGGATTTCAACTTACCAGTAATTGGTTATAAAATAAGTCCTGATGAATTTTCTAATAAAACAATAGAAGAGATCAAACAATTACCTGCGCGGGAAGGAAATACAAGAAAAACTATTGGAGACCTATTTAATGTATCCGGAGAAACCGTAGATAGCGCAAAAGATCTTGAAATTAGAATTGAAGGCAATGCTGAGAAAGTTAAAAAAATAGGATATAAGATGACAGCAGGAAAAATAACAATTCAGGGTAATGCGGGATTCTATCTTGGAGATTCTATGCAAAATGGAGAAATTGAAGTTGAAGGTGATGCCCTATCATGGTTAGGCGTTCGTATGCATGGTGGAAAAATCCACATACATGGAAGAGCAGGAGATTTCATAGGTGGCTCATATAGAGGAATGATGCTAGGAATTGAACAAGGTGAAATAATAGTTGATAAAGACGCAGGGAGCTACATAGGATTTTGGATGAGAGGTGGAAAAATCCATATCAAAGGAAATACAGGACCATTTGCAGGCATGCATATGCAAGGTGGTCAAATTCTCATTGAAGGAAATACAGGTGCAAAACTTGGAGCATTAATGAAAAAAGGAAAGATCATCCTTATGGGTCATACACCCAGAATTTTACCCAGTCATACATTTGAAGAAATTAAGAAGAGTGCAAAGTTTAGTGGCATAAAATATCAAGGACCATTCTATTTGTTTACAGGAGATATAGCTGAAGATGGAACTGGAAAAGTCTATATCAACAAAGAAGCAAATCCACAATTAGCATTTTATGAAAAATATATTGAAGATATATGAGGTAAAAAGCATGCAACCAAGTGTAAATAATTATGCAATGAATCTTGTAAATTTTATCATCCAATCTGCAGAACAACTACGAGTCCGAATGCAAATCACACACAATGGAGCAAAAGTTATTGATATGGGCATTGAAGTGCCGGGCGGATTCGAAGCAGGCATGGCGATGGCTAATGTTTGCTTAGGGGGTCTAGGAAATGTAGAAATTACAACAAAAGACTATGGAGAACACTTCTTACCTGCGATACGAGTATTAACGGATTATCCAGCAATTGCAACATTAGGCTCTCAATTCGCAGGCTGGCGTATTAAAACCGATGATTATTTTGCGATGGGGTCAGGCCCGGCGAGAGCTTTATCACTTATGCCAAAAGAACTCTACGACGATATCGAATATCAAGACGCATGGGATAAAGCAGTACTATGCCTTGAGGCATCAGCCATGCCAACGAAAAGTGCAATTGAAAAAATTTCCGAAAAAACAAAGATCGATCCTAATGAAATATACATATTGATTGCGCCCACCCAAAGTATTACAGGTTCGGTTCAAATTTCAGCTAGAGTCGTAGAAACAGGGATTCATAAAGCTCACATGATTGGATTAGATCCAAAGAAAGTAGTATCTGCAATCGGAATTGCACCAATTGCACCATTACACCCAAGTCAATTAAAAATGATGGGACGAACAAATGATGCAATTCTATATGGTGGTGAAGTATACCTCTATGTAGACTGGAAAGATGATGATGATAAACTAAAGGAATTGACAGAAAAGATCCCATCATCTAGTTCTGACATGTATGGAAAGCCATTTGTAGAAATTTTCAAAGATGCGGGAAAAGACTTCTACAATATTGACCCAAATATATTTGCACCTGCGAAAATAACAATCAATAACATAAATACAGGTAAGACATTTCATGCAGGAAAAATCAACATAGAAACTCTTGTGAAGTCATTTAATTTATAGAGGTGCATTATGTGAAGCCTGTGGGAATTGTAACCAATTATTCAGAAGGATATGCATCTACTGAACTAAAACGTGCTTTCGAAGAAAGAAACATAGGAGTAAAATTCTTACGATTTATCAGATTCTCCGCAGGCATTAATATTGATTATACGTTAAAGGGTATAACAACTCATGAGAAAGAACATCGCGATGTATTAAACGATTTTTCAGCATTGATTATAAGACCCATCGGAAAATCATCATTGGAAACAGGAATATTTAGACTAGATATCTTGCATATGTTAGAAAGAAAGGGACTACCAATTATTAATCCTGCAAAGAGTATAGAGATTTGTACAGACAAATATTACACATCAGCATTACTCCATGAACGCGGATATAAAGTGCCACCAACAATAGTGACAGAATCACCAGTGCAAGCCCTTGATGCATTTTATAAATTAGGTGGCGACGTTGTTGTAAAACCATTATTTGGCTCAAGAGGAATTGGAATAGTCCGCGTGAATGATCCAGACCAAGCTCAAATTATTTTCAACTCATTAAAATTTAATCATTCAGTGATATATCTCCAGAAATTCATTCCACACAAGCATCGAGATATTCGTGTTTTTGTCGTAAATGATGAAGTAATTGCGGCCATGTATAGAGTTGGAACCTCATGGAAAACCAACATTGCAACTGGAGCAATTCCTCAGAAGGCTGAACTTTCTGATGAAATATATAACACAGCAATAAAAGCAGCAAAAGAATTGGGATGCTTAGTTGCAGGTGTTGATTTCATAGAAAGCCAAGATCAGATATATATTACAGAATTAAACAGCCAACCGGGTTGGAAAGGAATCCAGCAAATAACCAAGGTAGATATTGCTGGTGAAATTGCGAAATTTATTATTGAGTATGTAAGGAGATAATAGAATAATGATTTCAGTCGATGATATTGCAGCTTCTATTCAACTTGCCATGGCATTTGAAGTCAGCGGATATCCAAAGCCAGGAAATGTAGATCGATTACATGACTATGAAGATACCTATTTTGAACATTTTATTGCTTCAGCCATTGGTATGGGGAGCGTACTACGAGATACAGCTCAACGTGGAAAGGATGTAAAGGAAGGAAAAATCAGACATATTGACTCAGAAGTAGGATTGTTCATGAAAAAAGCAGTTGAGGCATCTAATAGATGGCAACATGGAGGAAATACACACTTAGGAACCATTATTTTAGTAATACCAATTGCACTCGGTGCGGGATATATATCAGACGAAGAAAACATTGATGCAATCAAGTTAAGAAAATCAATTTCAGAATTTTTAAAAAATACAACCCCACAGGATACCTTAAACTTGTATGATGCGATCAGATTAGCAAATCCTGCAGGATTAGGAAAAACGAACAAATATGATGTTACTGAAGATTCTGGAAAAGCCGAAGTGATAAAAGATAATATTACAATGTTAGATATTTTCAGATTTTCAGCTTCTTATGATAATATTTCAAAAGAGTGGGTAAATAATTTTGAAGTGACATTCGAACTTGGTTATCCAAAATTCATTCAATATTATGAAGAGACTAAAAATATAAATATCGCAACAGTTCATACATTTCTGGAGATCCTCTCCAAATATCCAGATACCCTTATTGCACGTAGGGCGGGCGAACTCTGGTCTGCCAGAGCCTCCGAAATGGCTACTGAAGTTTTAGAAAACGGAGGGCTGCTAAGGGAGAAAGGGCGAAAACTCCTCGAGGAGATGGATAAATCTCTGAGAGGTAAAGAAAATCACTTACTTAATCCAGGAACTACTGCAGACTTTGTAGCATCTAGTATTTCAGTGGCATGTATCTTAGGTTTTCGCCCATAAAGAAAAAAGTGAGGCGAACCAGATGTCAGAAATAGATAGACCAAGTATAAGAATATCACTTATTGCTATTTTCGCTGCCCTTGATACAGTTTTAACCCTGATTCCGGGGCCATGGAGAAGCTGGGTTATTATAGTCGAAGCTTCCGTAGGAATTATTCTCGGACCCTATATTGGAGGACTCGCAATTTTAATTGGATCTCTCCTTGGGCATTTTTACCGGGAAGGCGCAGGATTAATGTTGCTTTTTGGACTTGGAGAACCAATAGGAGCAATGAGCGCGGGATTCTTATACAGAAAGCGATACAAAGAGACTATCATACTATATACGGTATTCTTAGTGGGATATCTACTCACACCAATTTCATGGCAATTACCATTATGGGCATTATGGGACACAATACTTGCATATGCGCTTATATTCGTTCTAATAGCATTCACAAAATATATCAAAATAGAAAATCTACGCTTCAAAGAATTAATCACACTTGGATTAATTGGATTCATAGCATCTGGAATAGATGTCATGTTTAGAATATTCGTACTAATCACACTTCACGTATATGTAATATGGGGTCTTACAGTTCCAGTATTACAAAGCCTATGGATATCCGGAGCATTACTAACACCAATTGAAGATTTAATTTCGACCATTGCAACAATAACAATAGCACCATCAATATTATATGCCATGAAATCCATAGGAATACTTCAAGAAACATAAAAGCAGGCGATAGCCTGTTTAATTTTTTATTATTAAATATAGAAAAAGTGAATTGAATATGAAAATCTCATTTGTTTATTTGCCTTACCTAAAAGAAACAGAAGAGGAAGAAAAGGGAGTCTTCCCGCCATTAGGAGTGGCATATATTGCTGCAGTATTGAGAATGTATGGGCATGAATCACAAATAATAGATATGGAAGCAGAAAACCTAACATCTTCTGAGGTAATAAGTCGGATAAGTGAGTTCGAACCAGACGTGGTCGGCTTGAGCTTTGTTACTGCAGGATATAAAAATTTCATAGCACTTAGCTCAAAAATTAGAGATGAACTGAACATTAAAGCGATTATATCGGGAGGACCACACATAAGTGCTCAACCGGAAGATGCAATACCATATTCAGATATTGGTGTGATTGGAGAAGGCGAATACACGACTTTAGAAATTTTGAATACATTAAGAATGAAAGATAATCTCAGGCAAGTAAAAGGGATCATTTTTAAGGACAAGGAACAAATCATCAAAACACCACCAAGACCACCAATTGAAAATATTGATGAAATCCCATTTCCAGCAAGAGATTTATTAAATATGGAATTGTATGGAGATAATAAAGGCTCAATTATGACAAGCCGCAGTTGCCCCTTTAATTGCATATTCTGCGCTTCGCGACAAATTTTTGGTAGAGGATTTAGAGCACGATCTGCAAAAAATGTCGTAGATGAAATCGAATTACTCATAACAAAATATAATGTAGAGAAACTCCGAATCTTAGATGACATGTTTACATTTGATAAAAAGCGAGTTTTTGAAATCTGTGAAATAATTAAAGAACGAAATATAAAAGTAAGATGGGAATTAACAAATGGAACACGAGTGAATTCAGTAACTCCAGAATTATTAAAAGCTATGAAAGAAGCGGGACTATATAGAGTATATTATGGAATCGAAAGTGGATCCCCAAAAGTCCTCAAGGCATTAAGAAAAGGAATTACATTGGACCAAGTGCGAAAAGCTATCAAATGGACAAAGGATGCAGGAATTGAAGTAGGAGGATTTTTCATGATCGGAAATCCAACAGAAACAATTGAGGACGTAAGAATGACTGAAAAATTAATACAAGAGTTGGACCTGGATTATGTACACATCAGTATCACTACGCCATACCCCGGCTCAGATTTATACAAATGGGTTGAAAAGAATGCAAGATTTATAACAAAGGACTATGAGGATTTTGAGAAGGATTTTGTATTTGATACTCCAGATTTTCCAATTGAGATGCGAAGAAAAATATATCATGAATTATACGAAAAATATTGCAGCCATTAGGTGTTCAATTTGAAACTAAGAGAAGGACAATTTATTCAATCAAAAGATGAGTTCATATTTGATGTTAAAGGCATAATTCATCCGCCAAATAAAGTGATCGCATTCATACGATATATACCAGATGAAATAGGAAACAGAGTCAAAGCGAATAAGAAATTTAGAAAAATTTACGACCTTCAAGAACGCTTTCGATACCTTCGCTCAGTTCATCCAGAATATGTGTATTTCGATAAAATCTTAGGTACTGAAATTATAGGAGTACCAGATAAAGACATTATAAAAGTATATGACCCAATTAAAAAACTCCAAAGTATCATGAATGAAGGACCTACATCAAAATTACAAAAGTCATTAGTAGAGATGGTGTCAATCTTAGAACGCTATGGCATGAACATAAATTGTTTAGGAATATCCGGTTCAATTCTTGTCGGTCTAGACAATCCAGATTCCGACATTGACCTCGTGTGCTATGGTTTTGATAATTGCAAGAATCTTAGACAAGTTCTTTTAGAAATATACCAACAAAATGAAAGAATTAAACAGTATAATAATAAAACAATTAGATCATTATATACGTTTAGAGGGGGAAATATAGATTTTGAAACATTTGTAAGAATCGAGACAAGAAAAATACTCCAAGGTACATTTGATAATATTGATTTTTATATAAGATGTGTAAAAGATTGGAAAGAAATTAACGAAAAATATGGTGATAAAATCTATAAAAAAATAGGTAATGCAGAAATTGAAGCAGAAATCATAGATGATTCTGAATCTTTTATGAGTCCAGTGAGATATGGCGTAAAATTACTAAAAATTATAAGTGGCCCAGATGTGAATATTATAGAAATTAGTTCGTATAGAGGTAGATTTTGTGAGATTGCAAAAAGTGGCGATATCGTACGAGCTTGGGGAACCATTGAACAAGTTTCAGAAAAGGAAAAAATATGGTACCGACTATTACTAGGAAATTCACCATCAGATTATTTAATACAAAAAAAGAATTAAGGAAAATTAGAGAAGGTCTTTCAAATATACTTTCATTTTACCTAGTTTCCCACCGTAATTTGCTGCTGTAATCTGAACAATTCCATCTACTTTTGCTGCAGCATGAAGCGCAGCCTTCATAGCTTTACTAACATCGTCGAGGGTCATGCCATTAATTACAAGTTCATAAACGGATTTGACACCCTCTGGAATTTTTGATTCAGGAACTTTATCACGAATACTCGGACAATAGAAATGATTTGTAGATGCAGCAAGTTTGTATTTTAATGAACCCACTTTTGAACCTGAACGGCAGATACCACCTGGAAATGGTAGTACTGCTTTTGCATCAGTCTGTTTGATCGCTTCAACAGCATCCTCAGAAGCCTTCAATCCGGATTTCCAATCTTTTGCTAGAATTAATAGATTTCCACCGGCAGCAGCTTTCTTTGTACCCATTAGATCTTCTATTAGATAATCGCCTTCCATTACAGGAATACGCCACATATTGCGACCATATAGTTCCTCATTAGATTCAAAGCCGTCACCAAACATTCTTAGAGAATTACCAATCTTGAGCTTTCTTTTGGCTTCAGGAATTCCATCAAATGTAGCTGTTGTTGGACAAGTAAGAACACATTGACCTAATCTAGTCAAAATTTGAGCTCTAAGCATGATTCTAGTTTTATGATAAATATGAATTATGACTCCAGGCCGCCCATCGGGAGTTTCACTGGGCGATAGAAAACGTTCAATTCCTGCTTCAGCAGGTGACATAATTATTGAGGAGGCAAATCCTGTAGCAACTTGAGCTGCAGTTTTAGCCCATTTCTCATTTGCAGCAGTAATTAAAATTCTGGAACCCCACATGGGGAAGAGTTCTGCAAATGTATCAATTATTTCGACATTTCCAAGCTTAATTACATTTACCCCCTGGATATTTAACATCTTTTGTGATATAGCACAAAATAGTATTTATACTTTTTCGCATATCTATTTTGCAAAATAGTTATGATTCATCAGGAGAGAGATCATTCCCACAAGAAGCACAAATCAGAGCACTTGAGCGAACCAATGCACCACAATAAGGACAACGCCTTTGAATGGGTGATAAATCATAATTTTCGCTAATATGATTTCGATTTTGATTGTATTTATAGATATAAGAGCCTAAAATCGCAGACGCACCAGAAATTATTCCAATCAAACTTGCTCTAAGATATATAGAAATAATAAGATTCGACTGTTGTATATTTTCTAATAAATGCCAATCATATGAAAAGTATTGCTGGATCATAAGAGTGTAGAGATAAGCAAGAATAATATTTTCAATCAGTAATACTATGAAAGATGTTTTAGATCGCTTTACAAAATATCCAAAGGGCAGAGCCGGTAAAATCCAGAAAATGAAGAGCATGCCGAGATTTACTTCATACCAATGAAAATTAGTAAAGGGCAATTCTGTTATCAAAAGAGATATACTAGTAGTTGAGAACAATATGGATTTCCAAAATGGAGTTAATGATGATGAGATATATAATTTAAGATAAATATCATGAAACCCAAATAGAGAAAGAACATATATAATGCCAATGAAAAAAATAAACGCCATAAGTAGTTCAGCAAACATCACAATCACCTCAATAGAATGCAAGCCCTCCTAATCCAAGTATAAATCTAATGTAAATGAAAATTACAAATAGAATTAAGAAAAGTACAGATGCAACAATGTCAAGTTTTGTGAATTTTATCTCTCGATAGTATGTACGCTCTTTTTTAAAACCAAAAGCTCGAGAATTCATAGCAAGTGAAAGAAATACGGAATCACGCATCGAACTAACAATCAAGGGAATTAAAAGCGAGGCGTAGGATTTTAATCGCTTTGCTATATTTTGACTTTCAAGATCTGCTAACCCTCTTGATTTTTGGGCATCTATGATATCATTAGCTTTATTTTGAATACTTGGAAGCAAATTTAATGCTGATGAAAAGGTAAATGCGAATAGATATGGAACTTTCAGCTTAAGTAATCCAATTATTAATTTATCAAGTGCAGTTGTATAAATAACAAGGGGACCCACAATCATTAATATAATTATTCTAAGGCTCATAGCAATTCCTAAGATAAGGCCTTCATAAGTTAATGCACCTACATTTCCAATTAGAGGATTTGGAGGAATTATTCTTAAAATAGGAGTATAACCCTCTTCAGGAAATGTTAACCCTTGTATTATTATTAAAAGAACAATAGAAAACGTTACGTATTTGTAAAGACCAAGAAGACGTCTTATGGGTATTTGAGCCTCAAACCAAAACACTAGACATATCAATAAAATTATGAACAAAAAGAATGGATCTGAAAAAATCAAAGATAATATTGAAAAAACTACCATAAAGAGAATTTTCGTTCGAGGATCTAATCGATGAAACATCGTTTCGCGTTCAATGTAAATATCAGTTGCATTTACCATTTTTACAGATCCTCCTTGGGTACCATTTTTTCGAATATATTACAAAATTCACTTACTTGAGTTATATGCGGTGGAAAATTAAATTTACCAAGTCGTAATGCAAGTCGTGTTACTGGTGGAGGTGCAATTCCAAATTTAGACAATAGCTTTTCATGAACAAAAACATCGCTAGGAGAACCGTCCAGCATAATTTTCCCTTGATTCATAACAATTACACGCTTCGCATATTCGCCAACTAGTTCCATATCATGAGAAATTAATATAACAGTCCTTCCAGACTCATTTAACTTCTTAATTATATTAATGATCTCACGACGCCCACGGTAATCCTGACCTGCTATCGGCTCATCCAAAATAATTATTTCAGGGTCCATAACCAAAATAGATGCAACTGCAACACGATGCCTTTGCCCGGTGCTTAATGCCATTGGATGTCGTTCAGCAAGATCATAAATACCCAAATCTTTCAATATTCTATCAACACGCTGTCGAATTAAATCATCATCTAGACCTAAATTTTTTAATCCAAATTCGATTTCTTTCCTAACGGTGCTCTCAAAAATCTGATTATCCGGATTTTGAAAAATAAATCCAACTTCTTTTGCTATCTCATGCAAAGGCATATCAGATATATTTCGTCCCTTTATGAACACTACGCCACTTGAGGGTCTAAGAAGACCGTTAAGATGTTTTGCAAGAGTTGTTTTACCCGATCCATTCTTACCAATAATTGCAAGGAACTCGCCGGGATAAATATCTAAATCTACATTGTTTAATGCAATAATATCATTATTGAATATGTGAGATAATTTACGCACTTTAATAATAGGCTGCAAATCATTATAAGATTCATTATATATCTTTGCATAATTAGCAGGGCGTAATGATTTCCCAGAGAGATACTTCCTTAATATTGCCAGAGCTTCTTTAAACTTAGTTGGACATTTTGAAAAACTATAACCACGTCTTTTTAATTCATGAAAAATCTGGCAGATTTGAGGCGGATTAATAAATTGCTCGGGGTCGTCAAATTCTTTTTGAATAATATCAACAGGCTTGCCGTCAAACGTGAGATGCCCATCTTTAATAACAATGATTCTATCTGCGAACTCAGCTAAGAAACCTAATCTATGAGATATCATAATTATTGTACTCTTTCGTTTTTTCAAAGCACGTACAATACGGAATATCTTAAAACTTCCAATCGGGTCGAGGTTGCTCGTCGGCTCATCAAGAACTAAAACCTTAGGAGACATACTGAGAACAGACGCTATAGCTACACGCTGTTTCTCACCGGCACTTAATTCGCCCGGAAATCGAGACATCAAACCAGAGATCCCAACAACTTTTGCAGATTCTTCAATCCTATGTTTTATCTCATCACGACTTAACCCAAGATTCTCAGGTCCAAATGCAAGTTCGCTTTCAACATCTATGCAAAATAATTGATAATTAGGATCTTGAAATACCATGCCGAGAAAACTCGATATTTCTTTAATGCTATGTTTATGTATATTAAATCCATTAATGAATACAGTACCTTTCAAAATTCCCTTAATTATACGAGGAATACTACCATTAAAAGTTAAACATAAAGTTGTTTTACCTCCGCCCGTAGGACCTACAACACCTACAAATTCACCTTCATGAATCTCTAAATTAATACCCTTCAAAATCTTTGGTTGATCAATACGATATCTAAATTCAAGGTCCTTTACGCGAAGGATAGATTCCACACAAATCACCACCAAAAAAGAAAAAAAATAATGAGCTTACGAACCCAGAACATTTGGTTCTTCCTGTTCAGACCTATTAGAAATTACTTCTTCATAAGTATCAGCGAAAATTCTAATGTTTGCATTCTTAAGAGCTATTAGAATCGGAGCACCTACAAGAGCTCCCACAGTATAGCTTGCAATGTCCATTATTGCATAGTATAATGTAAGAGGAACCCAATATACAGGATTCGTAAAGTCTAAGAGATAAAATGCAAGAACATTTCCAGTTAGATTATTACCAACACTCATGAATTCTAAGAGCCATAATGCAATAATCAACTTTACAAAATTGTCTCGCTTTGCAACTTCATTCTGAACAAAATTACGTGTCCAAGGCAAGACTAAGAGGATAAGTGCAGCCCAGTGTCGCCATGTTACAATAGGCATTCCATTTACAAGACCTGCGTTTCCCTTATAGAAATACCATGCCAGAATCATCAAAACATAAAATACGGCAACAGCAATCCAACCCTTTTTCTTCGGATATAAGATCAATCCAACCGTAGTTGCACCTGCCAAATTTGTTAGAAATGTTAAGGGCCCGAAGAATGCAGTATATGCAAAGAGATACTGGTTAATTACACCATAAACAAGCCCATAAAGAAATCCACCAAAGGGACCTAAAAGTGGTGCATTAAGAGCGCCAACAAATGCAGCTGCAGACATATCGCCCGGAAGACCGGGTACTGGAAACGTAGGAATAGCTGAAAGTGCCAACTTAATAGCAATCCAAGAGATAATAATAGCAATAGATACGCCGCCTATCGTAAGGCTTTCATTATCCCATAGGGGTATTTTACTGTCAGACGTAATATATCAACCTCCATGCATATATAAAGTGATATTGCACAAAATAACATATAAACGTTTAGGGTTATTGAAAAATTAATTTAAATTATCTAAAATCGATTTTTGTAAAGCTAATAAATAATTTAAATATATTTAAATAATAAACAACTACATATGTTAGAACACTCATAAACATTACAAGTGCTAACAAAGTGAATAAGTTCTACATATAATATAGTAATGATAAAAAGCAATAGATTCTTGACAATTTTAATAGAATCAACAAAAAGTGATAGTAAAATGAGAATTGGATTTACAACAGGCTATTTATATGAATATACAATCGATCAAATTTTAGACATCGCCGATGAGGTAGGAGCACAGGCAATTGAGTTCCAGCCCGAATTATATCATGTGAATTTTAATTTGATAGATTTAAAAGAAATGAAAGAAAAATTAATCGAATTTAAAAGAAATACGGGAATTGAAGTTACAATTCATTTGCCATTCTTAGACGTGAATTTATTAGCATATTTTAAAGAAATTCGTGATGCATCTAAAAAAATAATTCTGAAATGGTTAGATTTTGCACGCGAAGTAAAAATCACACGAGCTACCATGCATATTGGGCATAGTGCATTTGGGATAGCACCGGATAAAGAGAACTATCTTTGGATAAATATGTATAAAAATATGATACCATATGTTTCAGAGATATTGAAGCAGTCTAACAAATATAATATAAAAATTGGTATTGAGAATTTACCCAACAAGCCCGGCAGATTTCCAGTAAAGAAAGAACATTTTGATTTATTAGATGAATCAATAGAATTTTACATAACATTTGACATTGCACATGCAAAGTTTATGGAAGAAAATGAGATTAATGAATTCTTTAGTAAATATGGCGATAGAATAATTAATGTTCATATTAGTAATTCTGTGGGTAATGTAGATCATTATGGCATAGATTCGGGAGACATAAACTTTGAAAAATTTTTGACGCCAATAAAACAGGTTGCAGATGACTTAACGATTATTCTTGAGATTGATGCATATAAAGTGCCGGGAGCACTTTTCAATAAAGAAATTAGATTACGAGAACTCAGAAAGAATATCAAATTATTGAGAGAAATGTTAGATTAATTACACTTTTTTATACGGATGCACAATTACAATAGGATAATGCGGAACGCTCATTAGCATACTGAGTGTCACCCCATCTATTGCAGTTTGAAATCGATTGACCATATCCCAAACTGTAAGCCCGGCACCATAACCACGAATTTTATGGGCTCGTCTTGAAATCTTTAATAATAAAGGAAGGGGTAATTTCTTACCACATACTGCGATAGGAGTATTACTACGCTTCCCATTAAACATGCGACCAATTAGAAATGCTAGAAATCCACCGAAATGAAATAAGCCCTTGACATAAACTTTACGCGGAGCAAGATGAAAGTTCCCCCATGAATAAGTTGTATCACCATCAACAATTATTACGGTAACATTAATTCCAAGCTTATTTTTAATAGCATTACGAATCTTTATTGCAATATTATTCGCATCCTTTAAGGGTAGTGCTACATAGGCATAAGGTAGATTACTACCATCTATCCCACCTTCAGAATAATGTCGCAATGCCTGCAGAAAACCGACCCGCCACAGTGCCAATTGCTTGTGCTTGGAACCATATTCGATAGGATATTGTCGCAATCGATTTATTGTTTTGGGTATCAACTTTGCTAATTTTGCCAGAAAATAGGGCCAAATTATTCGCATCCAAAATAATACGATTAATTTTGCAAACAGTCCTGCCTTTATCTTTGATTCATCTGCAATATATCCTAATGCAGTAGATAAGGCCTTCTCAGAAAGAACCAAAATATCATTATTCTGGATTTTACCTTTTATTGCATCAACTATAATTTGTTCATATGGATCTCCAGGAACAAAATATTTTGTTTGTATTTTTATATATTTGAACCGATACATATGAATGCCATCTAATTATTTTAGAGAATATGGTCAAATATAAATATGTCAAATATATATGAATTGTCATTACTTTAAAAAATATAGTTTAGGCAAGAGGTGTATTCCAATACAGAACAAGACGGATTGGCATGATTTATTTATATCATCGTTTAATAAACAAAAATGGAAAATAAATCGTGAATATCACTTGCACACAACACGCATAGATATTGTTATTGAAAAAATAAGATCTGATGAAAAAAACAATAATGCGGATATATTTGATGATTATTTTTCAAAGACGAATATTATTGAATATAAATCATCTTGGGAAAGTCTAACAATTAAAGAAGTGTACAAAACAATTGGAAAATATATGCTATTTTTATCTGAAACACAAAATGATATTAAAAATACGGGATTATTTTTTATTATTACACATTATCCAAATAAGCTGCTAAATACAGATTTCTTTAAATCAATAAAAATTATTCAAACAGAACCAGGAGTGCTTTTACTTAAACATATAATGGGAAATGCATCCGTATATATTATTGTCATAAATCGTTTAAAATTTGAAAGTAGAACCGCTAATCTTCTAAAATTTTCCAGTGGTAATACCAAACAAAGATTTATTAAATTTTTATTAGATAATATAAATGATGAAAAATATGCGGAATTTTTGGTTGAATGCTATATCTTAGATCCGCAGGAGATAATAAAAGTGAGTGATGGTAAAGTTCTACAACTTGTATCTGTAAATGATAATATAAGATATGCAATTGAAACAATAGGAATCAAGAAAGTAATTGATGCTGTAGGACTCGAAAAAGTAATTGATGCTGTAGGACTTGAAAAAGTAATTGATGCCGTAGGACTTGAAAAAGTAATTGATGCTGTAGGACTTGAAAAAGTAATTGATGCCGTAGGA
>CAZPUN010000019.1:0-6005 GCA_964589775.1 uncultured archaeon
GATGCACTTTATGAGTATTGCAAAGTAAAGCTGGAACAAAATAAAAAGTAAGACTTTCATTCCTTTTTTTTATTTTAAATTAAATAAATACGAATATTTTTTTAGAACCACAATAAATTAAAGGAGCGAAGGCAAGAAATATATATATGTTATCTGAGAAAGCCCAGAAATATTACATTGACGAATCCAAACAAGTATCGATAATTTCAGGAGAACTTCACTATTTTAGAGTCTTACGTAAGCGTTGGGAACCCACTCTCAAATATCTGAAAAAAGTTGGTTTTAATTTTGTAACTACGTATGTTCCATGGATTTGGCATGAATTAGACGAGGGTAAATTTGATTTTAATGGTACAACTGATGAAAAGAGAGATTTAATCGCCTTTATTAAATACGCACGTGATATTGGATTGTACTTGATTTTACGTCCAGGGCCATATATAAATGCAGAGTATGATGGTTATGGAATTCCCCATTGGGTGGAAGAGAAATATCCACAAGTTGTAGCTCTAAATAATAAAGGAAAGCCAATTCGTGGTTCGTTTTTCTTTCAACCTGATCCTATGCATCCGGACTATCTAAGACTGGTCAAGAATTGGTACGCTGCATTTTCCAAAGCGATTTCGCCATATCTTGACATTATTCAGGCGATACAGGTAGATAATGAATCTGGTGTGATGAATTATCTCCAATTAGGTTATTCTGATTTTAATTCTCATGTGGTTTCTGAATATCAGAAGTGGCTGGCAGAAAAATATGGAACTGTAGAAAATCTAAATAAAAAGTGGCAGAAGAAGATCACTTCCTTTAGCAATGTATTTCCACCTACGGGCAAATTTAATTTTGCAGAATCTACGGATTGGCAGATTTTTTATGAAAATTATCTCACTGCTTTTCTGGACACATTACGAAATTATATCAAAGAATTCTTGCCACAAATGACCGTAACACACAATATTCCGGGGTCTTATTTCTCTCCCACAAATGCAAGGTTATTTAGCTCTGTATCCGATATTTTTGGTTATGATATTTACATAAAAATGAGTCATGCGGGTTATTATGCAGATTTTCCCTTTTTCGGCTCAATTATTCCAGAATTAATTCGTAGTAAAATTAATAGACGTGGCTTTTGGGTTCCAGAGCTCGGAGCTGGGTGGTTTGACCCTCAAACTCCCGTACATAATAAAACCGTCATACACACTATTTTAGCTTCTATTGCACATGATGTAAACGGATTTTCCCTATATACGATTCATAATGGATTTGAACCTGATGGAAGTACGTATGGGTATAATGCTTTATTTAACGCTGATGGTATGCCCTCTCAAAAGCACGAATCAATTTCTAAAATTGTTTCCATAATCCATAATAATTCTGAGATTTTGTTTAACTCTAAACTCATTCGAAATAAAATTGGTTTTGTCGTATATGATGATCTTTATCGACTCGACCCCACTAATTTTAGCTCGATTTTGGGTATGCCAAATTTGGGTCGTTCATTTGTTTTTTCAATTAATATGGGATTATTAGGACCTGCCGCATTGATGCTAGAATCTGGACTTCAATTCGAAGCAATATCTCTCGAGAATATTACTAACATATCAACTGATGAATACAAGATCGTATTTTTCCCCTCAAAAGGCCTTATTGATCCAGACCATTACAAAATACTAAAGGAATTTGTACGCCGTGGTGGAACGTTAGTTACATATCCCATATTTCCAACTATGGACTTGTATGGAGAGGAATTTGACACAACTGACCTTTATCCTGATCCCATAATAAAAGAGCAGTGGTTCGGAACTAAGCGAATGATGCTAAATATAGTTAAAGCTATAATTAAGAATCGCGTCAAATCATCGCATCATGAATACTCAAAACCACTTATTGATAAGATCTCAGCAGTCGAAGGAATTATGAAATCAAAGGTCCATGGACCATATATTAAAATTAAAGATATTGGCATACTCAAGTCCAGCATGTATTTAGCCACATTCAAAACCAATGAAAAGGTTCATGGATATATTTCAGAATTTGGGAACGGAAAAAGTATTGTTATCGGAACTCCAATTGCAGCTGAGTATATTTCTGCAGCATATTTTTATCTGACAGACCGAATTCGCCGTGAGTTTCAGCTCTTTTTGAAAAAATTACTTCAAATCGCACAAATAGAAACTCCCATCTATGATTTTAATATTGAAATTGCCAGAAAGAAATATGATTCGCAAGAACTTGTATTATTATTTAACAGAACCGTGCAAAATCGTCAGATTGATTTAGGTAAAATTATATCCGATACTACTGCCGAAATACTATATGCTGATAATAATAAATTAGTAAGTAATCACATAATAATTCCGCCATTTGGAAGTATAATATTAAAGATTTAATTAAAGAGTTAAATTTATATTACTCGAGTAAAAAAATATTAGTGAAAAAATTAAGTATTGGGATTTATATTGTTATCTGAAATTGATAAAATATTATCAATACCCGGAAAAACCATATTGATATATGGTGATATTGGTAGTGGAAAAAGTACTTTTGTGCGTCAATTATTAATGAAACATTTTAACAAGGCATTATATATTTCCACTGTAAAACCTGTTGAGGAGAATTTAGATATCTGGTTCTCAGATATGAAAGATGAAACAACTAATACTTCCGAGAGTATTCTAAAACGGCTTCGAGATAGGCGTGGAATGTTTCTTGCTGAAAGTTCTCGTGGTACTTATCTATCCCGGGCAAAAAATGTTATACGATTAAGACATAAGAGCATCGAAGAATTCATTTCCGAGTTATATCTGCATATTAGAGAGAATGAAATAGAAGCTTTTGGAATTGATTCTATAGATCCAATAGTACGAGAAGAACGTGAAAAATTATATGAACTAATTAACATATCCCATAAGACTCATACGATTGGTATTTTCGCGACGCGATCTCTAAATGATCCAATATTAATGACTTTATTTGATGGGATAATTCATCTGAAAAAATCTGAATATAAAGGTCGCTTGCTGAGAACTCTTACATTTGAAAAAATGGCAGGGATTCAATTAGATCAGATGCGATATATCTTTACATTATACAACAAAGAAGTAAGAGTTTTTCAAGGTAAAGCATGGAACTATATCTACGAACACAAAATACCAAAAGAATATTATAATCCTAAAAAAGGTGTATATTCTACATGTAGTAGGACTTTCGATGAATACCTTTCAGGAGGTCTAAAAGAATCCAATATTTATCATTTTCATCTAGGTCTTAATATTCCAAACTCATTCCTTGTGAATTTATTCTATTGCGTTATATCGAAATGGATTTTACAAGAACGAAAAATTCAGATAATTAATTCGCCCATGTATTCTGCTAAGAAATTAAAACAATATTTTCAAAGAGTTATTCCTTCTGAGATAATTGACCGAAATGTGCAATTCGGGTCTATCGATAATTCTGATAACAAGAATACTATTCCAATAAAAAGGCCTGCAAAGCTTTTAACAGAAAGATGGTGGTCGAGTAGAAAAGATACCGAAGAACCAACACTTCATTTTATTGTTACCGATCTTCTTGACAATGAACTGGGATACAAAGACACAAAGGTGTTTCTTCTAAACTTGACTCGTCTAATTAGAGATAGTCGAGACTTTATGATCATAATTACGAAGGAAGGTTCAGCCACTAATATAGAAGGTATAAAACTATCCGAAATATCATCACAAATCAATGAAGTGGAAGGTGCATATGTTCTAACGAAAATAAAGCCTGCCGACCGTAAAGTATTTGCACTTGATTTAGTTAAGAAGAATGGATATTATCTCCCAGAAGTCATACCGATTGTATAGTCGTTTTTTCTTTATTTTTATTGCATTCTGATTAGCGCATTAAATTTCACGCCAATTGGTAATATATTTGATACATTTAAATTGCCTACTTTCAGAACAACAAAAACTGCATAAATATTTGCTCTAGCCTTTTTTGCTAAGTTAATTAAGCCTTCAAGAGTTTCTCCTTGCCGTAAAATATCATCAACAATTAAAATATTGTCCTTTTTGTTTAATAGGTTTGCATCAATATATAACTCATAGCCTGTACCAGAGCCTTTTATAATCACTTTTGCTCGTAAATAATCACTCACGCCAATTTCAGCCTGTTTTTTGGCGAATGCAAGAGGAACCCCAAATAACTCAGATACAATGGTTGCTAATGGAATTCCATCTGCAGCTGCTGTAAGTATTTTTGTAATTCCCGCATCTTTATATAACTGATAGATGTAATATGCAAGTAGATAAAGTAGATCTGAATCGTATACAATTATAGAGTTGTTTATGAAGCCTTCCGAATCGAATGTTAGATAATTGTTTAGCATATCTTTGATGTATCGTTCCAAATCCAATTTTTGAATGATAACTTCGCTTCGTTCTATACTTGGCATAATGGTTCCATATACATATTTGGAAATATCCTGATATGGAAATCCTAATAGATTACTCAATTCAAAATATGTACTATTTCTTTTCGCTAGTCTGAGTAGATGATAAGCTGCAAGACGTTTTCGTATTTTTGGGAGTCCTTGATTTCGCAAATTGTGGCACCTCAAAAAAAGAGAGGAAAGAATTTCACTTTACAACCAGAACTGGACATTCAGATCTTCTCACTACATGTTCAGCAGTGCTTCCTACAAGCCCCCTTCCTTTTGTCATACCTCTTGAACCCATTACTATTAAATCGACATCATTCTTTTTTGCTTGTTCAATTATGACATCGACTGGAAAGCCAACTTCTAATACCTTTTCGCATTCTATTCCATGAATTTTCATTTCTTTTTCTGCGCTGTTCAAATATGATTTTCCTGACTTTTTCAGCTTCTCAACTATTTTTTCTTCGGATTCCTCTAGTGCCGAAGTATAATATGTGACTGATAACTTATTAATTGCATGAACAATTATCACTTTGGCGTTAATCAATTTTGCAAGTTCTGCAGCAGCAAGTACTGCTCTATCAGAGACATGAGAGCCATCAACAGCTAACAATATCTTTTTGGTTTTAAATAATAGTGTGCTACTCAAGGCATTACACCTCATGTTTATTAATTTGTTTGTCTTTATTAAGATTTAGGAAAATAATAGGTGTGTGGTCCGTAATGAATCCTTCATTCTTGGCAATGGATATAATGTCATTTATCATTTTTATTATTATTCTCAGAGATGCATTACGGAGAGGTCATAGATATGTCTTGGAATTGCTTTCTTCTTTAGTTTTTGGAGTCCTATTAGAGGAATTAAATGTTATTCTTTCCAATGAATTCTATGTCTATGGCACAGATTTTTTAATTATGATTGATAAAGCTCCTCTCTGTATTGGAATGGGCTGGGCAGTCATAATTTATTCTGTTATGCTTTTTACGGACTCTCTAACGCTTTCGGAATATATTAAGCCATTTCTAGATTCTTCTCTGGCTTTACTCATTGATCTTAGTATGGATGCTGTTGCCATTAGACTGGGATATTGGACTTGGAAAATCCCATTAAATGATGGTTGGTTTGGTGTACCTGCAGGAAATTTTATTGGCTGGTCCTATGTAGTCTTATATTACTCGTTCTTACTGAGATTAACGCGGTCAAAAATAGAAATTAATTCATATCTCAACTATAAAAATCTCATATTTCTTGTATTACCGCTCATCGGCTACGGATTGCTTCTCGGAAGCCTTTTCGTTACTATGACGTTAATTTCCTTATTCACTAAAGATCAAAAATTACAATTAATTGGATTTGCAATTCTACAAGGCATATTTCTCACCATTTATCTGACGCACTTCAAAGGTGTAAAACGTATTCGCAAATTGCCCTTGGAAGCACATCTGGTTCCATTGAGTTTTCATTTAACTTTCACAGGTGCTTTAATAATATCTGGCATTGTATTTCAACTTCCAATTTTACTTCCGATATCTGTATTTCTATTGGTTTTCCATATCTCTTTGTATCAAATAATCGAACGAA
>CAZPUN010000020.1:0-62117 GCA_964589775.1 uncultured archaeon
TGCACGCTGTCTCATACCACCACTGAATTCGTGTGGATAGTTATTAAGACGCTCAGGATCTAATCCGACCATCTCAAAAAGACGCGCACAACGATCTAATGCCTCTTCGCGAGTAACATCCTCATGCAGTAAGATAGCCTCGGCAATCTGATCTCCAATTGGAAATACAGGATTAAGGGCATTCATAGCACCTTGGAATACAAGTGAGATATTCTTCCACCTAATCTGGCGAACTTCTTTTTCGCTCATGGCAGCGATATCTTCACCATTGAAGTATATATGGCCACCAACGATTCGTCCAGCTGGAGGAAGAAGTCTCATGATTGAATATGCAGTTGTACTTTTACCACAACCGGATTCTCCTGCAAGACCTAGAGATTCACCACGGTCAAGAGTGAATGAAACTCCATCTACTGCCTTGACAGAGCCTTTCTGGGTAAAGTAATATACTTTTAAGTCTCGTAATTCTAGTAATGCCATTTTTCTTCCTCCATTTACCTCCGCTTAAGTCTTGGATTAAGTATAGTATCTAATGTGTGGCCTATAAATGTAAATGACATTGATAGTAGGGTGATTGCAAGACCTGGGAAGATAACTAACCACCATGCACCAGCAAGGAATGCACCACCGCCCTTTGAGCCGGCAGATAGCATAAGTCCCCAGCTGGGTATGTACGGGTCAGTAAGACCAAGGAATGCAAGACCCGATTCAGTTAGAATTGCAGCCACAACTCCAAGTGTAACATTTGCAAACAGAATCGGAGTAACATTTGGTAGAATGTGCCTGAATATGATATAAGTATCAGACGCACCAATCGCAAGTGCAGATTCTACATAAGCCTTTTGGCGTTCCGCAAGAACTTGCGACCGTATAATACGCGACGTTCCAGTCCATCCGAGAATCGCAATGACAACGATGATTGTCTGCACGGATCGCCCTAGATATACAGTAAGAACCATCATCAATGGCAGACCCGGAATAACCATTAAGAAGTCTACGATTCTCATGGATATTTCATCAATAATACCGCCATAGTATCCTGAAACAAGACCTACAACAAGACCTACGAATGTAGATAATGCTGTAGCAAGAATACCTACAGTAAGTGAAATACGACTACCGAAGATCAACTGCGAAGCAACATCTCCACCACTTTCTGTAGTACCTAACCAGCCATGATAGTATCCCCAGAAAGTGATATCAGAATAATTAATATCAACAACAATATGACCCATTAAAGATGGGTTTACATTTCCAGTAATATTGATCGCGATAACATAATCAAATGTTGCAGGATGTTGCTCATCAATACCATTGAAGAGCCATGGTGTTTGAAGTACGTTTGTAATATATTTTCTAATACCCCACTCATATACATAGGGAGCACTAGACTGGAATAACATTGCATAGTCATGACCTCGGGGGTCAATAGCATGGCCGTTTGGACCTACAAGATATGTTGTAATCTTAAAACCGGTGGTTACAAAAGTATCAGAAGTGTAATCACCTTCTAATAATACACGATAGGACACAGACATATTTACTTGTGCGGGTTCAATATGAGCCCAATCAAAAGTTGTTTTCAGATATATTGATGTAGTTGATGATGTGCCTATTGTATTATTATCATCAGTAAATTCCATATGGAAATAAGTTCCATTTGAAGAAGTTTGCCAGCTGGTAGATGCAAAACTTGAAGCATCACCAGTCATGCCAACGGTCCAACCCTGACCATTGTTTTCAAAAGTTGGGTTTGCAACCATATTTTGCGTTGGGAAATAATGAGGATCAAAGCCACTTGTCCAAATTGGCGCTTCCAGAGGAGGACCTACCCTTGCTACAGGGCTAGGATTATCTGGAGCAATCCATGGAGCAAAAATGGCCATTCCAGTGAAGAATAAAAGTAACGCAATTCCTACAAGACCCATTTTGTGTTTTTTATATTCGTTCCAGAAATTTTTTAACGATTTTATATATCCTTTTTGCTTGCGCTGAGACAAGTCTGGATGACCTCCATTTTATTACCATAAGCAAGATTATCTGTGCTTTTTCTAATCAATGTGATTGATAGGAAGACTACTAAAAAAGCTTTCCTTCACAGCGATTTAAAAGAATAAAAATAAATAAATTATACGGTTACATTTTAATCAGCTTCAGAGATCTTCCCACTCTGACTCCTCTTTTTCTTTCATTGACTTAAAATATGATTCGAATGCTCTTGCTGAACCGTAAAGCCATGCAAATACGGTGCATACCATAATGGCTAGAAATAGAATTACTGTACTCCATAATCCAAATACGGATGCTCCTGTCAAATAGAATAATGCATAGAGAATGAATCCTAAAATAAATATCGAAATTACCAGAATAGCGCCTCTTTTATCAAAAACTATTCTAACCATCTTTTCATCATTTTTCAATGAATTTACCTCCCTATATAAAAATAAAAAAGGGGAACGATTATCTCCCCATTAGCTATATTTAATTCTTGGATCTAGCACACCATAAAGAAGGTCTGCTGCAAAGTTTGCAAGAACTGTCAGAATTGACATTATGAAGAAAATTGCTTGTACGACAGGATAGTCAAGCAATACTAATGAATCAAAGATATATCGACCGAGACCATACCAGTTGAATACAGTTTCGGTAAGTGTTGCACCACCAACTAATCCTGCAATTGTCAATGCAATTATAGTTACCATTGGGAGCATAGCATTCTTCATGGCATGCTTATAAAGCACAGTGTGTTCATCCAGACCTTTAGCGCGAGCTGTAAGGATATAATCCTCGGTCATGACATCGATAAGATTACTTCGCATATATAGGAAGTATCCACCAAATCCACCAATACCCAATGCTGTTGCTGGCAATGTAAGATGCCATAATACATCCAAAGCAAACAAGAGTGGGTTTGACGGAGGTGGCTTAGACATAGTTCCAAATAGTGGAAAGAGCGGAATATAATATCCAAAAATCATCAATAACATAAGACCAAACCAAAATATTGGCAGCGAATACAAGAATAGACTGACTGTAATAGCTGCGACATCTCCTTTAGAACCTGGATTTCGCGCGACACGCACTCCTAGCCAGATACCTAATGAGATTGAAATTAATGCAGCAGTACCCATAAGTAGAAGGGTGTTTGGTAGTCTCCACATAATTTCATCAATTACAAGGTTTTTGCTGTAAATTGATCTCCCGAAATTACCACTGAGCGTATTTCTCATGTAAAGCACAAACATCCAGATCCAATCAGCTGCTGTTGGATTCTGGACAAGACCGAAGTCTCGGTACAATTGTGCAATTTTTTCGGGATTTAGATTTTCTTTGAGACCACCTATCATTAGGTTAACTGGCGTAATACCGAACATGAATGATGCAATTCTGAACATAAAGAAGTTGAAGGCTGTGACTATGATAATTAGGTAGAACAGGTAGACACTACGCCTTATGACATATTCTCTTAATCCCATTTTTTCAACCTCGATAGAGTTGAGTAATTACATGAAAAAGATAAAATCAATAAAATATAAGAATACTGTTTAACCAACTCTTTAACAGTTAAGAAAAGTACGATAACGAAAGAAAATCACATCTTTCAATTTGAGGCGGAATAGATGAAGTATATTATTGCAATTACTGGAGCCAGTGGCGCAATTTATGCTATTAAATTGATCGAATTTCTCAACAATAAAGCTGAAATACACCTAATATTATCAGAAGGCGCTAAAAGTATCATAAAACAGGAAATGAATATGACAGTCGATTCGTTAAAGAGAAACGTGCACAAGATATACAACAATGAAAATCTTACAGCTGCACTTGCCAGCGGAACATTTGCACATGATGGTATGGTAATAATTCCAGCTTCTATGAAAACTATTGCTGCACTTGCACACGGATACGCATCCAATTTAATTACTCGAGCTGCTGATTGTACATTAAAAGAAAATAGATTATTAATTGTGGTTCCACGTGAAAGCCCACTTAATTTAATTCATTTACGAAACCTTACACTCTTGAAAGAAGCTGGTGCAATCATCATGCCGGCATCTCCGGCATTTTGGCACAATCCAAAAACTATTGATGAATTAGTAGAAGCATTCGTGCAGAGAGTTGCAGAAAAATTAGGGATAACTAGTGCAGAAATGGTTAGATGGAAAGGAGAATAAGATAATGTATTTAACAAAAGAAGAAGAACAGATCTTAGATGGCGAATTTGGTTGGGCATTGCAAAAAGCCATAAAATTACTTATTAAAATAGGAGAAATTTATGGGGCTGAAAGACTTATACCGATCAAGAAATCACAGGTTGCGGGGGTATCCTACAAAACTAGTGGTGACCCCACATTGAATTTAATTAAAGACATTGCAAAATCTGGAGTAAAGGTGCGAACTACCGCCTCACTTAACCCTGCGGGAATGCCTCTTGAAGGTTGGGAAGAACTTCACATTCCGGAAGATTTTGCCCGAAAACAAATCGAACTAATTAACGCATATGCAAAATTAGGAATTAAAACTTGGTGCACCTGCACGCCATATTATATGAATGAGAACCGCCCAGAATATGGAGAAGTTGTTGGATTTTCAGAATCAAGTGCAATTGCATTTGTAAATTCCGTAATTGGTGCAAGGACAAATCGACATGGAGGGCTTGATGCATTATCTGCAGCTCTTGTCGGAAGAGTACCTGAAATGGGACTCGTTATAAAAGAAAATAGATTCCCAAATCTGATTGTAAATGTGGAACATGAAATGAAATCTCAAATCGATTTTGCAATTTTAGGCGGAATTATTGGAAAATATATATCCGCACAGGGAATGGCAGGTACAATTCCATACTATAAGGGAATTAAAATCAATAATGAAGATTATCTTAAGACTCTTGGAGCAGCTTCTGCAGCTACAGGATCCGTAGCACTATATCATGTTGAAAATATTACTGCGGAAGTACAGAGAGGATTCCTGAAAGATTTTGACTTCACGCGAATTGAGAGGGTCACAATCAGTGATTCGGACTTTAAGAAATACATTGACGAATTTGAACATATTGAAAAACCAGATCTTGTTTCTTTTGGATGCCCACATTATTCAATCAAAGAAATAGAACATGTTGTAAATTATGTCGGAAATAGAAAAGCCACCACAAAGTTCTGGATTTCGGTAGCACCTCAAGTTTTACGAAAAGCGATCGAATTAGGATATAAAGAGAAATTAGATGCGGCAAATATTAAGCTAATTCCAAATACATGTGTAGTAGTAGCACCTGTAGAAAAATTAGGAATACGATATGTTCTTACAAACTCAGCAAAAGCTGCAGAATATATTCCGAAGCTATCCAAGAATTACCTAAGAGTAGAACTCGCAAGCACTGAAGAATGTATAGACATTGTATGTAAATAAGAGAGCATTGCTCTCATTCTATTTCAAATAAAGACCCAGCGTTAGAATTGCCCCGCAATACGCACATTTTACTGGACGCCCGGAATGTAGTTTTTCAACATCAAGTTCAGACAAATTACCACCGCAATACAAGCAAGTCCAAGCATCGATACTTTCACCAAGTTCATCAATAGTTATGGGCAACATAGCAACATCTTCGCCAACTGCTTCCACATCAACTTTTGTAGAAGAACCGGTTGCGGGTCCAGAAATGGTTATGACGATACCTACAGGCTTCCCAGTATTCTTTCCTTGTGCATAACCACGTATTATGCCTACATAATCGCCACCTGCTTCTCGCTCTTCGGTACTGATTATGTGAAAGTTTTTAGTAGGCAACAGAGCTTCAGTCTTAGTAAAAAGCACTCGAGCATTCCAATCCACCATTACACTTTCGCCAAGCTTGTTTAGATTCTGAATAATTTGATTAAATTCATCCACGGTCTTTTCAACAGGTCTTAGTAATTCGCATACTGAACGAATAACATATGGGTCTAGCTCGATTGTATGTAGTTCGTCCTTATAATCCATATAACTAACGACTGCAACAATCTTGCCCTCTACACAATCCTTAGTCGGGAAGAATTCAAATAGTAATCCCCGCATGCCCCCAACTTCAATACGATTTATCGTTCGCATTTTCTCATCTTTAAGGCTGAGAGATTCTTCAGGATAAGCTACAATAGATGCTGTGACATTTGTAATAACATAAGGGCTTTTGTTGAATATTTTAATTTTATAATCGAATTTTCCGCCGACAAGTTGTAGACTTTGTGATACGAAAACTTTCTCAGTATCTTTAGGATAATAATCTTCAATTTTAGGAGTGGATAAATCTGGAGTTTTTTCAATAGGTGTAATTTCTTCAGGAGTTTCGGTTTCTACTTTTTCTTCTTTCTCTCGTTCAGATAATATTGATTTATCAATAAGTTCTTCATGCTCCTTATCAACCTCACTAACTAACTCCTTCATTGATATTGGAACTGATGCCTTAAATTCACCACAAACCGTACAAATCAATCGTAGTTCAAGATGACCTCCGGATTCTTTAATTTCAACAGCATCTAGAGGCTTACCACATTTAGGGCATGTCATAATACGTTTAATTAGATCTTTTTTAGAAACATCATCAAGGTCTTTCGAAAAATATCGCTTGCCCTTATGGCCATTACTACAGAATACTGATACTTCAATAAGGCTTTTTTCTTCAGATATATTACTGATGCTTAAAGGTTGACTGCATACTGGGCAAGTCATAGATCGAGCTATACGTTCAAGATGGTCTGTGCGATTATTTACATCAAATATTGCAGGTAATAATATCGAAGGAATTTTTCTTCGAATTTGCTTGTGAATAGGGCAAGATAAAGTGATATCAACATCATTCCCATGAGATTTATAATCTGAAATAATTAGCGAATTCCAACAATATGGACAAATCATAAAGTGCTTTGCAATTGATTCATATATTTTAGGCGATGAATCTACTGGAAGAATCCTACGTACATTATGATGATTCTCACAAACTCCAGAAACTCGAATTGCACCTTTTTTCACAGAAATATTTTTAATAGCAATATCGGAGCCACATTTTTTGCATCGAAATATATCATCAATAAATTCAGAATCATCTATCGAACGACCAATAGATTCGGCTAAAGCAACCAAATCGGAAGGAATTTTTTTCTTAAATAATCCATGCTTAGGACAATTTAATATTAATTCGGATTCGTCATCACCTTTACGAATATCTACTAATTGCGAAGGCATGCCACAGGAGTTATGATAGAATATCTGTCGCAAAACAAATTTGAGTGTATTTTCAGATACATTCTTGCTAATGAACCTTTCCAAGACCTGTCGATTGTGAAGTACTATAAGATGATAGTATGAATTCTTTTCGCGAATATCTCTGACAATAAAGGGGCGTGAAGAACCAAAGGGTGTGAAGCTCTCAATGATACTAGTATCCGGATCCATAGATGCAAAAACAAAATTTAACATGGGGATTATGCTTTCCGGAACATCTTTCTCAACTGGACCATGAATCGGGCATAAGAGGTGTATTTCACTATTACGACCTTTTCTAGCCCCAATAAAATCCATTGTCTTGCCGCATTTTTCACATAAGAATAAACCTTTCATAACTTCATTAAGAACTTCAGTTTTAGTATCACGGCTAAGTTGTCGCTTTGCAAAATGACCATTTAAGCATATAGTCTCAAATTGTAATACATTTCCCTTTATTCTGATTTTGCGAATTGAAATCGGTGAATCACAGATATGACACTTTAATATTTTGGTGGCCTCCTACAAAGTTACATAAATATATGACGAAAAAATAAAATAATACTTTGCTCTAGTGCATTAGTTGTAAATTAAAATGGTGACTATCATGAGCAATGAAATCACAATTGGATTTATTCAAATGGAAGTCGAAGATGGAAATCGAAAAAAGAATTTCGAAATGGCAAAAAGAAAAATAACAGAATTAACCACCGATAAAGATCTGGACTTAATAGTACTTCCAGAATTATTTGATACGGGCTTTGCGTATGAAAAATATATGGATCTGGATGCAGAATTACCAGGTGAAACAACCGAGTTTCTTTCAAAACTAGCTCAAGATAATTACTCGTATATTGTCACCACAACGATTGAAAAAGCTGATTTTGGAAAATATTATAATACCGCAGTACTCATAAATAGGGATGGAAAAATTATAGGAGTATACCGAAAAGTTCATCCATTTCAAGATGAAAAACAATATTTTGAACCAGGAACTGAACTGACAGTTTTTAGAACAGAAATTGGAAGTATAGGTATTGAAATATGCTATGATTTGAGATTCCCAGAAGTTGCAAGGTCTCTAGCACTTGCAAATATTGATATATTGATAACTCCGGCATCATTTCCATTTCCCAGACAGTCCCACTGGGACATATTAACAGTTGCGAGAGCAATAGAAAACCAAATATTTCATGTTGCAGTCAATAGAGTGGGCTCGGGAATTGATAAAGAATATTTTGGACATAGTAAAATTATAGACCCATGGGGAAATATCATTGTAGGTGCATCCGAGTCACCACGAATATCAGCAATTGATGTAGATTTAGATATGATAAAAGAAGTAAGAGACCAAATTACATGTTTTGAAGATAGAAAGAATATTGCTTATTCAAAGATTTTTGTAGCAGATGAATAGAAATTACAAAATCGCAGTATCTTCAATTATGTTCCCCAATAATTCAAGATGACGTAACAGCACACGTTCATTTCTTGATGAAGTACGATAATGTCGGGCTATAATTTGTAGAACATATTCCGGGAAAAATACTACGATCTCAGGCTGTGCAAGTAGTGCTGTATAAGTTATCTTATTAACTTCCAGATCAATGATCATATTTGCATTTCGTAAAGCACGTAGTGCAATATTAAACGTACTTTTATCCAAGCCTGACTCATCCAATAATTGTTTAATTGGCATAGGTCGCTTTTTTAAAGCCTCAAGTATAGGCCATATAGAAGGTCTAGATAATAAATTAATTAATTCACGCTCATCATTATCATCTGGAGTGTACCACGAGAAGAATTTCTTTACAACTTTAAGATATTTTTTATATAATTGCTTATTTCCAGATTCTTTTGACCATAATAGCGCTTCATATGGGGGAAGACGTATGAAAAACAAGTCACGAATTAAATATACATTTTCAGTTGGTGAATTTCCAAATCGTTCAACCTGAATTAGACCACATTTAGCTAAAGGCGCAAGAACTTCATGAATATCAACAACAGAAGTTTGTGTGCTTTCCTGTATCCATAGTGAAATTTGCCCAGAGGTGGAATTTGCATTATTTCGGAGATACTCTAAAATTAGCTTTGAATAAGTAGCACTCATAGCATCCGCAAGTTTTTGTGCTTTTGTAAGAGGAATATCTTTATGAAGTGTTTGAAGTAAATAAGATATATCAGGTAGTTTATTTTCAGTTTCAAGAGTGTCGAAAATTATTGATGCCACACCCATAAGTGAGTTTTTGTATGATTCATAATCTTCAGTAGAGTCTAAAACGACACATACGAGACGATCTTCATGCACTCCATCGAAACACGATAAAACAGGTCCTATTTTCGTATCTGTAATCCTTATTTCGCCCTCTTTGAAACTATGAGATGCATAGATTTTCACAAGATCTTCTGCACTTATCATTATATCGTTTGGATATTTAGCTTCAAGAATCGTACCCAGAGTGTCGTCCCATCTTAAAATAAAAATTGCGCGTGGCAAGCTTAGGCCTCCCCTCAAATTTTGATTTTTAATTCTTTTTCTGTATATTTAAAGTTCGTGTCTCCGAAACTATTGAATCCGCAGGAATATCGTCTGTGACCACAATACCTGGTAGTATATCAACATTTTGTCCAATTCTAATAGCAGGATAAAATGCTACATTGATACCTATGACTGAATTATCGCCGACCATAATGCCAACTTTTTCTAAAGGTATGACCATCTCTAAGTTATTAAACCTAAATGTTAGTTTTTCACCACGTGGAGACCAATTCCAAGTTTGAGTGCCAGCTTCAAACCGCACATTTGCGCCGATTACACTATCACCAATATAGGAGAGTCTGCCTATCCACGTATCCTTAAATATTACACTACCTTTAATCTCAACACCATATCCAATTTTTACATTTTCACATATGGAAGTATATCTTCGAATCAACGCATTGTTCCCAATGTATGAACCTTTTCCAATATAAGCAGGACCAATTATAGAAGCTCCGGGTCGTATAATTACATCATCAGATATTATCACAGAACCTTCAATGGTAGCACTTTCACTAATATTTGCATTCTCAGAAATCCAACTGCCTTTTTTCCGGAGATATTCTCTTAATACAAGGTCATTTGCCTTTAATATATCCCATGGCCATGTAAATTCTGCCCATGGCTTTTCCCATACTGACGCGTAAAGTTCATAATTATCCTCAATCATTTTATTAAATGCTTTGTCTACGAACTTGGTTAGTGACAAATATCGTAAAAATATTGAATTTAGATAAAATACACCTGCAAGAGCGTAATTACTGGAAATACCATCACTTGGTTTTTCAATTACTTCTTCAATCTTAGCCTTCGTACCAATTTTCGCAATACCATAATCTTGAGGACGATCAACTAATGTAACAAGCATAGTGGAAGCGGCATTAAGCTTTTTATGTGTTTGAATGACTCTAGAAATCATTTCTGAACTAACGATTACATCACCAAATAAAAGAATAAACTCATCTTCGCCTTGTAATTCTTCTTGAGCAAGCAAAATAGCATCTGCTACACCTTTGGGCTCATTTTGAAATACATACCTAATACGTACATCAAAATCAGAGCCATAACCAAAATAATCAATAATTTTCTCGCGCTGATATCCAACTACGATTATAATATCTTTTATTCCATTTTTCTTTAATCCTTCTATTGAGTATTCTAAAACAGGCTTGCCCATAATTTGTATCATAGATTTTGGGCGTGTTGCTGTAATAGGCATTAAACGTTCTCCGGGTCCAGCTGAAAGAATGAGCGCTTTCAAATATTTGCCTCCAATCATTATTACAAATAAATTATTACATAAATTGTTTAAAAGTGTTAATGAACTCTATCTAGTAGCCTTCGAGACAACCAGGCGATTCCAATCAAATTTTACCATTAATACAATAATCAACATTAATCCAATAAATGTCAATACTTCGATCTGATTTAGATTCTCATTTAAAATGTTTTCAACAAGTTCGATAGAATATTTTCCAGCAATTGCAAACGCTGTTGTAAGAACAATCTTTCCGAGCGTACAGGGAATTATGGACTTTTTCCAACTATAGTTTATCAATCCAAGTGGAACTAAAATTATATCATCAGGCAATGGCGTCGCAGCAAAGAAAAAGATAAGAAAATGAGTTAACATAGGTCTTTGTTCAACTAAATTACGATATGCATTTAATTTTTCACTATAATTTGTATCCATTAATTTTCCACCGCCACGCCCTATAATGTATGATGAAAGTTCCCCAATACCTGAACCAATACCAGTGATTATGCCTAGTAATATTGGGTTGATGCTAGGTGAAGACCCTAGGAAGAAAATCACAGCCAAATATGGAATTGGAACAAATAGAGTTGAATTCCCAAAAATAGACAATAAGAATGCGCCAGGATATCCGATTGCAAGCGATAGATCTTTGAAATAATAATATACAAGATCGATTGAGCCCATTAGTGGAGGGAAGATCATTAATGCAATAACGTATAGACTAATACTAATCATTACGATAATTAAAATATAATCACTTTTCTTAAATTCCATTTTACATCCTCAGACATTCAAGTCAAGAAAATTCTTAAAAAATGTAACGTAGAAACAAAAAAAAGCATAAAACAAAACCTTTACATTAATATAAAAGAACACATGATATTGATTAATAAATTTAATTAAAATCAAATGCGGGGTTTAAAAATTGCAAGTATCATTAAAATATGGCAAAAGCCATCTGGATTTTGAAGTCCCAGATAGAAATGTATTGGGATATGTAAATGCAAAACACGTTGAAGGCGCACCTGATGTTGATAAGGAAATCCGAAAAGCATTAGATAATCCAATTGGAACTTCAACCTTACAAAATATGGCAAAAGAAGGCATGAAAGTCGCCATTGTTGTTGATGATAATACTCGTGGCACCCCCTCACCAGTAATGGTAAATCCAATTTTAGAAATTTTGAATGATAAAGGAATAAAGGATGAAGATATTACAATAATTATTGGCCATGGAGATCATCGTAGAATAACCGATGATGAATTGGTATCATTATTGGGAAAAGAAATAATAGAACGCGTAAATATTGAGCCGCATAATTCAAAGGCAGACGATTTGGTTTATGTAGGTACTACGAAAACGTATAATAATGATGTATATATCAATAGAACATTTGCAAATGCAAATCTCAAGATTTTAACCGGGGATGTAACTATTCATTATTATGCAGGATTTGGTGGTGGACGAAAGAGCATACTCCCAGCAGTTTCAGGAGCTGAAACGATCAATAAGAACCATGGAATGTGCATTCACCCCAAAGCAAAAACTATGAATTTAGAGGGAAATCCAGTACACATTGATATGGTCGAGGCTGCAAGGCTTGCAGGCCCAGACTTTATAATAAATATTGTTCAAAATGATAAAAAAGAAATCGTGAAGGCTTACGCAGGAGATCTTGTAGACGCATGGATGGAAGGAGTTAAGCTTCTTTCCTCATTTACAAAAGTAAACGTTGACAGATATGCAGACATTGTTATTGTTAGTTCAGGAGGCTATCCAAAAGATATCAACTTATATCAGGCATATAAGGCTTTAGATAATGCGATGAACATAGTACGCCAAGATGGTGTTGTAATTTGGCTAGCTGAATGTAGTGATGGAATTGGACATGTTAAATTTGAAGAATGGATGAAAAAATATCAAACATTAGAAGAAATGGAAGAAAGCCTAAGCAAAAAGTTTGTGATGGGCGGACATAAAGCTATGTATTTACTTCGTGCATTAAAGAAAGCCAATATAGTTCTCGTTAGTAATTTAAATCCGAAAGAAGTTAAAAATACATATAGATTAGAGCCTGCAAAAACAGTAGAAGATGCTTTAGATTATGCATTTTCAAAAGTAGGAAATGATGCAAAGATTTGGATTATGCCAAAAGGCGGAATAGTTTGGCCAGAAGTTAAAAGAACATAGATCATTTCCTGCTCTTCTTTTTTCGTTTTGGAATAACTGGTTCCTCATCGGTTTCTTTAGATACGGTAATAATTACTTCAACATGATTTCCAATGGTCCGCATTTCCCATTTCGCATTTAGATCTTGCTCTTCATTCAAAATTTCACGTATCATGGAGATCCATTCTTTTTTGACATCATCTATTTGAACATATTGGAATTCCTTAGCTGGAATAGTAACATGTATAACCATTGAGTCTTTAGTCATTGTATAATAGTCAATCTTCCACAATTGTATATCACCTGCCATGGGCAAATACAATAAAATAATAAAACGTAACTACTATATCATAATTTCGGCTAGGTTGTATAAAAGATATGAGGTTGTTAACAAACATGAAAAAGCAGATAATACAAATAGCAACATGTGCTGCAGATACTACACCAATTAGAGAAGCATCATATATATTAAAACCAACAAAAAATATTGTTTTTCTTGAATCCATATACAATTCAAAAAGAAAGATTATGCAAGCATCATTGGAATCAGAACTGGGAATACCAACTGAAATCGAAATTGTCGATACAACACCTCAACACTCAATATATAGAAAAATGGCAAATGTAATTAAACAATATCAAAAGGATAATGAAATAGTCGTAAATGTAACTGGAGGAACAAAAGAAATAGCTATCCTTACATTATCCGCAGCATTTATCATGGGTGTAAGAAGCTTTTATTTGTCAGGTGGAAAAATATTCTGGATGCCTTTTTCAGCAATTGGATTGCAAGAAATACTCGGAGAAACAAGATTACAAATATTGCAAACCTTAAAGAAGCTTGGTGGCGTAGCAGACAGTCTGTCAGAAATTGCAATAAATACAGGCTTAAATAAATCACTGATTACATATCATATCCAGGGCTCAAATACATCAAAAGGGCTTGTAGAATTAGGCTTAGTAAGAACAACCCAAAAAAAAGTTGGAGTTAAGATGAGAATTCATCTTACAGATCTTGGCGAAGCAATACTAGAACTTGTCTAGGTGAAGTATACAGGTCCTTCATCGTGATGCTGTGCAGGCTTGGGCTCAGCACCGAGAGTTCCCAGAATTTCATTTAATATTTTGATAACTCTTGCAGATGCATGAGCAATTCGCCTTAATGAACTAAAGAAACTTTGATGTGTAAGACCATCATCATATATTTTATCTAATATTACAAACATAGGTTTGTTGGGCGGAAAGACAATATCCACATCAAGCCCAAGAATATAATCTAGAGCAACATTTCTAAATCGGGCATATTTTTCAGGCGTTAGAATTCGTTGATGCTCTGGGGAGATATTGATTACATTTTCAATTTGTATAAAATCCTTTTCAACGGGTCGTGTAACTACCATATGAAAGCGAGCATACTCGATACGATAAACAAATTCCATTCGCTTATCTTTTATAGCCTCACGATAAATTCCATCAGATTCACACCATGAACGAACAAGCTTCTTAAAGTTTGATTCCTCATAACTCATTTAAATTCCCCAATCGAAATTATTCATTAGAAAAAGTAGAGAAATGTAATATTAAAACTTTGTTTTATATTAAATTATTAGCCCTTAGAATCTCAAGACCCATAATTTCGAACATCTTATTTACATTTTCTCCAGTTAATGCACTTGTCTCGATATATTGAATTTCGTGACCAGCAGCTTCACTAAGCTTCTTAGCGTAGGCTTCACCTTCTTCTTTAAGAACTATTGTGTCACGAAACGCAGGACGATTCAGAAATTGCTCACGAAGATCAATCTTATTTCCAACTAACAGCATAGGAATATCTTTACTGGTATATGTCCAGACCTCATTTACCCAATTTGGCACTGCTTCAAAAGATGCACGTTCTACAGTCGAAAAAACGACAAATGCTGCTTGCGCACCCTTGTAAAATGCAGGCCGTACTGCTTTAAAATGGCTTTGTCCAGCAAGGTCCCATATGCTAAAAGAAATTTCATGTCCCTCAATTTTCATCTTTTTTACAGAAAAATCAGCGCCTATTGTCATAGCGTAGGCTTTTTGAAACTTATCGCCCATAAAACGTCTTCTCAATGATGTTTTTCCAACGCTGCCTTCACCAGCAAGAATAACTTTGAATAATGTACGAACCATTATTTCCACCTTATTGGGCATTAGATTTAATTTATAATATAATTCATGTTTGAGCTATAATTTAAAGATATTGCATAATAGGGTGATATTAATATTAAACATACTATTTCAATTATATTAATAAATTTATGCACTTTTCTCCTCATCACTCTTCTTAATGATATGTATATCTTCGGAACGAATTATTAATGGTTTCCCAAAAAGAATTGAACGCGAAATCTTAGCTCTTGCAGAATTAACTAAACGCCAAATACTCCCTCGTGAAATACCCATTACTAATCCAGCTTCATCCTGGGTCATTCCATTAAGATCTACTAAACGAATAGCTTCTAACTCACCTAAAGTTAATATTTCAGTCCCGCGTTCTAATTGTTCTTTTGTGAGTTCGTATGAATGCACGGGTAAAAATGCATCGAATGGTGGCACATGCTCAATTACCAAGGGCATCCTGGGGCGTCCGGGTCCACGCCCCTTCATTCCATGAAATCTACCTCTTCTTGGACACATTTTCAATCGATTCAATACAAATAAATTCATTCAAAAAACTTTCGAGATTACCATTCTTGTGCCTAAGAATAAATTTAAATGCTCCTAAATTATTATTTATATGGATATAATATTGTGCATAAACACAAAAAGAGGCAATGAAAAATGAGAATTGTAGTAACTACTGTCCCACCAGGTGGACTTGATGCAATGGTAGATCCAAGATTTGGCAGATGTGCAACATATACAATTGTTGATGTAGATGGCACAAATATTACAAATGTAGAAGTGATCCAAAATACCGCAGCAGCAGCTGCTTCCGGAGCTGGAATTCAAGCAGCTCAGATTGTAGCATCAAAGGGAGCACAAGTAGTAATATCAGGAGCTTTCGGACCGAATGCAAGTATGGGATTGGGACAATTAGGAATAAAAATGGTAACAACTGCAGCAAATATTACAGCACGAGAAGCTGTTGAAAAATATCTAAAAGGAGAATTATCAACTGCCGCTGCACAACCAACAGGAATGCCCGGATATGGTACCGGATATGGTACCGGATATGGCATGGGTCGCGGCATGGGCCGTGGAATGGGCAGAGGAATGGGACGTGGCGGCGGCCGTGGTCGTGGAATGGGCTGGTAATCATTCCTCTCCTTATTACTTATTATTTTTAAAAGTCATCAAAGGAGGTCAATAAGACGCCTTCAGAGACTAAGATCATCGGGGTTAGTGGAGGAAAGGGTGGAACCGGAAAAACCACAGTATCCATAAATTTAGCTGCAGCTCTTGCAAAAAGAGGATACAAAGTTATGATTGTGGACACTGATGTCGATGCCCCTAATGTTTCAACCTTATTGAATACTGAAATTTTCAATAAAAAAGAAGTTACTGGATTTGTTCCTGAAGTAAATCTAAGTGAATGTATACAATGTGGAAAATGTGCAGAAGTTTGCCTGATGCATGCAGTAATTGCAGTTCCCGGAAGAAATCCAATATTTTTCCATGACTTATGTAATGGTTGTACTGCTTGTAAGATTATATGCCCAACCAATGCTATTTACGATGGCAAAAAAGTTTATGGCTGGACATATGAATCAAAGTATGTTATAGAAGATAATAATAATACTATTGATATAGTAATAGGCGAACTTAAACCAAACGAACCAAGATCCACCACTGTGGTTCACGAAACAAAAAAGAGAGCAAAAGAACTAGCAGAGAAAAAACATTACGATTTTATTATTGTCGATGTTGCACCTGGAGCACATTGTAATGTAATGAGCGCTGTTATAGATGCAGATTTAGTCCTTGCAGTAACTGAAACAACACCATTTGGAAAACATGATCTTGAATTAATTTTAGAAATATTTAAGGATCGAAACATAAGTGCAGGTATAGTAATTAATCGATACGGCTTAGTGGAAGGCGATGGGGGAATAGATGAATCTGCAAAGAAATATAATGTAGAAATAATGGCGAAAATACCGTTGGATAATCGTCTAATTAAAAGCTACGTAAATACAAAGCCTGTTGTAATATCAGACCCAGAAGCACCATCGGCTAAAGCACTAGAACAACTTACAAATCGTGTTTTGGAGGTATTGTAATGCCAGAAGTAGCAATTGTGTCAGGAAAGGGAGGATGCGGAAAAACAACGCTTTCTGCATCATTAGCATATGTTTTGAAAAAGAGAGGTGTCCCAATTACAATTCTAGATGCAGATGTTGATGCTCCAGATCTTCAAATATTATTTAATGGAGAGTATGAAGATAAAACTGTGATCCGTGCATCCCGAATGGCGAAAATAGATTATGATAAGTGTACAAATTGTGGAGTTTGCGTAGATGCATGCCAGTTCGACGCTATCAGATACAAAGATGATGGAGTAACCGTATATATTGATGAACCATTTTGTGAAGGCTGTGGAGTATGCAAACTTGTATGTCCAGTTGATGCAGTATCACTAGAAGAATACGAAACAGGAGATGTTACGATCTTCAAGAGCAACTTAGGTTTTAGAGTTGTAACTGGCCATGTTGGACCTCAGGCTGAAGCTTCAGGTATGATGGTAAATGAAGCACGTAAAATATCCAGAATTGCAATGATAAAAGACAAATCAGACTTGCTTCTTATTGATGGACCACCAGGAATTGGTTGTCCGGTCATATCATCAGTTTCAGGAACAGACCTTGTTATTTTAATCACTGAGCCAACACCTACGGGATTGCATGATTTAAAGAGAGTTTATGAAATTGTAAAACATTTTCAAATTCCAGCAGTACTTGTAATAAACAAGGCAGACATTCATGAACCAATAAAACAAAAAATCATCCAATGGGCTAAACAAAATAATATCGAAATCATAGGCGAAATACCTCTTGAAGATGTCGTACCAAGGGCAATAGTTCAGATGAAGCCAGTTGTTGAAGTGTTCCCAGAATCTACATTCGCCAAAATAATGGAAGACATTACAAATAAATTCCTTGAGAAACTTGACGAGGTGCTAAAGAATCCGGTCAATCCATATGAAAAATATGAAATTAAATAATGTATGATTTCAAAATAATTTGATGTAAATTTGATTGATTACAAAAAGATTTATTTCTATCTTTTTCCTTTTTATAAAATAGTGAGTGGAGCTACGTTCACATAAAAAAGTTCATATATATTTTGTGCAATAACACATAATTGGTGATGAAAATGGGATACAGATGGATGTATTATATGACTGGAATGCCAGGATGGGTACGATGGGGATTTAGTCCAGGATGGATAGGAAGAAGTCCCAATGGATTACCACCTGCCGCAGCATATTTAATGAGCACTGGGCAATTGAATAATTTCATGAACTATATGACTACTCAGTTCTATCCCATGGCAGCAACAACATCTCCCGTCATGACACAATTACCTGTCGATCAACAGAAGACTTTAATTGAACAGCAGATAAAAGCCTTAGAAGCACAGCTTGAAAATCTTAAGAAACAGCTTGAAGAATTAAACAAATAATCGCTCCTTTTTTCTCCTTTTTGAAAAGTCTATAAGCACATGTCTATTTTAATATTAGATGTGCCAAAAATGAGTTTTGAGATAAAAGTTAAGGATGGATTGGGTCGAATCGGAAAATTCACTACAAGACATGGGATAATTGAAACCCCTGTACTCATGCCAGTGATCAATCCAAAGAGATTAACTATTGATATAAATGAACTTGTTAATGAATTTAAGGTAAAAATGCTGATTACAAATTCATATATTATAAATAGGGATGAGGAACTACGGACCATAGCTCTTGAGAAAGGAGTCCATGGTCTTCTAAATTTTGATGGCGTAATAATGACAGATTCGGGTACATTTCAAATGTATGTTCATGGGCTAAAAACGGACGAAATAGATCCGATAAAGATTGTTCAATTCCAACGCGATATTGGATCGGACATTGGAACGATTTCAGATGTTTTTTCAAAGCCAGATATATCAAAAGAACAAGCACTAAAAGATTTAGAATTAAGCTTTGAACGCGGAAAAATAGCGATTCCAGAAAAAGGCGATATGTATCTTGCAGGTACAGTTCAAGGAGGAATTTATCCAGATCTACGCGAGAGGTCCGCACAACTTATGGCATCTTTGGATTTTGATGTTCATCCGATTGGAGGCATAGTTCCACTGATGGAACAATATAGATATACTGAGCTCATAAATTCAGCAATTTCAGCAAAGAAGTATTTACCGCCCCAAAGACCTGTACATTTCTTCGGTTGTGGTCATCCAATGCTTTTTGCCCTTGCTGTATATATTGGCGCAGACTTTTTTGATTCGGCATCATACGCAAAATATGCGCTTGATGATAGACTTATGTTTACAAATGGAACAAAGAGACTTTCAGAACTAACAGAATTACCATGTGAATGTAAAGCTTGTTCAAATCTTGATATTGATGATTTAAAGAGTTTACCAAAAGAAGAGCGAATAAAAGTAATAGCACGACATAATCTATATGTGAGTTTTGCAGAAATTAAACGAATTAAACAGGCTATTCGAGAAGGCACTTTATGGGAATTAGTAGAAGCTAGAGTGCGAGCACATCCAAATCTATTCAATGCATTTAGAGCCTTGAAAAACCATACAGCCTTTATTGAACGATATGATCCTATTACAAAACATAGCGCATTATTTATGCTAAGTGATGAAAGCCTATATAGACCCGAAATACTTCGATATAATAATCGAGTGCTAGAACGATATTCAGTAAAAAACAAAGATAATGTTATTATTATTACAGACTTTGGAGGCCAACCTTTTACAGAAAGCAATAAGCGATACTTGGGAAATTTGTTATTAAATATAAACACTCAGATAATTTACCTTACGCCCATAGGGGTTGTTCCAATAGAACTTGAGCATATATTTCCTGCACAACAAGCAGTATTTCCGAGTATTTTATCAAATGATCATAAAAACATGATTCAACGTATTCTATTACAATTCCTTGAACACAACAATATAACAAAAATATATCATATAGATAAATCCAATGAACTTGATAATATTATAAAAAGCTTGCCGGAGAACATAGAAGTCATTAAAAGAGAGAAAGAAAATGCAGTTGACATATCACTAAAATCAATTCCAGATGAGATATCCAAACGCAAAATTGAATCTGTATTGGATTTCCAATTTGGTAAAGGAATTGGTAAAATAATAACAAATGAAATCGTATCATTAAAGAGATCAGCAAAAACTAAGAAGATCCGTTTTGCATATGATAAAGACAAACAATTATTATTGTCAATCGTACCTCAGACGGGATTACCAGTTCTATCCATTGAAGGCGCAAGACATATTCTCAAATCATCTCAGCCAGATCCATATATAATAAAAATAATGCCTGAAGTGGAAGAATTCGCAAAAGAAGGCCGAAGCATTATAGCAAAATATGTATCCAAAGCAAGTGATGATCTTCGACCGAATGAAGAAGTATTCGTTCTTTCTGAATCCGAGGAATTACTTGCCTTAGGAAAAGCGTTACTTTCAGGTATGGAAATGAAATACTTCGAAAGAGGAGTGGCAGTAAAAGTTCGAAAAAGTATAAAATCATAATTACGAATAATATATAAATAAAAAACTTCTGCGAGGAGGAATTTATGAAAAAATATAAACTAATAAACTTGGGATTGATTTCCCTTCTCATGTTTAGTTCAATTTTTATAAGCCTACAGCCACAAATCGCAAATCAATCTATGTATAAACCAAATTTACAAAAAACTCTGTCAGATAGTGTTGTAATAAAAAGGGGCCCAGCAATAAATGCATTAACAAATGATTCCGTAGTTATTGCATGGCGAACTAATGCCAATACATCAAGTATTGTTCAATATGGAACTACATCTGCTCTTGGAAATAGTGTTCAAAATAGCACGCTTACTACATTACATATCGTAGAATTAAGCGGCTTATCGCCTGGAACAACATATTATTATCGTGTGGGTGATGGAACATACTGGAGCGAAAATTATACATTTACAACTGATAGTGGCTCAGATGAATTTACATTTGCCGTCCTTGGAGATTCAAGAGGCGATGTTTCAAATAAGCCGCCTGAAGTATTTTCAACATTAATTAATTTAATAAAAAATGATAATCCAGCTCTGACAATAATGACTGGAGATCATATACTCTCATTGACACCCTCTGAAACCCCAGAAACAACGTGGGAATATGTAACAAATGTAACAGATATCCTACAGCATTCGGTTCCGATATATGTTGCAATAGGAAACCATGATGACCCTGAAGGAACAAGCTTTGTTGAAACATGGAATTATGGTTGTGGGAACCAAAGATACTTCTCAATAAATTATGGAAATGCACATTTTGTGATTCTTGATAGCGAACAGAAAGATTATGCAGGTACAATCGCACCAGCCGAATTACAATGGCTTAAGAATGATCTGAAACAAAATACCGCGGAGCACACATTTGTTTTTGTGCATAGACCGATGTATCCTCAATCATCACATGTAGGGGATTCATTAAATACGAATGCAACACTACGCGATCTACTTCATGATCTATTCGTAGAACATTACGTGGATGCAGTTTTCGTTGCTCATGAGCATAACTATGTTAGAGAAACTTTTGATGGTCTTCTTCAAATAATTTCTGGAGGGGCTGGCGCACCATTAGTATCAATATACACACCTTCGCCTGAATATCCGGATTATGTGTATATGAAAACGTACCATTATATGAGAGTTCATGTTAATGGAACAAAAGTATCTATCGAAGCAGTAGATGACAATGGAAACGTTTTCGATAGAATCAACCTAAATTCAACACATAATCCAAAACCAGTTATTCATGAAGTATCATGGACACCTACTACGCCTAAAACAGATGAGAAAATAATATTCAAAGTAAATGCAACTGATGATACACAGATAACATCAATAAAAGTATATTACAAAGAAAGTACACAAAGCACTTGGACCATATTAGACACAACTTATTCTGATGGCATATATCAGACAGCCGAGATCGGCCCAATTAGTACAGAAGGTGAATACAAAGTTTTTGCTCAAGCCTTTGATAATTCAGGAAATGCAATAAATAGCTCATTAAAAGATCTGGTTATTGATGGAACTGCACCACAAGTATCCATTACGAATCCACATGATGGTGATACAATTTCTGCAACTACACTAACAATTTCAATTTCTGCAACAGATAACATAGCGATAGATCATGTAGAGGTTTATATTGATGGAAATCTTGTATTCACAGATAATACTGCACCATATACAAAAACTATTGACATTACTAACTTGGCTACTGGAACTCACAATATAACAGCAATAGCTTACGATAAAGCAGGAAATACTGCAAAAACAAGCATAACAATAAATATAGCTCCTGGCTTTGATGCTGCAGCCTTAGCACCTATAGGTATTGGAGCAGGAACAGTCGTTATCATCGTTTTACTTGTGATATTCATAAAAAAGAGAAAGTAGATGAAAGGGAGATTCTCCCTTTTTTATTCTTTAGGCAAAACCATAACGTCTTTTACTGGAACATGTACTTCTAATGTATCGTTTTCTTTGACTTCAGAGTCACCAGGTAGAGTAACTCGAATTTCCATACCGGACACGTTCATGAGAACTTCAAGTCGTTCTCCAGTATAGAGTGTACGTATAACCTTTCCGGAAAATGATGTGTGATGAGCTGATGGCGGTCGAATATGAAAACCTTCAGGTCGAATTGCAACTACAACTTGCTCATTAGGCTTGAATTGATAATCCTTCCGAGTTTTTCTACCTTCGATTGAAATATTGCCAATAGATACTTTTATAGTATCATTAGCACTCAATACAGTTCCTTCGATAAATGTACATTGTCCAATAAAGTCTGAAACGAAGATGTTTTGTGGATTTGCATAGATTTCACGTGGGGTACCGAATTGTTGCACTTTACCTTTATTAATCACAGCAATGTGGTCTGAGATACTCATTGCTTCAACTTGATCGTGTGTAACATATACTGTTGTAATTTTTAGTTCTCTTTGGATTCGTAAGATTTCCTCACGCATTTCTAGTCTGAGTTTGGCATCAAGATTTGACAGCGGCTCATCTAATAGGAGCACTTTCGGACGAATCACCAATGCACGAGCCAATGCGATTCTCTGTTGTTGTCCTCCGGAAAGTTGATTTGGGGTTCGATTTTCCATACCCTCCATATGAACTAATTCTAGCATTTCTTTTACAGATTCCTTTATTTTGTCCTTCGGAACTTTTCGTATGCGAAGACCATACGCCACATTGTCAAATACTGTCATATGGGGCCATAATGCATAATTTTGAAAGACCATACCTGTATCTCTTTTATAGGGGGGGTAGTCAGTTACATCTTCATCATCAAAGTAAATTTTACCACTATCTGGATAATAGAATCCAGCTATTAGACGAAGAAGTGTTGTTTTTCCACACCCACTAGGACCTAATAATGTTGATAATTTTCCATCTTCAAGAGTTAATGTAATATGGTCTGTCGCAACAACCTCACCAAAGGTTTTTACTAGATTTTCAAGTCGTATTTCAACCAAAATTTTTTCCTCCTTAGATACCAGTCATGGCAGATGCTCTCTGCTTCAGTATTGCATTGGTGATCGATATGATGATCATTTGAATTACCATCATCAATACACCAAGTACTGCGGCAATATATGGACCACCAGATAGGGATTGGTAAAGGTCCTTAATTTGCCATGTAATCGGTGCTAGATCCGGATTCACATCACCAAGTACAAGGCTTGTACTGACTTCCGAAATTGCATAGACAAATGATAGTAGACTACCGGCTAAAACACTGACACCAATCAATGGTAATGTGATTTTTAGAAATGTTCTTCCACGGGTGGCTCCAAGATTTAGTGACGCTTCCTCAAGAGTAACATGGGTTTGCAGTAATCCAGCATATGCTGCACGTACAGTAAATGGAAACTTACGAATAGTGTATGACATTACTAATAGCGGTACTATGTTAATCAATGGACTCAAAGGTGTATTAAGAAATGTCGTAAAGTATCCTAAAGCAATTACAATACCAGGGATCGCGATCGGCATCGTAACAAGAATGTCAAGCCAGTTTTTGCCAGGAATGTTTTTACGCGCTATAATATAAGCAGCACTAGTACCAAGAAATACGATGATTACAGTTGCAGCCATACCATAGAGAATTGTGTTAATAATAGGCATATAGATTCGCGGGTCAGTGACTAATACAAGATAATTGTCTAGAGTCATTATTTCCGGAATTACCGCTGAAGTACTCCATTCTTTAGCAACAGATAGAAGTATAACTCCAATCTGAGGTATTAATGCTAGGAATAAAAGCGGAATTATGAAAGCATACAATGCAAGAGTTTTCATACGAGATACTTTTGTAACTCTTGGATGCCATTGACCACCTTTGCTTATTGATGCATAATGCCGCAATGATGTATATTTTCTAATGGCCATGAATGCGATTATTGCAATGAATAGTAGGATAAAGCCCAGCGATGTTGCTCTAGGATCAATATTCCCAATAGGTGTAAATATCTGTGTAAATATTTGATATGTTAAAAGTGCCTTTGCTTGTGGATGCCCTTCAAATATAATGGGAGTACCTAAGTCTTCTATACTTAGAATGAAAGTAAGAATAGCTCCAGCTTCAATTCCCGGAAGTGCTAGAGGGAGGGTCACTGTTCTGAATAATTTAAATCCCTTTGCACCAAGATTTTCAGCCTGCTCTTCAAGAGAGGGATCTATTCCAACGAATGAAGAATAGGCATTCAAATAAACTAATGAGAAAAATGTAAAACTTTGAACAAAGATTATAGCTGCAAGACCATCAAGAACAATTTTAATTGGAAATATATGCAGCACATCAACAAATAATAGACTTAATGAACCAAATGGTCCAATTAATCGTTTGACACCCATTGCACCAACAAAGGGTGTTGAAAGTAATGGAAAGATCAGCAATGTACGAACTACACTTTTTCCAAAGAAATCATATCGCGCCATAATAAACGCTAGGACAACACCAAGGAACGTAGAGATTACTGTAGTCATAAAGCCCAATACCAGGGAGTTTAATATTGTTCCCATATTGATACCGGTTATGATCAATTGATCTCCACGTAATTCAAAAATATTGCCCACAAATGTATTTGTTATTGCAAAGAATGGAAACGTCGAGGTAGGTACTATCTGAATTTTCCAGTGTATTGGATTATTAAATATCGAGGAGAACCAATATAATGAAGGAACTCCATTCACAAAAAATGCAGTATATGCTACTGAAAGCAAAGGTATTACAAGAAATATGATAAAAATACCAAGAACCATAATTAATTGAAACCATGATAATGAATCCATCTCATGCTTTAGGTCTTTAATAGCAGAACGAAAATTTTGTGGAATGTTTAATATCCAATTTACCAATCGTTTTGGGATATAAATGATCCATTTGATTAATCTGATAATAGGAGAAAAAATGCGGGAAAGAATATGGAGAATCATATTCGATCCCGTTTTTTTACCAACTTCTTGGTCGGACACTGAAATCGATCACTCCATTCTTATGGTAATGCATTATATACCGCATTGTATTGTTCAATTGCAGCATTAGTCCATACACTCTTAATTTGGTCTCTAAATTGTGAATCTGTATAGATTCTGTTGTTTATAGATGCAGCATATGCTTCTGTAAATGTATATGTCTGTCCTTCAAATGTAAATGTAATTGGCTTACCCAACTGATGTGCATAACTTTCAAATTCAGATTCTGAAATTTTACCTGAGAAGTAATCTGAGACCAATTTAGCCCATGCCTGTGTAAGATATTCATGTGCGTGTGTGAATACAGCCTCAAAGTATTGCTGCATAGAAACTTCCCATGATAATGCACGGGTATCATTGAATTCGATACCAATGTTGCTGATTGTTTTATTGTAGATAGCATACAAGTCGGTTCTGTTTTTGCCAATTGGTGTATGGAATGCAGCAGCAGTAACTGGCATTCTATTTATTGTAGAAACCAACCAATGTTGCTGACCTTCAGGAGAAAGTACCCAACGAATAAATCCTTGTGCCAGTTTGTAATGAGGTGCATTATAAACCACAGCTATGGGGTCACCATTGATAATGGTCTGATTTTCAGGAAGGACATATTCACATGCGGGATTTCTAAGCTGCGAGCTATAACCATAAAAGTCTATAGACATCGAGATACCAACTTCTGCAGTTTCAGCTGCGGATTGTGTTTCAACTGAGCCACTATAAATTCGTCCATTACCAGCCATACGAGTTAAGGTTTCCCAGCCATTATCCCAACCAAGACCTTGCAGAATGATCTCATAAATTCTTGTATTTGAAGTTGTATCTGGACTGTTGCCCATTGCAATAGAAGGAGTACCGGGCAGATATTTTCCATAAATTGGCTTTGCTAAATCAGTCCAATTTGTAGGTTTGGGTAATGAATATTCATCAAGGAAGTCATGATTTACAGTGAAGCCAAATGAGGATATGGCAGCAGCTACCCATAGAAGATCTCCATGAGTGTTATATCGCTTCATTGGCGCTCCAGCAAGACTGTCACTAATTGTACTAACAACGCTCAATGTCTCAGAATCATTAATTGGACCGAGAAGCCCAAGGTCAATTAATTGATCAAATAGAGTCGGACCGCCACCCCAAGCTATGTCAACACCACCTTGCTTTATAGTTTCATCCCATAAACCACCAACGGGACTTAACCATTTGATATCAGTAATATTATTCTCTTTTGCATATTGTGTGGCAAGGAAAGCCGGCTCAAATTCTTTCCAAATTGCAGTGTCATGACGAGTAATAATTGTAAGAGTAATTCCGTGTTCTTGTGGATTATTTGAAGTGGGATTTGAAAACATGAAATAAGCGCCAACTGAACCAATTATAATTAAAATTACGACAATACCAATTATTTTTGTCGTACCAGAACGACTAGCAACTTCAGACATTTTTAATCACCTGAATCTCGAAGTTTCATCTAGAAATGATGAACAACCATTATTATTATGTGTTTCGTATATTTCAACGCTGGTAATACAATTAATATTTTCTTGATAAATATTGTTCAAAATAAACATTACTGGCTTCTTAATTTGTAAATAAAACATGATACTAGGATTTATTATATAAAAAGTAAAAATTACTATGCTATTAAAAATAGCAACTAGAAAAAAAATATAAAAGATACGAATCATCATTTAATATAAGACTTCGAAGGAGTCGATAAGGAGGCAAAAACGATTATGCCTGAAAAAAGAAAACTAATCTCCACCACATTAATTGCGTTAATGATTATTTCATTTGCCGCCCCCTTCATATTCACAAATGTCCAGGCAGCTGAGACAACCAACATAACAATTGTCATTGATGCTTCACATGGTGAAATTTCATCAAAGAGTGAAGCCTTGACAAATCAGCTTATTGGAAATCTTACTGCCAAAGGATATAATGTGATCGTTGCTAAAGGTGGCATAAACGCAACCGTATTAGAAAACGCCACTGCATTACTTGTTGGTGCAGTATATGGCGCTAACTTTACAAGCGCTGAAATTCTTGCAATTAAGAACTGGTACAATACCGGTAATAAATTCATCTGGGTAAACGGTGACAGTGATTATAGCGGAAATTACATTGTCAAGAACTCAAATGATATTTTGGCTGCAATTGGTGCCCACCTTAGAGTCGAACCAACATCAGTCGAAGACCCAGAATCCAACTGTGGTGCTGGATACAGAGTTGTTGCAAATGTAACAAACAACGATCCAACTGTTGCACCTATTGTAAAAGACGTATCAAAAGTCTTGTTCCATGGTCCTTCAATCCTATATGGTATTAATGCAGATGGTGATCCTGTCGCATTAGAAAATACAACATTACCCAATGTATACTGGATCATGAAGACTTCACCTGCCGGTATTATTGTAGATCATGATCTTGTATCACCTGTAGCTCACACAGTAAATCAAGAAGGCAGCTTTGTAATCTTTGCAGTTGAATTAGCTGCAGGACCCAAAGCAAACAATGTAGTTATGGTATCTGGTGCTGCAGGCTACGGTGACTATGAACCAATGTTCTCAGACTTGTATCATGATGTAAATCTTACCGGTAGCGCATTAGTAAAGCAAGCAATTGACTACGGAGTTACAAAGTGCCAGCCTGCAATGGGTATTGATCCAATGATCATTACCGCTGCAATTGGTGCTGTTGTAGTCGTTGTTATAATTGCGGCAGTATTAAAGAAGAAATAAATGCAAGATTTTTCTTGCTATATTTTTTTATTTTTATCATAAGACTTATTTTTATAAAATAATAGATTAAAAATCATAATTATTAAAATATTTTAGAGGTAATATGTCTAATGACCAACAGAAAAGTTTTGATTGCTAGCTTATTAATAATATTATTCATTGTATCGACGATACCAACAGATGCATACAGTAATAACAATGTAGTCCTTGATGTAGAGGGATATTTAAAAGCACCTGGAGTTGTACGATATAATGTAAATCTCACAGAATTAAATTCGAGTTTCTACTATAATATACATTTATATGTTCCACAAGGAGCAGATTTTGATTTATTTTTGAAAAATAATAGAACTGGAGAAGAAGTTGCTAGCTCATTTGATAAATATTGGTCTACAGACACATTAGGTAAAGATGAAATAATAAACTATCGACCGAATACAAATGATACGTTTACAATTGAGATCTACGCATATGAACTTACAGATTCTGAAAATAATATAACATATTCCAATGAAGGAAACTATAGATTGGTTGTTTCTATCGAAAAGGCAACAACAATTGCAGATATAGTGACACCGTGGATATTACCAATTTTCACAATAATACTATGTATCGTAGCAATCTATATTCTATATCCGCGTATAAATAAAATTATTTCAAAAGCAGAACTAAAACATCGAAAGACAAAAGAGCCAATTATTGATGACGTAAATAGGTTTATAGAATCCATAGAACAAAATAAAGAAATAGCTCACGAGATTATATCTAAAATAATTAAAAATAAATTTCACCAAATTCAAATCGCAATAAAACCAGATGACCTTTTTGTAAATATATATATTCAAATCAATAAGGATATGACTTGCGAAGTTCTAAACTCAGAAATCGATCAAAATTTTGATATTACTATAAGAGGCCTCAGAAAAGATATAGAAAAACTACTATCTGCCAAGTTTTCATCTAAAGAACTCAGAAATATTAATGACAAAATAACATTTGAAATTTCACATAAAAAGCAACTTTCAATCGTAGTATCAATATTACCTATACTCATAAAAGAAGCGAAAATGAAATCAATAGATGCCGCATTAGATCTTGCAAATGAGATAATTTCACAGATAATTACTAATGATGAAGATTCTGAAAATATAATAAATAAACTTGATTAAATTTGACTCTTTAAAATTACAAGAATTAGGTGAGCCGCCCCACAGCTCACCTTGCATTCCCGTTCTTAAAACTCGATTTGGCCCATCCAGAGAACAGGAACGCTATGCATCCCTCAGAGCCCACATACGGGAGTAACAGTATTGTATTTCATATTAAAATAATTAGCAAAATAGGCAACATTTGCCTAAATATTATTTCAGAGTAAAAATAAAAAAATAAAAAGTTTAAGAAATCGTAAAATAAATCCGTCTCTTTTTTGAACCCATATTTTTTTGTTTAACTATCTTAAAAGTCCCAATTTCGGAAAGATTACGAACATGAGTACCAGCACAAGATGCTGCATCATAATCATCAATAATTACAATTCTAAATTCTTTCACGCTTTCAGGAACCATTTCAAGATATTGGGTTTGATATTTTCGCGCTTTTAGAAATTCTATTGCCTCTTGGCGTGCCATAAATTTTATTTCAACATCATATTTTTTTGAAAGGATTTCATTTATATTAGACTCAATATTAGAAATTTCATCATCAGACAGTTTTTCCATCGGATGAAAATCCGCATGAGATTTTGGAACATTGACTGATGAACTAATTGTTTGAGCAGAATATGTATTTTGCATATAACGGGAAAACACGTGTTGAAGCGTATGCATCTTCATAAGCATATATCGGCGATCCCAATCAATTTCTCCATGAACCATATCACCAACTGAAAATGAGACATCCCCATCGAAATAATGGCGTACTTCACCCGATTCTTTTGTTACTTTTGTAATATTTACCGTGGAATTTCCTTTTTTGATTATGCCATGATCGCATGCTTGCCCACCACCTCGAGGGTAAAAAGCAGAACGATCCAAAACCAAATAGTTTTCACCCACGTTTATTACTTTAGCATCAAATTCTTTAATGTAGTTGTCATGCATATGTAGAAGTTCGGTCATGATATTTCACCTAAAAATTCAGTTGAATTTTTGATATTAACGTTTTACCATATAATACAAAAAGAAATTTTCGTTTTGTAGTACATTTTAATTATTTTGCGTAAATTTACAAAATATGAATGAAAAATCGTTACATTGCATAAACAATACTATTCCAAATATTCACGTTTTGCAAGCTCAATGACATCATCAATTTTATCGGGTGAAATACCAGAACCTTGCAGAATATTTTTCCAGTCCGATATTTCAGAATCTTCAAGAACTTCACAAATTGCATCAGCTTCACTATAGGAAAATCCACATTCAACTAAAAATTCAACTAAAGGCTTTCCAGATAATAGAATCTCAGTACTTATTGTGGAAGGTTTTGATTCGGGTGGTTCAAGTTTTGATTCCTTTAATTTTTTATAATAATAATCATGAACGATTTTTTCAAACGACCGAACTTTTATTTCTTTAATCTTCTTTTTGTTTTCTATAGCATTAGCAAGAGATTTTATCTGCTTTTTTATAAATCTCCGTCTTAAGAAACTCCCAGCTATTATTATTGAATACAGTAGAGGTATATACATGTGAATTGATAATGTATTAAGCATGTCTGGCCCCTCAATAATATATGTTTGACAATACATATAAAAAACATATTTAAAACATTTATGTAAAAATAAATCAATAATAAAAAAAATAATAAAGAAAAGATACAATGAATATTGTGAGGGATAAGTCTGCGGAGATATTTCTATGATTCAATGCTTATATATAATTTCACATAATGGGGACGAATTGTTTTCAAAAGCATATATAAAGGAAATGTGCCATCTGCCATCACATATCGCAAATGTAGCAGTAATGATCTTTCAACCGGGAATAAGTAATCAATCGATTTATTACCTTAATGAAAATGGAACATTATGGACGTATTCTGTATATAGCAGGTTTATTCTTATAATTAAAAGTTCAAAGGAAACAGACCCAATTGAACTAAAACTGAAGACTCTAGAAATTGGCGAGTATATGACTCAAATAATGAAGAAATTACCAGACAATTGGGAAGGTAAATTAAACGATTTCAAAGACATTGAAGATGAAATAAATAAAATTGTACATAAGAAGATATCTATGGCACCCTCATTAGTTGTGTCATTAAAAAATATTGCAGAGGTATATGAGGAAACAAAAAAAGAAATCGACTATATTTCTTTTTATGACATGTATGGGAACCGTATTACCTCACAATTACCAGCATACCTCGAAAACACAATAATTGAGCATATTAACAATTCAAAAAATGCAATTGAAAATGATAATATTACTGAATATGTAGTAGACAAACAGCCATTAATTATATGCAAGATCAATAAAATATACATGACGGTAGTTCCAGCACCTGGAGCACACCATGAAAAAATATTGGATATAATTAAAGATATATCCGAACAAGTTGAAGGCTTACTAACTTGATATTAAAAATATTCACTTTAGTATTCGTTTTGCTAAGCCATAATAGATCTTTGCAGCCTTAATAACGGATTCTAGTTCAACATACTCATTTGGTTGATGTGCTTGCTCAATGCGACCAGGGCCAAAAATCACATGGGGTATTTTTAATTGTGGCTCAAATATTGATGCATCAGTACCATATGGTGCTCCAAAAATGTTCGGCTTTTTACCAGTGATTCTATTTGTTTCCGCAATAAGTTCTGAAATAATCCAGTGATTGAGATCAATTTCAACAGGAGGTCTAGATATAATTTCAGATAATTCAAAAGTAGAACCATCAAAATATTCAGAAAGCCTTGTACGTAGCATATTGAGAATTTCATAAGGCATTTGCCCAGGTATTAATCGCATATCAATGTGCAGTTCGCAATAATCAGGAACAATATTGATTTTTGTACCTCCGGAAATTATGCCAAAGTTGAGTGTTGTAGATTTTAATATCGAATGATGTTGTATTGGAACTATTTCTTTAATTTTCAACATCAATTGCGTCATTAATTCGATAGCATTTATACCAAGTTCTGGTTGGGACCCATGTGCAGATTTACCAAATGTTTTAACTTTAAACCAAAGCATTCCTTTTTCAGCTATTCCAATATTAAGATCTGTGGGCTCTGCACAAATAGCCACGTCAATCTTACCAAGCTTTCCCGAATCAACAACCGTTTGTGCTCCGCTACTACCTGCTTCTTCATCAGAAGTTGCTACAAAAATGAAATCACCATTAATTTCATCTTTAGATAGGCATACAGCAGTTTCAGCAATTGCAGCTATTGCTCCTTTCATATCTGCTGTACCACGTCCATACATTCTGCCATTAATAATTTTAGCCTCAAAAGGATCATAATGCCACAAATCGATGTTACCAATTGGAACCGTATCAAGATGCCCATGAATCATTAAAGATTTATCCGATGTTCCTTTCCCTATATGAACAAGAACATTTGGTCTTTTTGAGTCTCCAATTATTTCCGAAGAAATATGATGGTCATCTAAAAAGTCAACAAGAATTTTCGCTGCGCGATATTCATTACCGGGAGGATTTTCAGTATTTGCTTGTACAAGTTCTCTAAGGAGATCTGTCATTCGTTTAGAATTTATGCAGTCTGACATAAATTTCTAAAAGAGATTCTAAATATATTTACTTTTTTATTATAGAACGCTATTTTTAAAAACTCACAAGTGAGCTATAAGACTGTGAATTACAATGATTGAAAAACCAAGAGGCATCATATTTTCAGTAGTCATCTTGATAATTAGCGGAATAATATTAAATGTATCAGGCATTGTATTGATAATATTTGGCTGGAATGTTGCACCACCACCAGGATGGAGTGCAGACTTTGTATTATTATATGCAACTATATCAATTATAGTTGGAACTATCGAGATCATATCTGCATATGGGTTATACAAAATAGAATTTTGGGGATGGGTAATTACGGAATTTTCATTAATTGTAATTATTGCGGCATTGTCAGAAAACTTAGCAATGTTCTTAATATATGTGATTATATTTGTATACTTAATTTATGAACGAAAACTATTCATAAAAGTGGAAGACACAAATAGTTAAATCATACAATTTATTGAGGCGATGATGAAGTTACCCCTGTAGGACCTACCCCGGAATGACTCAAGAAGAGCAGGCTGAGCCTCAATAAAAAGTATATAATTTTAACAAATTCATAAGCAGTGTAAACCCAGCAAAATGAAACTTAAAAAATAAAAAAAGAATTATTTAATTCTCCTAATGATCGGAGAACCATTCTTTTTGATCAGTTCATAAGTCGCATTACCAAAAGTCAACCTTATTTTATCGCCTTCTTTCATACGATTTAAAAACTTGTCACCGTAAGCGTTTATGAACTTGCTCAAATTTTCGTATGTGGGATCAGTCATTGGGGGCACTCTATTTAATTTTAATTAAAATATATAAAAAATATATAAAAAACTTATGCTGTATTATTAAAATTGATTAAAATGTCAGATTATTATATAATTTTTTCAACAATTGATAACAAAAATTCGAAAAAAATAGCACATGATATTGTACAGAAAAACTTAGCAGCGGCCGTCTCTATTGTTCCTATGGTGCAAACATACAAAGCATGGAAAAACGGCATGACTGAATATTTAGAGAATTTATTGATAATTAGAACGACATCACAGAAACTTGATGAGCTGAGACAATTCATCAAAGAAAATCATCCTGATGAAAATCCAGAGTTTGTTGCAACTCCTATAGAGTATGGATCACCAGAGTACTTTATGTGGATTTCAAAAAATACAGAGTAATGGAGGCGCTATTTATGCCTCCGAATATATCTCAATGATTCATTAAAGTATTTACCGATAAGAGACGCCATTGCAGGACCAACGATTTGCTCAATTTCACCTGGAAGCAATTCCTCAATATTTGTTTTTGATGATAGTTTCCCAGATTGCCTCAAACGACTTATTTCACGATCAACAATTGTGCGTGCTTCAGACATTGAAACTGTTTGCTCTTTTTGTGATAAATGCGTTCGGATCGATGTTAAAGCCTTAGATAAGAAATATACAAGATTTTCATAATCGTTCGCAACAACTACGCTTGCAGAACCATGAATGGGACAATAATCTCCTGTTACAGTAGCACCACATTCTTTACACATTTTTATTCCACGTCGGTTCACAAGGAAATATGTAAGCAAGTTTGAGGCCTTCTGAGTATCGCGTTGAGTCCATTCAAGACCAGCTACACCACGCCTACCGGCACGGAATATTGATATCGCACGAGAATCGATCCAGCTTAGAATATCTACTCGCTTTCGTTTTTCCTCAAGTAAGCGTTTTTCTTCTTCAGCTCGCGCAAGCCATAAATCTTCTCTAATTGTTTTCTTCTTGAATTCTTGAACAATATACCGATGGGATATATCATAGCCAATTGCATAATTACGATAATCAAGCTTATCAATGGCTAAGGGCATGTCGACAATTCCAGCAAATACAGGACTAGGTGTCGTCATGAGATCTTGCTTTGCGGTTTCGATAGATTGACTGCTAAATCGTGCCCATATGAACGATGCAATATCTAATGCAGGAAGATATGGTAAAACTATCTTGAATTCACGTGCTGTATTATTTAGAGCGTCTGTAAGAACTTCTTCACGTGCAGGTTGTAGCTCAGATATAGTATCCTCAAATATCCACTTTATTACAGATTTTACACGTTCCAAATCTTTACGTGCTTTTAGATAAACTTCAATGACTCTACTAAGATGTCTTAAAAAGTCACCAATAGACATATATGCAACATCAAGAACGATTTTATCTCCAACTTTCGAGCTTGTCATTGCAGACTGTAATTCGGAAATAGATTTGAAACCTAATTTGTTTAGTGATTCAGTTACTTTTTGTTCAAGTTCAAGCATGGACTTTAATTTATCAGGAGGCGGAATAGTGACAATTTTTGATAATTCAGATAATACTTGATTTTCAATTCCAAATAGTTTTTCGCGAGGCTTTAGCAAAAAGTCGATATGGATCTGCATTAATGCATCTCCACGAAGACCACGTGCGAGCAATCTAGGCTTTACTTTCTTCTCAAGCGATTGACGTATTTTTGCAAGATGTCGTAGATCGCGTTGAAGAACATCCATATCCTCTACAAAATCAAGTTCAATAGTTGTACCACCTGAGGAACCAGTTGCCTTCAAAGTTTCAAAAAGCTGTGAAGCTGTAGAAATTCCAGAGCGTCTCAGATCCATCATAACTTCAGACTTTGAAATATCAAATAACGCTGCAATTGCATCAATAGTTTTATCGCGAAGTGATTCAAAAACTTCAAGTAATGCATTACGAATTATATTACTGAATAGTGTATCAATGTTATCAAAATTAATTTCTTTATCAATATATTCAGAAATCTTGGAAATTATACTTAATTTAATTTTGTACATTCCAGCCAGTACATCTATAGAATATTGATTTCGCTCGAGATTTTCAATGATTGATTTTATAATATCATCTTTCACTTTACTAAATTTATCCCACGTTAATGTTTCTTGAAGCATAGATTCAGTAAACTTCAATCTGTTAAACACCGCAATAAATGTGGAAATTTCAATTACCTCTTCTTCATGACGACGAAGCATTTCTTGCTTTAGACTCAGAGATGTTTCTTTTAGACTGGATGCCTTTTGATATAATTTATTCTTATAATACTTAGACCAACCGGTGATGTATCCGATTAGATCAATTATTAAAAAGGAGGGATACTTATTAGCATTTTCAGAAAGATATGCTTCTAAAATTTCATTTACTTTATTAATTTGCTCTTCACGCATACGAGTTGATTTCAAACTATCTATTATGTCGAGCATAATTTTTATTTCATCTATTGCAATACGAATTTCATCAATATGGTGATTATTTACTAAAAATCGAATCTCTGAACGAAGTAATGATTTTTCTTCCTCAATTTTTTTCTGCTGCTCTTCTGCATTTAGTTGAGACTCCGAAATATCGAATAAGCGAACACCTTGAAAATGATAAAGATACATTGCAGCAAAATCTAACAGCGCATCATTTAGAGTAATACGATCACTGCCCACAAATTGTATCAGATTTCTACGGTCGCGAGAAGACCGCATATGAAGGGGTAATGCCTCTGTGAGGATTAGTTCTTTTCCTGCTTCACGCATTTGACGAGACCGGATAATATTTACCATGGACATTATTGAACCCTCCTGAAATAGTTGTTTCCTGCACGCATTATCATTTTACCATCCTTAAATTCATATTCGATAATGTATTTCAAATCATGATCATTAATATCCCTAAGACGTACAACATAGCTCTGTACATATAGATTTCCTAATGCTTTTGCACCATGTTCAATAATGGATGCGATCATATCTTCTTTTGATGTCAATCCAAGTTCTGACAAAACTGGTAACTTGTTTTCCTTCAATAATTTGATTTTATTCTCGATTTCTCTTTGAATTCGGATTCGCTCAGATGAAATTTCATTGTATAGATTTCCAATTACATCAGCAATAATCTCGAAAGTGTATAGTCGCTCAGGAGGTAAAGGCTCCTTAGGTAATGGAAGATCTTTCAATTCCTCAGGAACAACATAAGATGCGCGAACCTCATCTAATGTAGGAACATGAACTGAAGAGGGATCTGGAAACTCAGGTTCCGGCGGGGGCTCCTCCCCAATTTCTAAAGCGGCTCTAACCTGTGCCTGATAAAGCTCTTTAGCTTGCTGCAATTCAACTGATAATTTTTGCTTCTCATCCATGGCTTTCTTGAGAGCTGTTTCATAGATCTGCTGAATTTCTTTTTCACGTGCCCAGCGTCTCTTTTCATTCTCTTGTTGGACTTTTTGCACTTCAGCCTCCCAAGCCTCTATCAGTTTATCGTATGTAGTACGTAATAGCTTGGCTTTCTGAAGAATTGGAGTGACTGTATCTTCAAGAGTGATTATTTGCTCAGATGAGTTCTTGAGAAATGCGAACCATTCATTTAAAACTGTTAATAGTTCCCCATCAATATTTGTCTTTCCAAACAAATCTAAAAGATTTTGAATATCATGCATTTCAGATTCTGATACATCAAAATCTTGGGCAATAATTGACATTGCTGAAACAAATTCACTTGAACTTTTAATATCCATATTAAGATCAAGCAACCGCGATATCGTCTCCCTTGAACTTAAAAGATCAAGTATATGAGGCGAAACTCCAGACAATCTAGCTTTAATTTCATTTAGAATTGTTTTTGCATCTTCAATATCAGCCGCAGATACTCCGGGTTTGTCTACAATTGAGCTGTCATTCTCAATTTTATCTAGGGAGATATTTATGAATTCATCTAGTGTAATTAGATCATCTATCTTTAGTGAATTCATCTTTTCAAATACACGAGATAAAATGTTCAAACTGATTTCTACAGGAGTTTTATTAAATTGACCATAATAGTCTACACGACCAAGTTCAGAGATAATATTCTCATCAAAATAATTTTTCAGCCTATCCGAAATTATATCATGAACTGATTGTGTATCTTCGAAACTTGGTTGAATATTCTCAGTAATATTATCGATTATCGCCTTAGTCATACTCATAATTAGGAATCGTTTCAATTCATATGCAAAATAGGAAGCCACTTTCTGAGCGTAGGAAGTGAAATAGACCAGAGTACCCTTTAATTGCCATGCTTTAAATGAATTGGAAGAATCAAGTACTTTGTAAGACTTGATTAAATTCTGGGCAAATAATAGAGCAATGCCACGCTTAATTCCATCAAACTCTGAACCACGAGATTTTATTTCTTCTTGTAATTTATTAATATGGTCTTCAGGAGTACCTTCAAACCCACTTCGAAGATGTTCGTCAACAAGATCTTTGAAAGATTCGCTCGCGGACTTGAACTCTTCTGCATATTCGTTTGCAGCCTTAAAATATGTGTCCAGCGTCGTTAATTTTAGATTCGAAAAATCAATAAAACGCATAAATCCTTCAACAGCAATTTTTATAATATCAATCTCTTCTTGCGTGTAGGAATACTTGTTTATGAATTCTAAAATTTCTCGACCTGCAGAAGGTATATAAACAGCCAAATTCTGAATAGCTGATAAGCCAAGTAATCTGTATCGTAGATGTTGTAATGCTTTTGATTTTACCTTAAATGGATTGAGAAACGTGATATTATCAATTTTATCAACAATTGATGCTGCAGGTCTAAATGAGTAATCTTCTAAGTAAGAACCTTGAACTTCTAAATCAACATCAACATCTGTAATTCTCAATTTTCGTGTATCATAGTCTTCTTGATATTCACGGTCCATAACATTACTATAGATTATTGTGGCAAAACGATCTGCAAATGTCGAAAGAACCGATAATTTTTGATCTTCAGATAAACCAGATAATTCGGAGGCAATATCAATATCATTCATCTTTCGTGTAATTGCATCGCCATCTAATATTAACTTTCTAGGGTCTACAATGCCGCGCTCCCATTCTAAAACAGTGAGAAAACCACTTGTTTCCAAAGAACTACCGCGAGTCAATAGCAAGGTTTCTGGAAAAATTCTATGACTTGATTCGCTCATTATTTTCCATTCAATCGATTCCAACTCGAATTGCGATGACTTTTTCAAACTTTCATAAATGAAATTAAATATCGACGAAATACTCATAACAACATCTTCAGCTCTATTGGACAGTTCTCGCCCAGCTCCACGAGCGCCACCAATTGATGACCCATCCTTTGTAGTATAACCAATTATTGCTGCGGAAGCACGCCTAATCTCTTCCACTGTGCTCGGTGATGAAACACTTTTCTTCGAGACCCTAGTTATGGACAAAATATACTCCTCCGTTTTTTGTCGTTCTATAAATGTATAATAGTGAAACTAGATAAAAAGTATTTCTCAAGTTTTCAATACCCAAACGTTCTTTTCCAATTCCGAAACAAGTCCAGCCGTTGTAAGAAATCTTAATGCCACTAGGATTGTTGTTCTAAGACCTACACGATAAATTCGCGGAATCGGAAATAGACCCATGACATATAGATCATTTTCAATTTGGTCAAGGTCCGCACTACCACGAGTTTCCAAAATATCCAAAATCGATTTCTGTAGAGTTTTTACGCCTTCAATACTTTGCTTAATTACACCCTTTGCATCATCAAATACGTATGTTTCATCATGAGTGGGTAAAACATAGTCAATATTTATCTTAGAAAGTGCATTTAATGTATTCAACTTTCGTACAAAATCACCAGTTAAATCCATATAGAATAATTCAGGATGATTTGGAATTTGCGCAAATTCATCCCCAGAAAAGACAAGTTTTTCGGATGGCGAATACAAGATTATATGATCGTTCGAGTGCCCTCCAGAATATATAACAGCAAGTTTCATGGCACCAACAATAATTTCGGACCCATGAGATACTGTTTGATCAACATTTACAGGTGGAAAATCAAAATTCAATGGATGCCCGGGTCTTTTAGGTAATGATGCTTCGATAAATCCAATTGCAAATCGCTTCTTGTATGCCTTTCTGGGATCTTTCAATGTTTCTACAGCATTTTCGTGAGCGATAATTTTTGCTTTTGTCTTTTTAGCTAGCCATTTTAGTCCGCCTGCATGCATTGGATGTGAATGAGTAATTACAATCTGTGTAACATCTTTTTCCGGATTTTTACCGAGATCTTTTATGGCATCAATAATTGCATTTTTTGGAAAATCTGTCGAACCTGCATCAATAATAGTTACTTTATCTTCAACAATTAGATATACTGAGCTGTAACCGACATCGCTCTGAAAATGCCCATAAATTCGGTAAACGTTATCTTTAATTTCCATTAATGACAAAGCTTCCCACCACATTAATATGTATAAACATGTTCCTTATATTGATTTTCAATTGATAAAGGAGTTGCCAAAAACTGAAGCGCTTTACGGTAGAAATGGTTACAAAATTAATAAAAGAATCACGCGAACAGCTCGGATTTAACAAACATGGACATCCAAGTGTGGATGATGTCATCTATGATGCAGAATCAGATACATTATACATTATAGTTCCCGATAGACCAGAAAAAAGCGCAATAGTAGGAAAGGGCGGTTGGGCAATAGCTGAGTTGCGTAAGAAGTTAGATGTATGGAGTGTATCTGTACATACTACGATAGATCTGACAATTAAAAAAATGCGAGTACAGAATAGTATCAATTATTTAAAGAATGAACTAAAAGACCATCTAAAACCACAAGTACACGAATGCCTATTAAAAACAATATTACCATTATTAGAAGATGAATTGAAATATCCATTAAATAAGAGAAAAATAAATCCGATCCATGAATGTAATATAAAAGTTGGAGTCGCACTTTCAGATGGCCCAGACAGTATGGCAACATTAGCACTTGCAAAAAGAATCGGACTCAACCCAGATGCTTTCACGGTTGATTTAGGACCGTTATTTATACCACCTAAAGTTAACAAAAGAATTGATGAAATACTTGCTGCACACGATATTAATAGGTATTTTATACCAAGACCGACAGGACATACGGAAATTCAAGAAAAAGCACGAAAAGGAAGAATTCATCCATGTGGTGCATGCCACGATCTAACAACTCAAGCATTGTACAATTATGCTAAAGAAAATAAATATGACATAATAATGTTTGGAGAATTTTTACCTACTGGCCGATATGCGTTTGAAATCATAGATAATGATCTCTTGCGAATTAACTTACCCGCAGCTCTTGCATTGAATAAAATTGATACGATCAAACTTGCCGAAAGCATGGGTGTTGACAAAATTTCAGGAAAATTTGGTTGCCAATTCTTGAATATGGTGCATATTGTGTATCCCGAGATGCGATACCCTTCAATAAAAAGAGTACTTCGAGAGGCACACGCAGGAGTATTACCACCATCAATCGCTTTGAAATATATAAAAAGTATAATAGTACATCGTAAAAATCCAAAAGCAGAAGCAAAGTTCCGAGGCGAAGGATAATTACAACAGGTGCATATATTCTAATATTGAAATTAAGTGAAGAAAAAACAATTCAAATTGGAAAGTTAGGAACATACAGATTCCGTAAAGGATTTTATATCTATGTAGGTTCAGCAATGGGAAAATATTCAACTTCTTTATTTGGTAGGATCAACAGACATATATCAGAGCAAAAGAAAAAATTCTGGCACATCGACTTTTTGCTTATGCAATCAAAAATTATGGATATATTTTGGGTAATTTCCAGAGAAAATATCGAATGCGAATTAAATAAACAGATTTTAAATTGTAATGTACAGATACCAGTAAATGGATTTGGCTCGTCAGATTGCAAATATCACTGTAAAGCACACTTGAGTTTTACAACAGATTATGATAAAATCAGATACTGCATAAAACAAATAATAAGTAAATATGGAGAGTTTGGCATTTTCAATCTAGCCAGACCCAATAATACTAATTAGTTCAGATAATCTATTTTTGACTTCATTTTCAACAATCTGTAGCTGAGCTAGTTCATGTAGATAATCCAACCGCTTCGCACGATATTCATCCTTTGTTATTTTATCACTCTTAGCAAGTTGGTCAAGCTTCCGAAGCTCTTCATCAATTTCAGCCCTACGCCTATCAATATTTTCAAATGATGATTTAAGTGCAGTCCATTCAACCATTGCTTCAGCACGCCTTTGCATTTCTTGACGCCTAAGTTCTCGCTGCCTTTTAAGTTCCGCTTCTTGCTGTTTGGATAACTCCTTAGCAATCTTTATGTTATCAAGAAGTTCTTGAAGACGTACTTCCAATTCACGCTTAATTTGAATTATATTAACAACCTCAGACCACACTTCACGATATATTTTGTTATGTTGCTCTTCTGTGATCTCTTTACGCTCTAAAGCAATATCATTCTCATTGAGCTTTTGTTGTAATTCCTGCAACTTTGTAATAATTTCATTTAAGCTCTTTCTAAGGGCTGTGTATTCTACTGTCGATTCGGCAATCGCAAGAGCTGGATCCTTTATTACGTGATCATCTATTTTTTTATTCTTACTCATATAAAGTCCCCAATAATAATTATGTACAAGTTACTATAAAAATTATCTTTAAAATAAAAAAATGAAAAGCATAAATTATTTTTGGATTTTCATTGGAATTGCAACATATAAAATGTCTTCATAACCTACAATACCATAGCCATTCTTATTTTGAAGTACTACTCTATCAGGATGTACTTCAACAACTATAACATTTACAATTTTGACAAGTTCGCCTTTCATTACACCACGAATATAAACAGTACATGTAACTCTACGTTGCTTCAAGTCTTCAAAAACTTCCATCCAATTCGTCAATTAAACACATCCCCATACAGCTATTTTGTATCATATTATGTAGATTATGAATATAAGTATTAGCAAGCAAGCGAACAAATTTCATTATTATTACTTAATATAAATTGATAAAGGGCTGATTTTACATCATCAAAACTAGGAAGACCTGAAAATTCTAAATCGCCAATTTTTATTAAAGGTACAGAATAGATGTCATCTCGGGATTTATCAGCGTCAATTATGTATAATGCAGGTCGAACTTCGGAGGGAAATGCACGAATAGCATTCAATACAATTTTAATAGCCGCTTCGCAGAATATACACTTTTCGCCTGTATAGATAAATACTTTCTTTTTCATATTAGACTCACTATTAGTAGGTGATTGATGAATATAATATATAAACACCACAAATAATAGAAAAACCATGAGAAATTGAAACTTAATTGTTTTACGAAATCCATGAAAAATAATAAAAAATATTAATCAAAAAAGTGGCTTTCAAGGTTACTTTGTGTAAAAATACGTTCATCGGTATAATCAACATCCATATCAAATATATGCTCGGTATTAGATTCAGAATATATTTCGGAAGCACATTTTTCACATAGAAGACCTTTTACGGTATTTAAGGCAACAATCGATTCACAACGAATACAAACCCACATACCAGCTTCTAATAGCTTTGTCTTACGGACAACAGCTTTTGCAATTTCTCTTAATGATGGCGGGCATTTTTCGGAAATTCCAGCAATTCCATTTTCATCCCATTTACATATCAAAGAAACAAGCGTAGTAAGAAGTTCAATTAATTCCGTAATGATTTGATCTATGTGTTCTTCATCAGATTTCCTTCTTTTAGTGGGTGACGCATTTTTCAGAATTTCGAGAAACGCAAAAAATGCAGGATGTGGTATCTTAGGAGGCGCTGAAGTGTCGGCCATTTGCCCTAATACTGCAGAGATCAATAATGTTTGAGATAAACTATAATTTAGATATTTCAAAATTTCATTATATACATCAATTGGTGAAATATAGAATTCTTTATCGGAAATACCATGCTCTTTTGCAATAGACTTAACTGTAAATACAATATCATTCCCGGTTTTTAATTTATTTTGCACTAAATTTAATGTATTTTGATAATCTAGTTTAATTTCCTGTGCCAACTTTTGAACTAATTGCCTTGCAGTAAGTATCACATCTTTACGCCTCTATATTGCCCGCATTTTTTATTCAAATAAATTATTGTATTATATTATAAAATAGATTTCTATTGGTATATATATTATTGGTATTCATCAAAAATCACTAGATAGATAAGAGAAATACTTTTGACCAGAATAAATTAATTATTTTATGAACTAATATGGAAATTCTGACTGGAAAAAACATATCAAAAATCTATAATAAGAAAAATCGAAAGATCACTGCGGTAAAAAACGCAAACATTTCAGTAAATGCTGGAGAATTAATCATAATATTTGGGATCAGCGGGTCAGGAAAAAGTACGTTACTAAGAATATTAGGTACTATCGAAAAACCAACAACGGGAGAGTTAATAATCGACAGTAAGAATATAACAGACACCTCATATGCGGAACTAGCAAAAATTCGAAGACATACCATAAGTTTTGTATTCCAAAAACACAATTTAATGCCATATCTCACAGTATATGAAAATTTATTATTACGCACTGCAATAGCCGGAATTCCAAAGAATGAAGCAAAAAAACGCATAGAGCATGAACTAAAAGAACTTAACATTCTCAATTTAATTGATCGATATCCGGATGAAATTTCCGCGGGTCAATATCAGAGAGTGGCAGTAGCACGTGCAATAATTACAAATCCAAGAATAATTTTAGCGGATGAGCCTACTGCTATGCTAGATGAAAATATGGCAAAAACGCTAATGGACATTTTACAAAAAATCGCAATAGAGCGTAATTGTGCAATAATTATGACATCTACAAAAACAAATATTCTTAACTACGCAACAAAAATGTACGAAATGAAAAATGGAATTTTAAAATTAAAACAAGATGTGAGAAATAATGGATGAAACCGCAAAAGTAAAAGAAACTGTACGTCTATATCGAAAGCTTTGGAGATTTCCTTCAGCAAAAGTCATCTTTAGCGCAGCAATTATTACATTAGTTATTGGTTCAATAATCATAACATTCTTAACAAAGGGAGTAGTTTCCGAATCATTTTTAATATCTTCAGTTATGTATTTTGGAATTATATTATTCATTCCGCCAATAATTGATTTCATCTTAGCTTTTGGCCAGAGAAATGTTTTGAGCTTAAGACGATTTATGGCAATTTCATATATTAATTTCATAATGATTATTATATTTACAATTATCGCATTTCCATTTTATATAGGTACTATGACAGGCTATGCGAAGCTATTGCTATTCTCAATAGGGTTTAACACATCTCTGAGATTTCTTGCGATACTTGCAATGTGGAGAAGAACAGATATTTTTGGGATACTTGCATCAGCATCACATGGATTAATCGCTCTCACGTCAGCAAAAATATTAGATGTGTATAATGCATTAATATTTGATATTCCGACCAATTGGCTTATAATTGGATTCTTAATTATGTGCATTTTCGCGATTTCTGAGTCAATTCTATTCTACAGAGTAAATAAACCATTCATAGAAGAGTTAAATGTATCAGGATTAACATTCTTCAGAGGATTTTCTGCAGTATATTTAGCAAATGAACCAAAATTATTCGAGGAAGCAATGGACAAAATCGGTGAAAACCAAGATTTGAAAATATCACGCATAACAATTTGGAATGAAAATTCAGAAAAATACATCGGGTCGATCATAGTTCCCGAGGTACATCCAGGTCCGTTCAGAGAAGTTGGCAGTAGCGCAATGCCTGTTAGAATAATAGAAGCACTAGAAGATGATACACAAGCAATATCGGTAGTACATGGAACTTGCACCCATGCACAAAATCTTACAAAATCTGAACAAATTCAAACACTAATAGACTCATTAAAATCGATGAATAAAGAGAATATCTCGGAGGATATACACGAAATCGTGACGACACAGCATAATCAATTCAAGTTTGTTTCTTGGAGGATTGGAAATAAAATTTTCTTAATTACAACAAGAGCACCAGAACCTACAGATGATATTGAATTGGAACTGGGAAAAAAGGCTATTGACAATATTAGAACGCGTATTCCAGACGCAGAAGAAATCATTATTGTTGATGCACATAATTGTATAGTTCAGGATACCCCGAGTTTGTCGGCAGATAGTGAAGAAGCAGCAGATTTTATTGATGCATGTACTCGAGCAGCAGAAATCGCATGGAATACAAAAATTGTAAATACACAAATAGGAACCGCACAAAATAGAAACCTCAGATATAGTCTTGATGAAGGATTTGGCAAAGGAGGTATTACGGTATTTTCGATAATGCAGAAGGGTAAGAAAATTGCACTTATATCTATTGATGGGAACAATGCAAATTGCGAGTTCAGAAAGCATCTAATTACAAAGGTAAAAGAACGTGGGTATGATATTGTAGAACTAATGACCTCAGACACGCATACAGTTAATGCGATCTCAATGAATTCTAAAGGATATCTACCTGTTGGAACAATAGATCAAGAACAACTAATTACAGATATTTTAGAACTATTAGATATTGCCGAGAAAAACACCCAAGATGCAAAAATTATGGTACATACAGAGATAAATAAATTAAAAGTATATGGGCGTAATGGATTTGAAAGGTTAACAAAGTGTGTGGTAAAAGCAGCGCATATTGCAAAGAACACGGGAATTGCAGTTTCACTCATTGCAATGGGATTGAGCATAATAATCTTAATGATGATTTGAGATGTGGTAAATATGAGATATGTGGCATATATCATGATAATTCTATCGATCATTTCGCAAATACCCGTCTTACACTCAAATGCCACATATCAATCTAATATAGAAATTAGAGGCACAGATACAGAAAATACAATATTTTTAAATATTACAGACAGAACTGGAATAATAAAAATAAACACTACAATTCACAATATAGAATTAATAGATATTAAACACAACATAGATAACTATGATTACGTACTAACATATTTGGGAAGAAATACTACAAATTTCATAGTTGTAGATGTATCCACAAATCAATCAGCAACGCAATTCGAAGTTGAAATTTTATTATATAGAAATGGCAAAATGAATTCTAAAGATGCGTTTTGTACAAATTTAAATATACAACTCTATGGTCATGTTCAGATATTAAATACAATAACACCAATGCCAATGATTATCGAAAATTATATACCAAAGGGGTTCATACCGGATTACAACGATACCGATTTTATTATTGATATTTATGGAATATATATTACACCCATTGGTGGCACAATTAATCGAGATATTTATTACATGCGTGTATATCCAATATCTTTTTCAAAGGAAGATTCAAAAATATTGATCTGGGCATTGGGAGTATCGAGAACTAATGGAACAATATATGCAATTAAAATTGAACAAAATAAAGAAATGACATTTATTAATCTAGGAACTGGAAGAATTGATGAACGTTTCCCGACTATAATTGAGGAAATATCAGCGATTCGCCTTGTTCGTAGAGAAATAGTACTTGGAGACACCGAAAAACCAAATGTAGAGGTACAAAACCTTCAGAACAACAGCCTCATAGAATTTGAATATCAAATTATCATAAATGCAAGTGATGATATCGCTATAAAATACATTATTATCAGAATAGATGATGATTATTACTTGACATTATTTAATACGCCATATACCTTTAAAATAGATCCGTCAAACTATAAAGAGGGATTACACAAAATAACTATAATTGCAGTAGATTATACACGTAAGACAACAGAAATAAACCTCGAAATCGAATTTAGAAATGGAATACTACACCAAATTCCAACTGCATTCCTAAAAACAGCAATAATAATAACAGGACTCACAATAATTTATGTTGTAATTGATAAATTAGAGAAAAAACAACAAATAGTGAAGAGTAATGGTTTATAGAAGTATAACAATTAAAGATGTCGTATATGGATATATTGACTTTGAAGATGAATGTAGTGAAATAGTAGATTCGGACCCGATTCAAAAATTTAGAAGTGTAAAAAGTCCTCTTAGTATCCATTATGTATATCCCGGAGCCGAAATTTCACAATTTAGTCATATATTGGGAAATGCAAAAGTTGCACAAGAATTCATGGAATATATGTCTGCAGATGAAGAAACAAAGTTCAAGGCACAAATGGTAGGATTATTTTCTGAAGCTTACCTGGGTCCATTTGTATATGCTTTTGATGAATTATTAGAAGAAGAAAATATAACACGTGACATGGTATTAGAAAAAATCATAACAAAGACAGAAATAAAAGATATTCTAAATAAAAAGGGATATACATACAGGGACATACTAAAATGGATCAATGAAGGCATCGACATAAGAGGTTCTACAATCAATCTAATAAACACAATACTTAGTATCAATTTAGTGGACCGATTAGAACGTGATGATTATTTTACAGGGTTGCGATACCAAATAGAACATCATAGACTATATTTAATGACATTTCCCATTGAGAACAAGCTTGCATTAGCAAGAACTTACATGAACAGTCTTGAGGCTTTTATATTTTCAGCAAATAACTTATTCACAGAAGTATATTACAATCCAAAGATAAGATCTGCAGATTTAATGGCACTTGAATTACTAAAGTTAGTGAAAGATGAATTTCAGTTATTAGATTATAATGATGTTGATAAATACGTATTTGAAGATGATGGAACATTACAATTAAAGATTATGCGGTTAGATAATTCAAAAAACGATTATATTTTAGCAAAATCAATTTTAAATGACCTTAGAAATTCTAGATTATATCCGCGAGTATATGAGGCAATACTTCCTGAAAATGCAAAAACAGAGGTCCTGGAAAATTACAAAACACGAAGAGAACTTGAAGAAGAAATAGCTGCCACAGGAAATGTAGACCCACGTAGGATACACATAGATTTCCCAAGAAGAAAATCTGTCGCATATTATCCAGATCGGTATGAATGGGAGAAATTCCATTTGTTTGAAAAATACGGTGATGAAATTAAGCTTATGATGTTCAAAGATGAAAGTCCTGCTACAGAATCTCTACAAAAATATACAAAAATCGTAAGAGTCTATGCTCCAAAGGAATATAAAAATAAAATAAAAAATGCAGAAAAAATAATTCAAGAAGCCGTGTTTTAGGCTTCTATATTTCTATAATATAAACTATAGATCGTGTGCCATTAAAGTAACTCTCTTGTTTGCCTTTGCACGTTCAATTGCTTCAGCAAGCAAGTTTTCGATCTTCTTGTTCAAAGCGTCGTAAACCGTCTGGCTTACTTTCATGTTTTTAGATGCTACGAAATCTTTTACTGCTTTTTTCACGGCATAGTCGGCCATTTTTTAACCTCCATCTCCCGTGTATAGAGTATAATCCATTTATAATATGCTAGAAGTATTATAAAAGATTAACTAGTAAAATTATCGAAAAATGAAAAAAATAAAAGAAAAATTATGATTTTATAATTTATCAACGGGTTCTCCAAAGGCCTGGAATAGCAATTCCCATTTTTTATTGACCCATTCTTGGATCTCTTTCAGCTTTTCTTCGTCTCGCTTGGGTCTGAATAGGGGAGCAAAACGACCTTGAGGCTTCAGATACTCTTCAATTGGCTTTCTTTTTGCAGGATCACGATATTTACGACTGGGCCTAGAAATAGTCCATTTTTCGCCAATGCGTTCCCAGAGTATCCAATCACCAGTTTCAACTGCAAGCTTGCCAATCTTTACAGTATCCTGGACGGGATATTGCCATGCGGGAGGACATGGAGACAGTATGTGAATGACCTTTGGACCCTTAATTTGTGAAGCTCTCTTGAATTTATCATAGAGGTCAAATGGATACGAGGGATTTGCTGTTGCTTGATATACGGGTCTGTGAGCAGCTACAATAAGATCGAATAATTTCTCATGCTCCTGTTTTCCAGTCCATGTTGTGGTAGTTTTAGCACCCATAGGTGTAGCACCACTTCGCTGTACACCAGTGTTACTGTAGACATTGTTATTATAACAAACATACAAGAAATTAGTACCGCGCTCAATAGCACCACTTAGAGCTTGAATACCGATATCAAAAGTACCGCCATCACCAGCCCAGACTACGACATTTGTATCAGTCTTGCCTTGAGCTTCCAATCCTGCAACAACACCCGAAGCAGCTGCTGCAGCAGAAGCAAATGCAGTATTATAAATTGGAACATTAAAACCACTATAGGGAAATAGAGCTTGAATAACAGAGGTACAACATGCAGGTATGACAAGAATTGTCTTTTTACCTAATGCTTTTAATGCGTGACGTAAGGCAAGTGTATCCCCACAGCCAGCACATGCAGCGTTTCCGGGAAGAATGAATTCCTCACGAGGTATGTCTTTGATGCTTACCATTTGTATTACCTCCTCTTGATGCCGAACCACTCAAAGTCTTGCTTTTGCTCGCCAGACTCCATTTCGGCATACGCTTTCTTAATCATCTCTTTGATGTCTTTTATAGTGATATCACGACCACCTAAACCTGCCATGTATCCTTTAACCATAGGACGCTTCTCACAGTCATACAATGCGGCACGAACTTCAAGATTCGCAGCAGGCCTTGCACCAAATGCTGTAGCACGATCTAGTGTAACAATGCTATCGACCTTAGATGCCAAATTCCGAATCTCTTCTTCAGGGAATGGACGAAATACACGTATTCGAGTTAATCCAACATTGTAGCCTTCTTCACGCAGCTCATCAATTGCGTCTTTTGCCTCTGCTGCAACGGTACCTTGAGTTACTAGAGATAATTTTGCACCATCCATCTTGTATTCTTCAACGAGGTCTCCATAATAACGACCAAAACGCTTACTGAAGTCACGACTTGCTTCACGAATGACTTCACGAGCACGATTCATAGCTTCTTCCATCTTATAACGGAATTCCATATAGAAGTCTGGAAATACAATATTACCCAATGATACTGGATGGTCTGGGTCTAATTTCCAATGCTTTGGTTCATAGGGTGGCAGGTATGGGTCTACCTCTTCAGGATCAAGCAAATGAACTGGAAATGCCGTGTGACTTAGAATAAACGCATCCAAATTTACCATTGCAGGCAAATATACTCGTTCATCCTCTGCAACCTTAAATGCCTGAATAATTGTATCATAAGCTTCCTGAGCACTGGTAACGTAGTATTGAATCCAACCATTATCACGCATAGCCATAGAATCGGTTTGATCTACATGAATATTCCATGCAGGTGCAAGAGCTCGATTTACGTTTGCCATGACGATAGGTAATCGAGAATTTGATGCCCAGTGAATCATTTCATACATATATGCAAGACCTTGTGAAGCCGTTGCTGTGAAAGCACGTGCGCCTGTTGCACTTGCACCGATACTTGCAGCCATGGCACTATGCTCACTTTCTACACGAATGTATTTACCATTCCATTGACCAGATTCATATAACTTTGCAACAATTTCAACAATGACTGTTTGTGGCGTAATCGGATATGCTGCAACAACATCTGTTCGAGATGCCATAATAGAATATGCCACAGCATAATCAGCAGTCATAATTTTTGTTTCACCCAACATTATCCCTCCAATTCAATGCCTGCGCGTTTCATATCAATACATTTCTTAGGACAAACTTGAGCGCAAACACCACAGCCTTTACAATAATCATAATCGATCTCAGGAAAATCATCAGATTCGCGAATGAATATAGAACCTTCAGGACAATAAAGCCAACACAATTTACAATTTATACAATTATCATAATCAATAATTGGAATGAATGTTCTCCAGTTTCCGGTCTTCCCAGTAGACCCAATTTTAGGCATAGATATGGGAGCTTCTGGGAGATCTTCTATTGTTTCTGGATGTGGATTGACTTCATTTATCAACTTCAACACCATCCGTAATTTAAACAATAAAAAAACAAACCAATTATGTTATAAACTCTTTGGGTTTGTGAGTTAATGATTTAAAGCCAATAAACAAAAAAATTTGTAAAAAAAGAAGAAGAAAATTAATTTATTTAAGAATTTTAATAAATCCTCTATTGTTTTCACACCATGCTTCAATTGATAAACCTGTGCGTAACTTATCAAAATCAGTATCCGAAAAATTACCAATCATTGGGATTTCCCCAAAAATCGCACCGGAGATGGTAATAGGTTCAGGATGCTGTACAATTAAGAGTTTGGGCGCAACATTATTTTTCGCAAGGCCATACAGTACATTGGACCCAACGGTACTACCGCGTGAAGTTCTAAATACTAGTATTTTCCCAGTTATTTTTTCTTTGAAAATATCACTATTCGAATCCATGATAATTCCAGTGTTTATGTCTACATCTCCAAGGAAGGATATAGCACGCTCTGTACGTAATATTGTACCTTTCAGAACGCCTTGCCATTCTTGTATAACGGTTCCATTAATAACTTCACTCATCATCTTCACCAGGTATTTTTGCTCGCGATAACATATCTACAGTCAATTCTTGGTGCTTTACAGGATGACGGACCTCATAAGGGATCGTAGCATCAATACCCCACTTGTTTCCACGACCAAGTAGATCCAATGTACTTCCAGCGGCTTCATATACAATTATATCTTTTAGGGGATCTGTTCGAACTGCAATAGCCCATTCAACTGAAAATGGATCAGTAATGTCAATATCTTCATCAACAACCACAACGCGTTTTAAACTTGGATGCCCTGAAAAAGCAGCCATAATCGCATTTTTTCCTTCTTTTGGCTTCTTCTTTTTAATAGATACAACTGCATGTAGCCAACCAGCACCGCCAGGTGTTAAATATACGTTTTGTACATTAATATTTGCAGCTTTAAGAGCACGATAAATTCTAGGTTCCTGTGGAAAGCCCATTAAAGTATAATGTTCATAACCTGCAGGTAGTAGTGCTTCAAAGATTGGATTTGATAATACAGATACAGATTTCACTTCAATTACAGGCTCCATACGAACTTCATCATAGGATCCTGTAGCATCACAAAATGGACCTTCAGCTACGCGTTCAGAAGTTAATTCACCTTCTATTAAAATCTCACAGCCATAAGGAACCTCAATCTTGTTCATAGGACTAAGATATGTTCGTAAGCCACCCATCAACTTAGAGGCAACATTTAATTCGAAAATATTAGGCGGAACAGACGAAGCTGCAGCAATGGATACTGCAGGAGGAGCACCATTACAAATAACAATTTTAAGAGGTTCATTTCGTTCAACAACAGATTCTTGATACATTTCGTAAAGATGACGAGGTACGATCCGAATAGCCAAATGTGTCTCGTCAAGATACATCATTCGATGAATTGAAACATTTCTGCGTCCAGTTTTCTTATCCTCCGCAATAACTGATGCTGCAGTAAAGTAATAACCACCATCTTTCTCAAAATATTTTGGTATAGGTAGGTCTGATAATTTAACCGAAATGCGTTCCTCAGGTTTATCTTCGCGTATTAATTCTGCAGGATTATCAAATGCTTCAACTAATTTATACAAAATTTGATTTGAAGGAACACCCAATATATCTCCGAGAAGTTCTCTATTTGTGAATATTCCCGCAACAACAGGCATGTTACTATCCTTAACATTTTCAAAAATCGTTGGTCGTTCGCCGTGCTTTTTCAAATATAAACCAATCTCAAATTCTCTAGAAACCTGTTCTTTTACATGCTCTAACTTACCCTTCTTATCAAGCCAGTCGATAAATTCCCGTAGAGTTGAAAACCCAGTCATTTTTTACTCACCAATACACTCTAATAGGTTTCCAGTCTTACCCAATAATAGGTTTTTCGTAACGAATATACATCAAAGGTGAATCGTAAGTGGAGAAAATTATATTACTAACCAACGATGATGGCCCGGAATCAATCGGATTGGAAGCTGCCTATAATGCAATAAAAAATTTAGGAAGAGTCGAAGTAATCGTTCCAGAACATCAGAGAAGCGCAACCGGTAAGGCACTAACCTTAGATCGCCCATTAAGATTACGAAAAATCAGATGGAACAATATATCAATTTGGGTACATGACGGAAAACCTGCAGATTCAATAATTTTTGCAACTCATTTATTTGGAATTGAAAATATACGTCTCGTAGTTTCAGGAATAAATTCAGGAGCAAACGTATCATATCAAAGTATGTTCACCAGTGGTACTGTGGGAGCCGCAATGGAAGCCGCAATGCTATCAATTCCTGCAATTGCATTATCTATGGAAGTCAAACCAGAATTCTGGTTCACTAATAACAAGCCCCCAAACAATCTAGATAAGATTATAGAGATCTCATCTGAAATAGTTAGAAATGTTCTTGAAAATGGACTTCCAGATTGTGATTTCCTAAATGTAAACTTTCCAGAAATTGTCGATGAGAATACACAAATAAAATATACGAAACCTGCTATGACTAGAATTTTTAATTCGATGATGGAATGTACAGATCCACATGGAGTAAAATGCTACTGGATTTCAGGAGAACAGATTAAAACAAACAAGGGTGAGGACGCTTATGTCCTAACAGTCGAACAGAATATAACAATATCAAAAATAAAGATCAATATGGTTTAAAAAAATACATTTATTAATAAATAATTATAGATTTTAAAAAGAAAAACTTATTTTTAAAAAATATAAAAAATAAATTATATTGGGAAGGGGTATAGAATAATGAGTAGTGAAAAAACACTTATTACACCGCTATTAAAAATTATGAATTCAATAATGGAGATTATAGACCCAGAACAAAATGAACAGTTCGTAATTTTAACAGAAAAAAACATTGACAAGGCAAGCTTAGAGATCTTATTGAAAGAGGGATTATTATTAAGAACCCAATCAGAATCATACAAGGCTAATTTATCAGGAATAGTAAAAAAGACCCTGAAAATTATTGAGATAATGTACGATAATGACATAAAAGAACCTAACGAAAAAAAGAAACTTAGGGATTTATCAATCGAATATAGCAAACAAGCAGCTGCGATAATCCACACTTTTATCGACAAGCATATAATAAATGAAAGTTTAATCAATATTCTACTAAATTTCGAAGACCTAACACATGCAATCGAAGAATTACAAGGATATAAGGACCAACTTACGGTCGCAGGATATTATGTAAAACTAAGTGATGGAACATATAAATTCAATATGTCTTCTGATTTAATAGACGTAATAGAAAAGTGCAATGTGCAAATTGATTATGTATCCACATTAATTGAAGAATACATGAATAGGGTAATAGAAATAGAAGATGCATTAGACAAATATCCACGGTCTATTAAAAAGATTGATGATAAACACATTCAAATAACACTCACAGATTATGTTATCACAAAGGACCATCCATATTATGCACAATATGTTATGTTACTACAAGAAAATCTTGACGACATTGAAAATGCGGTTAAAAACAAATATGTTGAACTACAAAAGAATCATGAGATATTACAAGATATCATTCCAACATTAAAAGAAATATTGATAACTGATGATCGCTTTATTGAAATAGTTTCAGATAACATGTATGCAAATCTCATAAAATTACGAGATTCACACTTTACATTTCTAAATAAAATGGAAATAATATTAGAGCATGTTGCAGAGATAAAAAATACATACAATTAACTTAATTTACAATTCAATGCAGACCATAATGCATCAGTGTCAGGACGTACCAAATATTCAGATTTCCCATTTTTAATTAAGATTCTTTCGTTTGGATCGTCAAGAATAACGCCAATAATATCTGCAGGTATTCCATTTTTATTCAATACATCAACAATATTTTTTGCTAATTCATTCTTAGCAACAATAAGAAGAGCTCCACTACTAATGAGTTCCAGTGGATTAATATTAAGCAAATTACAAATCATTTTCGTCTCTTCTGCGATTTTTAATTTTTCAAAATAAACTTTAAATCCAACTTCGGATGCATCTGCAAGCTCATGCAGCGCATTTGATATACCACCCTCAGTAGGATCGTGCATTGCAACAACTCCACCGGTTTGATATGCCAATACACCATCATTTACAACACTAACGTATTTGCGAAATGATTTTGCACTTTCAACAATAGAACGTGGTAAGTGGTCTAGTAGAAGTGATTCACATTCCTCAGCAATTATTGCAGTGCCTTCAATACCAACAGATTTTGTAAGAATTAATACATCACCTGCTTTTGCACCTGAAGAGGTTACAAATTCATTGTGACTGGTCTCGCCAATCATGGTACCAATAATAATGGGCTGCTCTAAGAAATCAGTGACTTCAGTATGACCACCAATAATGAAAATACCCAATTCACCAGCAGCTTTTCGGATTTGCGAAACAATAATATTTAGCATGTCCTCCGTTGATCTTTTAGGCAGCAAAATTGTAGTAAGCATCCATTTAGGTCGAACTCCATGTGTCGCAACATCATTTGCATTTATATGAACAGATAACCAGCCAATACTTTTGATTGACCCAGTTATAGGATCTGTTGTAATTATAAGATCTCGGTCTGAAATCCGTATTATAGCCGCATCTTGTCCTAGTGCAGGTCCTACAATCACATTTTCATCATTAATTGGCAAATTGTTGAAGACGACTTTTGTGAGAATCTCTGGCGGAACCTTTCCAGGAAGAAGATATTTTTCCATTTTAGACTTCACTCCCTACTAGGTACGGGTGCGTGCCACTTTGTTCCTGCTCATGAGACAGAATATCATCGTATTCAAATGAACTCTCAATTCTGCACTATGAGAGCTAGGAAAATACAAGTGGCACGCAATTCAAATATGGAAAAGTTAATTTAAAGATTGTCTATAAAGACATACGAGGGAGAATTAAATTGAACGACCAAGTAAAAATTGCACTAATTGGAGGTTCTGGCTTATATCATTTAATTGAGAATCCTAAAATTACTATTTTAGATACACCATGGGGCAAGTCTCCACGTATTGATATTGGGTACATTGGGATACATAAAATTGCATTTGTATCGCGACATAGTAAACCTGGAGTGTCGGATAAACAGACGCACGCTGTACCACCGCATATGGTAAATTATAAGGCATATATTTATGCATTAAGACAATTAGGTGTTGAAAGAATTATTGCGACTACGGCAGTAGGTTCATTAAACAAAAAAATTAAACCGGGTGATTTCGTCATCTTAGATCAGTTAGTTGATTTTACGAAAAGAAGAAGCTACACATTTTTTGACGGAACAGTACCTATAGAAGTTGAACCAAATAAGATAATCAATGGCGTCGCACATGTTGATTTTACTGAACCATATTGCCCAGAAATCCGAACTGCATTAATTGAAAGTTGCAAATTACAAAACATAAAGTGTCATACAAGTGGAACATATGTAGCAATGGAAGGTCCACGTTTTGAAACTAGAGCCGAAGTAAAATTACTTTCGTCATGGGGAATGGATGTAGTAGGCATGACACAATCGCCAGAAGCAATATTGGCACGCGAATTAACCATGTGCTATGGGGTTGTATCAATTGTAACAAACTATGCCGCAGGAATAAGTAACCAGAAAATCACGCATGAAGAAGTTGTTGAACTATTTAATCAAAAAATGAAAGATTTAAAAAGTATTATACAAAATGCGATTAAACTCATTCCAGAAGAAAGAAATTGTACGTGCAAAAGTGCTCTCGATGGTGCTCAATAGGAGGCAAAATATTGTCTGAAGAACATGAAAAGCATTCAGCATGGAAAGTACGAAAGTCAGAAGCGTTAATAGTAATTTTACTAATTTTAGGGTACATAAATTTTAGGTTTATAAATCACAATGAAATTCTTATGATCATATTAGGTTTGACATTAGGCGTTTGGCTTGCATTCAGACCATCAGAATGGGCAGTAGAAGGTTTAGAGAATACTGCGGCATATATGGGATTATCAGCATATATGGTAGGTGTTATTTCATCACTCGCATCAAATACGCCTGAGGCAGTTATTTCGGGTCTTACTGCTGTGCGAGGGTTTACAACAGGTAATGCAGCAATGTTAGATATTGCAGTTATTAGTGTTTTAACAGCTGTTGGATTTAATATTATGATTTTAGGAATTATGATCGCAATTACTATTAAAAAATACGGAAAAGTAAAGATACACAAAGATGTAATTGAAAAGGATTCAGAATTGATGACATGGACTTTCATTGTGTTACTAATCATATTTTCACTTGGAGTTATGGAAATGATTGGTTCTTTGCGTGCAGGCATTCCAGAGGAAAAATTTAGCCTAAGTCCATGGATCTCTGCAATTCTTGTAATTTCATATATAACGTACATAATCTTCGTTTATCAAGGTCAAGAAGAAAAAGGTATAGCAAAACCCCATTTTTCAAAGAGATTAGGATATACACTCGCAATTGCAGGCTTTGCAGGAATATTCATGGGCGGCGAAATAATTACATCAAGTATTGAAACTATGCTTGAAAGTATAGATCTTTCACAATATGGAAATCCAGTCATATTAATTTCACTAATTATTGGTCTTGCGGGTACTGTGCCAGAGCATGGTATTGCAATAACTGCAGCACACAAGGGGAAAGTCGATATCTCGATAGGTAACCTAATGGGCGGCATATTACAAGTAATTCTGTTAGTATTAGGCGGCATTGGCATGTTTGTCCCAATTCCACTTGATAAATATGTGATGTTTCAACTTATGGTTTCAGGGGGTGTCATTCTATTCTTAAAGTCGACAATTGTAGATGATGGACATCTAGACGCCTTCGAAGGAATAATGATGATAATATTACAACTAGTCGTATTCATCACAATGATCATCGAATAAGATTTTATATTCCTATTATTTTTTTATCCATGCATCTAGATACGGAATGATGTCACTAATATCCTCTGATTCAACAATGACTTCTGCAGAATTAGCAACTTCTTCAGAGTCAGGATTAAATGCAATTGAATGACCAGCTATCTTGAATACAGGAATATCATTATCACCATTTCCAACAAAGATTGTATTTGATAATGAAATGTTTTGCTCTTTTGCGATTTCTCTAAGGATCTTATCCTTGTTCCAATATTCAACAAAAACTTTTACTTTCCCATTCAATACACCATTATCATGCAAGAGTACATTTGAAATCGAATAATCAAGATTGAATTTTTCTTTAATAATATCTGTAAGTATTGTAAGACCACCAGAAATTGCCGCAATAACCACATCATGTTTTTTTAAATAATTCATCAAATCTTCAGTACCCTTACGAATACGAGTACGCTTTGCAATTTTTAGAATCCTATCGTAAGGAATACCTTTCCATAGTGCAGCATCTAACCTAGCCCACTCAGCGTAATCAAATTCACCTCGGAAAAAACGCTCGTAATATTCTTTTCCGGGGCCATCCCAGGTTCCTAATTCCATATGTAGCCTGCCCCATATACTACGCTCAATGGTTAGAGTCCCATCTACATCAAATGCAACGATCCACCGAGCCATATTAAAACACCATTCAACTATTTCTTTCGCTCTGCTTCAGCTTCCTTTTTTAGTTCTTCAAGCTCTCTCAAAATATCATCACTATCTGAGCTACTCTCAGATTTCTTAGATTCTTTTTCATGGGTCTTTTCAGCAGGTTCTTTATCGCTTGCAATAGATGGTAAGCTAGCTTCTTTTTCGAGCGCAATTTCAGTTTCAAGTCGAACTAATTCAGAATCAACTTCGCTTTCAACATCAACATCCTCAGAGGCAAACCCAACATCAGTTGCAAGAATATCGCTTGCATCCATAATTAAACCGATAGACGCTTGTATATCCATAAGCATCTGTTGCATTTTGGCAGGGTCAAGCATTCTAACAGATTCATCCAGAAGAACTTTTGCATGGGATAGAGCTACTCCAACTTCCTCAGTATCAGCTGCAGTTTGAATTGCAAGAATTGTATCCTCTAGATTCATAATTTGTTGACTGTATCGTTTTCTAATTATTTCCAATGCCTTTTTTCGTTTCAAATATTGCTTTGCTTGCTCTACATCACCTTTTGCTATAGATTCTTTTGCTAATCTACGAAGATTAGAAATATCCTCGTCAGTCTTTCTTTTCCGAAGAGTGAGCTTATTAATTGTTGACCTAATTTTCATAATAGCTTGATCTCGTTCCTTAGATTTATCAGCGTAAATGAAACCTTTTAGCTTATCCCACATATTAAAGACCGCCTTAATATTTGCCCATTGACAATTATTTATTGTATAATTATATATAATATATTTTCCATTTGATTATATAATAGAATATATCTTCATTTCGCAAATTAATAAATTTTCAGCCAAAGAGAAAAATTGATAATCAAATAACATAATCCGATAATGTTAATTATTAAAGTTGTTCTTTTTCCATAAATATTTAAAAAAGGCGATAAAACATGGCACTCAGAAAATGTCCGATGTGTGATGGCACTGGGGAAATAACATTAAACAAAAAGAAATGTGATGCATGTGGCGGTCTAGGAAGAACAAAAATAGTTCTTGGATCTGCAATGAGCTCAAAGAAGAGTGATAAATACATATGCAAGAAATGCAATGGAACAGGATATATAGCACAGACAGATACCTGTCCAGTATGTAAAGGTAAAGGAAAAATTTCTGTTTGCTGGCTTTGTGGAAAAGAGATTCCATCCAGATTTACCTTATGTGAAAAGTGTCATGTTGATCCTGTAATTTATAGATTAGTAAAACCATGCAGCGTGGATACTATTGAAGAAGGCCACGCATATATCGGTCGCGTACAACAAAAGAAAGATTTTGGACTATTTGTTGATTTAACAGAAGACATACATGGGCTCATTAGACCCCACAATCTTCCAAAACGAAAATATAAACCAGGCGAAAGAATTGCAGTACGTGTTATTATGATTACACCAGATAAAAAGATAGAACTTGAACCGATTCCAATTAAGAGATACACTATAAGAAATGTACATGACCCCATACCAAGACGAAAGATCTCGGAAATCGATAATTTAGCAAAAGATGTTGGAGTATATATTTGGGGACTTGTAACAAATGTGACTCAAACACCCGGGCCTACAGCATTTACAGTTATGGATGAAACAGGCATAGTTTCTGCAGTAGCTTTTGAAAGTGCAGGCGAAAGAGCATATCCAGAAATAAACCAGGGCGACTATGTTGAACTAAGTGGTAGAATTACAGAACACAAAGGCGAAATTCAAATCGAAATTGAGGATATGTCAAAACTAGGCGAGGATGATGCAGCCAACTTTGCACGCGCAATCGAGGAAGCATTAGATAAGAGAGCAGAACCCGAAGAAATTGATTTCTTAATTAAAAGTGATGTACTAGAACGACTAAAGCCAGATCTTCGAAAAGTAGCAAAACGCATTAGAAGAGCAATCTTTACTGGTCAAACGATTATAATACGACATCATGCAGATACCGACGGAATTAGCGCAGGTGTCGCATTAGAAACAGCAGCTTCTGCCTTAATCCAAGAAGTGGCAAAAAATCCGGATGCAGTACGATATAAACTGATAAGATCACCAAGTAAAGCGCCATTTTATGAATATGAAGATGCAGTAAGAGACCTATATACCTCAATTGAAAATTCAGAAAGATTTGGAGAAAGTATGCCATTAGTTGTAGTATTAGATATGGGCTCATCTCATGAAAGTATTAATAGTTACCTTAAATTAAAGGTATTTGGCATTGAAATTTTGGTTGTAGACCATCATTTTCCAGATGAACGCGTAAAAGAGATTGTCGATGTTCATGTGAATCCATATTATGTTGATGGAGATTATA
>CAZPUN010000021.1:0-178628 GCA_964589775.1 uncultured archaeon
ATTACAAGAATTCCATATACCATCGAAGCATCATAACTAGGATCAGGCCAAGGATATCCTGTTAAGACTAATGATGCAAAATTAATAATTGATAATATTGTTCCAATAATCATAACTGCGAGATTTGTTAATGCGCCCCATCTTATTAAATTCTTAGGAGATTCAGTCCATGTTAATATGGCAAGCCATGAGAATATCATAGTGAATGCCGAAATTGAATACAAGCTAAATAATGCTGCGCCCCACTGCTCATAGAAAGATTGTGGAAATGCAACAATTAAGACAGCTGCTAAGATCAATAAGAATAATACTATCTTTGAAATCGGGTCCATTGATAGGAATCTATCCATAACACTTTCTGACGATTCAGGCTTTTCTTTTGACATAAATTATTTCAACCCCGAATTGGATTTTTATTGACTATTCAACCAAATATATGAAATGTATTTATATTCTTTCCTTTTGGGTGCTTTAATATGTGTTTTCATTATTCTATTGAATTTTTTATACAAATACGAATAAAATCTATGAAATATTAGGACAACTAGCGAAAGGCTCTTATTGTACATTGGTACTATTTTTTTGTGGAAATAATTAATCAAAGAATGGCCAGGTGATAATTTTGGAACTACGAGAATTCTTTCTAACAAAAACCGTCCCATTATTTAGACCAACTGAAATTAAAGAAGATGCCAAGTCGTTCATCAGCATGTATGGCGGATACATGAACGATGTTGCAATTATGGCGAAAGATAGCAAAGGTTTTGCATATTATCCGAGTAAAACAGCTCCAGTTTATGAAAATAGACCCGATTTTCTCGAACAATTTATTACGCTTGCATCTGAAATTGGGGTTAATGTAAGTGTGGGTATGAATCTCTTTGTTGATGAATATTTTGCAAAAGATCCGAAGTATAAGACATACAATGAAAACGGGGAAGCAGCGCCTCATGCAGTTTGTCCTAATCGTGTTGAGCTGATTGATTATGCTAAAGAAATTGTAAGCGAGTTACTAAACTTTCCAGTTTCTGAAATAATCCTTTTTGGTGCAGGATATATTCGTGATGATTATTGTTTGTGTAAGACTTGTAAGAAAGAGTTTGCAAAAGCAATATCTGCAGATTCCGATATCAGCTGGAGCTTAATATCAAGCGATGCAAACTATATGAGTGCATGGGAAGAATTTAGAAGCTCAAAAATCAACAATGCGCTTCAAGAAATCAAGAGTGTCATAGTTTCATCCGGAAAAGATGTGAAATTAACTGTTGAGATACCAATTGACCCGGAAACTGGACTTTCTGATGGTCTTCTCAAGACATATGGTCTGGACATCAACGCGATACGTGATATCACAAAGAGCATAATGATTAATGTATATCCTTGGACCCCTGCATTGCCCGACCAAGGAACTAAAGAGTTTGATGAACTTGTTTCATCTCTGTACTTTACAAAAGAGTTTATCCGTAGAGGTGGCTCAGTATCAATATATCGATGGGGCGCTTCAGATGAAGATACTATCAATCAACTAAGAGCCATTGCGAAAGCAGCTGAATTAGACCGCGTAATTACGAGCTTTACATTACCTGAAAATTACAGAGAACGCAGAGAATCTTCCTTATTTGTATTATAAAAAGTAAATTACGGCAATTCTGCCGGCTCTTTTTATTTTTATACGGGGTGTCCGCATTTCTTACAGTATGTAGCACCTTTTGGTATAGATGCTCCACAATTCAGGCAAAAACCAACTTCAGATGATAGACCTGGCGGTATACGCCGTGATTGGGTTTTTTCAACTGTATTTTCTCTATTTCGCATAGGTTGTAATCCTGCAGGTTCCGTGTTGGATTTTGGCCACTGATTTCTGTCGCGTGGTCTTCCATCATCATCAAATAGGTCTGGAAAATCAAGCATTTCTTCCCATGAGTTATCTCTTACATGTGGGTATTCTTCTGGATGCGTGTCCTGTATTTGTGGTCTGATGTTTCTGCCTCTTGAAATCGCTACATTTGGATCACTTCGCTGATATGTTCTAGCATATGCATTGTTTCTTATTTGTGGTTTGGGGCGTCGTATAGTGCCTTGCGGCATCATATCATCGGGTGTCCATAATCCTTGAGCATATTCTAACATCATGAAATGAAATCGTTCTTTCAAGCGGTCATATTCCTCTATGGTCATTCCGAGCACTTCTAATGCATGATCACGCTCAGGGCATGGTTTGCTTGCCGGGCAACAGTATATTAAGCTTCCATAGCATAATGAAGCCATTGCTTTTTCTTGTTCAGATTTATAGATTGGCGAAATTCTGCGGCCACCTAAAATAATATTATTTCCATCGTGTTTTATATCTGAATATGATTCGGCAAGTGCAGCTTCAATAACTTCATCGGCTGGGTATGCTTTCCCATCTATAATAATATTTCCTTTGATTGCTTTTGGAGATACTATTTTTGCATGTTCTGTTTTTCTAGCATTTGTTATCATAAGACTGCCACCTTAATTTAAAGAGCGATAAAATCATCTACATCACAATCAATACAATTATTGAAGTTAAATCATGGTATTATCACGAAAATACAACCTATTTAATTCCGAATTAGATTACATTATATACCTAAGAAGTGATTTTGTTGTGGTGATCCAAATGCCCGAGGAAACGCGGCGAAAGAAAATTATTGACATCCTATTAGAATCTGAAAATCCAATTTCTCCCGAAGAAATTGCAATTCGACTAGATGAACAAAATGTCAATTTAATCTATAGTGATATGGAACATGTTGTGAAGACGCTTAAGTCTTTGAATTACAAAGTAATTGCTGAACCTCCTGTATGCAAGAAATGTGGTTATGTGTTCAAGAAAACATTATATAAGAAACCATCTAGATGTCCAAAATGTAAGAGTGAATGGATACAGGAACCACGATATCTAGTTCGGAGGAAAAAATAGTTTGGATTTTAAATTGCCACAAACCGTGCGAGAACATATATTAAGTATGATAAAACCGACAGAAAAAGAAATAATACAGATAAAATCTATTGCTTCCCAATTAAAAGATGCAATTTTAGAATTAAATGAAGAAGTGCAATTCCCTATTTCTTTTATTTCTCCTGAAGGATCTACTGGCAAAAAGCAAACACAATTGCGTGGTGCAAGTGATATAGATCTTTTTATTGCCTTAAAGATGGTTGAATATCCTGAGCTTTTAAATATGAAAAGAAAAGAAAGACGAAAATTTTCACGCGATTTGTTTGAGCGTTTAATTGATTCATTAGTACTACCGGCTATCTCAAAGATTTCTAATGTTACAAATTTGATGAAAGCATATGCAGAACATCCCTATGTGAAAATGTCTATTGATCATGTTGAGGTTGATATTGTCGGATGCTTCGATATTCCAAAAGAAATTCTCTTTGAGTATGGTCCGATTACAGCTGTTGATCGTAGTCCTCATCATACCAATTTTGTGGTCGCAAATATTAATGAAAAATTAAGAGATGATATCCGCCTTTTCAAAGCATTTACAAAAGCATCTTATTCATATGGTGATAAAGCAGCTATCGGGCGTTCAGGATTTACGGGCTATAGCATTGAAGTGATGACTATCCTTTGGAATGGATTTGAAAACCTGATTAAAAATTTATCATCGCTGGAACGTACACCTCTTGATTATTTTAATAGAACAAAGAAAGAATTACTTAAGATTGAAGGATTTCGGGATCATTTCTTAATTATTGTAGATCCTACAGATCCTAAGAGAAATGCAGGTGCGAGCATTTCACGGCGCTCATATTATTGGGTTGTCGAACGTATATTGCAATTAACAGAGTTGCTATCAAAAAGTTCAGACCCTATGGAGTATGAGCAATTTTTTATTTATCGTCCAATTCCTGTAGAAGGTGTCAAGAATAGCCCGAACCTATTTTCTATTGGATTTAGGGGTGATCCCTCAGTTCATTATACAATATTTAGAGACAAACTTCATCATTATGCCTGTAAGTTGGCGTTTTTCCTACAATATGAGCATACTGGTGAAATAAAATTTCCTGACGTACATTTTGAAATATATTTTGAGAATCATGATTTTTCGGTAGCATTCTATACAAGTGAGCCAAATATTTCTGAAACTTATTTACGACGTGGGCCGCCTCTTAAAAACAAAATCGCAGTTCAAAAATTTAAAGAATCTAATATGAATATAACCGAGCGCGGTAGATTTGTATGGGCGATTAAAAAGCGTTCGCACACATCTTTTGATGAGGCTATTTCTTGGTATGTTCGACAAAATCCTCCTGATTTCTTCGAACTAACTTCTATAAACGATTCTAGTTCAATACTTCAATTGCGTAATAAATACATCTTAAAAAACTGCATATTGAAAATTCTTCAAGACCGACCTGATCTTTATTGTCAGGGATATCAAAAGAGGAAGGGGCGAAGATAATGGAAAATTTTCAATTACTCGTAAATTCTGATGTTTTAAAGCATACTACTTTTCACGTCAAACCATGGCTTGAAGCTTTTGAAAATCCACAACGAATTCAATATACACTTGATTATCTTAGAAACGTCTCCATGTTGGGTTATGTTATAAAAACTGTGAAACGTTCTGCTACAAGCATAGACCTTATGAAGGTGCATTCTCCGTTTCTAATCGAATTAATCATCGAGTTAAATGATATTGGTACTGGTGAAATTGGAGAGAATGCATTTGCCAGTGAAAACTTATTGAAGAGTATTCTTGCTGCAGTAGGAACTGCATTTGAAGCCGTAGATCGTGTTATGCAAAATAAAACCCGACATGCATTTGCAATGATTCGACCTCCGGGGCATCATGCATCATATTCCAATGCTATGGGCCTATGTTTTGTTAATAATATGGCGCTTACAGTAAATTATCTTAATGAAAAATATAATCTCGGGCGTATTGCGATAATTGATATCGATGACCATTTTGGCAATGGCACTTCAGAAATGTTCTATACAGACCCTGATGTTCTTTATATTTCATTGCATGAATATGATCTTTCTGCACCTTGGGCGGGAGGAATTGATGAGATTGGCTTTGGCGCTGGTGAAGGCACTAATATCAATATTCCTCTTGCTGAGCAAAGTAACGGTGATGATTATATTAAAGCAATAGACAGTATTGTGCTCCCAATTTTGAAGCGCTTTGATCCGGAGATTGTATTAGTCTCTGCTGGCTTTGATGGTCATTATTTAGACCCGGTCGGTAATCTTTGTTTAACTTCGCAAACATATTACGAATTTGCAAAAAGGATAAATGAATTTGTAAAATCTATCAAATACAAAAAGACCATATGGTTACTGGAAGGGGGTTATAATCCCTTTGCAATGGGTTGTTCAATAGAAGCAATAATAACTGCGCTTGAAAATAAACGATACAAACCTCTACCAGACTTGTTCAGTTCAATTCCTAAAAAATATCAAAAGACACAACATAATAATCGGGTTTTATTTGAATTAAAAGACCTCCATAATTTAACTTAATTATAAAAAATATCGATCTGCGACAAAAAAGGAGAAGATTTGAAATGTTATTACCCTTTCATACTTTGATTTTTTATGTCCATTATTATTAGGTTTACAAAATTAAACTCCATGTGTACTATAATTGCTGCGATTAGACAATTTGTTAAATCGTAAAAATAACCTGCAATAATTCCTAACAGAAATGCACTGATCATAGTTAGGGCAACGACAATCTTTGGCTTTCTTGAAATTAGGCTTAGATGAACCAAGGAAAATATAATTGCACCTATTATTATTCCCAGTGTAATATTCAAATCAAAAACTTGAACGCTTAATGGAAGATTAAGTTCTATTGTTCGCTGAATTAATCCTCTGAATGCAAATTCTTCTGCGATGCTTGCGAGAACCACGATCAATATAAATATTTGAATAATGCCATGTTTATCCGGTACTTTTTCTGTGTCTGATGTATTCACTATTTTCAAGACAATCTCTATAGATATTAAAATAATGCCACCAAATATGAAGCCATAGATGATTGAGTTAATTATAGTCGAATCTAAATTTATTATTCCATATGAACTTATGTTTCCTCCTGAAATAATTACGATTATCAAAAGACTAAGTATAGTTACTACTGGACTTATTATTGCGCTTGCAATAAAATTATTTTCTGAAATTTGCTCTTTTAATTTTTTATTTTTACTTTGAAGTACTGACAAGATTCCGAATGCTATAAAATAAATCAAAAACACGCAACCTATAGCAACTGGTATTGATAAGATACCTAACGCCAAGATTAATCACTCCAGATATTACTCAACTTTTCTCCTTTTAAACAAATAATATTTAGCAATTGTTGGCTTAACATATGTACAACTTGAATTTTTAAAAAAATAAAATAAAAATGTAGTGTTCTATTCAACACTTGATACATATCTTGCTTGTAATGTAATTCGGTTCTTTAATTCTCTAACTGGTATTCCTGTTTCTTTTGCAATTTGTAGTAGATCATCAGCTTCTGCTTTAATATTTACAATTTCGCCCTTTTCGTTTTTGGCTATTTTGGCTCTTACTTTGTATGTTTTTTCATCGATTGTAATGCTAACTACAACGATTTCTCTAAGTAATTTAATACGTTCCCATTTGGAATATCTAATTCCTAGGGTACCCAAGTGTTTAAACAGAATATTTGCTATTTTGTACAGATTATGCTCATATGCTGTTATTTTTAATATATGGCAAGGTCGATTCTTTTTACAAATTGCTGGTATAATTACCATATCTAATGCTATTTTCTGCGACATAATTATCTCAAATAAGCCGCCAATAACTTCTGAATCAATATCGTCAATAGTTGTCTCAATTATAAGTACTTCATCGTGTGTTTTCTTATCAGCTGCGGATACGGGTTCTTTTGTTATTTCGGTGACTCCAACATCTTGGGGTACTACTTTCGGTTCTACTTGTGTAGGAATTTCTTTCTCGTTTACAATTAATATACGAAAAGCATCTGTGTGTCCCGGAATTTCACGTTGTCCGAATCCTGCTCCAGACTTTTCGATTTCATATTGGTCTAAACTATCAACGACACCTTCTACAAATGCAGAAAGAATCGCTGCTCCTGTAGGTGTTGTTAATTCGCCCTCCACAGGGCCTTCAAAATATGGAATATTATGGGATTCAAGAATTTCTTTTGTCAATGGCGCTGGGACTTCCAATTCGCCTTGCATTGTATTTATTTTACCTTTTCCAACTGCAACAGGCAAAGTCATAATTTCTATATTTTTCATAAATCCGACTCGATCAAATAAGAACGCCGCACCTGCTATATGAAAAATTGTTTCAATACTTCCAATCTCATATAATTCCAAGTCTTCTTCATTTATTCCTTTAACTTTTACAGCTGCATTGATTAAAATATCCAAAGCCTTCATTGCTAGAGCAGAAGATTGTGGTGACAATTCAAGCTCTTCAGAGACGGACTTTAATATTTCTCGTAATTCGCCTGGATGTTTTAATCTTAAATTACTGGATTTAAAATCAATTAATTTGCCTTTCATACCGTTTCGTTCGATTTCTTCAACATTTCCATAGACCCCTGTATCGAAAATCAGAAGACATGATGTCACTGGAAATAGAAAATTAGGGTCGCCGTATAAATCTAATAGAGCCGCTAAGAACATATCACCTGAAACGCCTGATTTAGACGGGTCTAATATAATCCGTTTGGTCATTGTGTGTAGCTCCAATTCCTTGCTTTTTTAACATGACTGATTTACTGCATTATACTTTTCTTGATTCCCTATATATCAATTATGGTATGAAAAATTAAGTGTTGATGTTAATTATCCTGCTTTAGAGTGCTAGATACAAAATACTTAATTGATTTTTTAATCTTTAATTAAAGCGGAGAGACGAAAATGACCGAAATCAAAATTGACAAGATTTCCGATGGAATTTATGAAATAAGAAAAGGCGTTAAGCCTTGCATGAATGTGCCAGTACGCGTATATGCCCGCGAGAATCTAATTAAAAAAATGCAACAAGATCGTACTTTTGAACAAGGCGTTAATGTAGCATGCCTTCAGGGCATTCAAAAATTTGCAGTTATTATGCCCGATGGTCATCAAGGATATGGATTTCCCATCGGCGGAGTAGCTGGAATTAGTGCAGAAACTGGAGTCATAAGCCCTGGAGGGGTCGGTTATGATATTAATTGTGGCGTTCGTATGATGCGAACAAACCTTACATATAATGACATTAAAGGCAAATTAGTTGATCTTCTTAGAATGATCTTTACAAATGTTCCTAGTGGTGTTGGCTCAAAAGGAAAGATTAGAATTGGTGCAAACAGTCCAGAAATGGATGCAGTTCTTAAATATGGTGCGAAGTGGGCTATTGAACAAGGTTATGGTTGGGATGAAGATTCTCAATTTATTGAGGAAAATGGAAGCATGAAAACTGCGGACCCCTCGAATGTTTCATTTAGAGCAAGAAAGCGTGGGGCTCCTCAAATTGGTACGCTTGGTTCTGGGAATCATTTTCTTGAAATTCAACGGGTAGCTGAAATTTATGAGCCTGAAACTGCAAAAATCTTTGGAATTACTGATGTAGACCAAATTACAGTAATGATCCATTCAGGTTCTCGTGGATTAGGTCATCAAGTCTGCTCAGATTATCTTCAAACGATGGTTCGAGCTGCATCTAAATATGGCGTAAAATTGCCCGATAAAGAACTTGCTGCAGTTCCATTCAACAGTGATGAAGGTCAAAAATATTTCACAGCAATGAGTTCGGCAGCTAACTTTGCTTGGGCAAACCGCCAGGCTATGATGCATTGGACTCGTGAAGCTTTTGAAAAATACTTTAGAACAAGTGCTGAAGATCTTGGTATGCATCTCATATATGATGTTGCACATAATATTGCAAAACTCGAAGAACACGATGTAAATGGAAAACGAATGAAATTAGTTGTGCACAGAAAAGGTGCAACACGAGCATTTCCAAAAGGACATCCGGATATTCCTGAAAAATATCGTTCTGTTGGGCAACCTGTACTTATTCCAGGAACAATGGGTACATCAAGTTATCTCTTAGTCGGAGATCCACGATCAATGGAAATCTCTTTCGGTTCTACTGCACATGGTGCTGGTAGAATGCTAAGTCGTGCAGCGGCAAAAAGAAGATATTACGGAAAGGAAGTTCAGAGAGATCTGAAACAACATGGTATCATTGTAATGTCTGCAAGCTCTGTGGTCATCGCAGAAGAAGCTCCTGGTGCCTACAAGAATGTCGATGATGTCGTTCGAGTCTCTCACGATGTTGGAATTGCCCGTCTCGTTGCGAAAATGGTGCCTCTTGGTGTAGTCAAAGGTTAATTCATGCTTGTTTCCAATTCGCGAGTAATTCCTTCAATGGTGGGACTGTCCCATCGTCTTCTATTTTTTCTAAGGTACCGTTTCGACCTAATGAAACTTGTAGATTTCCATTCCACTCTTTTACCCAGCCATCTTTTATCCTGATGACCATATCTTGAAATATGTCTCGCTCTTCGCCCCAGCCAAAAATTGTTAGAATAACTCGTCCACTATCATCTCCGATTAATGCTTCGGTAACAATTGTTTTTCTACCTTGGCGAGTTCTAATTGGTCTTCCAGGCTCAACTGAAATGACACGCGCAACAATTTCATCGAAATTTCTATTTGGTTTTAAATCTGCTATTTTCACTTTGATCAACCATATCTAAATTTCTTAACAAATGCTTATTTGTTATTTGATAGCAAACAAAAAAGAGAAATGTTCGGAATCACTCGGATTCCATAAGGCGCTTTTCCTCATCTGATTCAGTAATGCGCTTTTCCTCATCTGATTCAATAAGATCCGTTGTTTTTGCTTCTGAAACTTCAGATTCGGTTTCTTCAGGCAAATCACCAATATCTGTATCATTGCCACCTATTATTGGACGTGAAGATTTCGTATCTTCTTTGGGTTCTTCTTTGGGTTCTTCTTTGGGTTCTTCTTTGGGTTCTTCTTTGGGTTCTTCTTTGGGTTCTTCTTTGGGTTCTTTTTCGATTGTTTCGGATTCTGGTTTGCTTTCTTCTAATGGTTTTGCACCTGGTACTTCAAATTTCAATAATTCGGATAATGGTTTGTCTGGTAATTTCATACCCACGTATTCTGCTGCAGCTTTCAAGAGTAATCTCAGCATTTCATCTCGACGCTTTTTATCAATAGCGACCATTGGATATGTTTGTACTCCTAGAATTCTCTGGATGACTTCGGGTTTCATAGCTCCCGGTTTATCTTGTTTATTTGCAATAACAAACAGTGGCACTTTTGGAGCATCTCTTCGAATCAGTTTCAAGATTTCTTTAGTAACTATAATATTTCTTAAGGTTGAATCAGTCACAAGGAATATTATATCTGAACCCTGGAAGTAAAACTTCCATAAGCTTCTGAAACGTTCCTGTCCTGCAAAGTCCCACAAAACAAGTTCATAAGTTCCGAATCTAATTCCTTCTACTCTTTCTACATTAAGTGCAATTGTTGGGACATACTGTTGTGGGGGTGTATCACCAAGCAATAGATGCAATAGGGTTGTTTTACCAACACCACCTTCTCCAACTAATGAGACTTTAAGTTTTGTGATGACAACTTCTTTCATTAAAGTTGCGAAGTTTTCAATAACATAGTCTATGTCGTAATCTTCAAGAGTTTCTTCTAAAATTTCAATTGCCTGCGTTAATTTATCAGAGGTAGCGTGTTCATCTTCAGTGTGGTCTGTACAGAAAACAAGAATTAGATTATCCAACATTCTGAAGAAGAATTTTGACTCTCCAACATGAAGGGGCAGATCTCCAAGTTCATCTATTGCATCTGCTAATTCGCTTAGTGTAAGCATGAATTCTTGGATTTCATCGTCCGTAACTTCAATGTCCCAGAATTTATTTCGTGCTAATACTTTTCCTGTGTCTTTGTCTATTAGTAATAGATTATGAATCATTAAGGCCACCCCAATATAAAATACTGAATTTAAATTAATGCAAACTCTTATTTATATTATCTTATATTTTGCCATACTAATAAGGATTTTTCTAAATTTTTTATTATTTTTCACTTAGAATTTTTAGCACTTGGTCTATATCCTGCGTGTTATTATAAAGATGTATTGCGATACGTAATCTACCGAGTCTAAGGGCGCATTTGATATTGTTTGTAGTTAGCTGCTCGAATTTCTTTTCTGGATCATTTAATTTTATTGATATAATTGATGACCTTTCTTCGATTGGGAAATCGTAATGCTCAATATTTGATTCTTTGAGCTTTTTCCTCATATACTCCGCAAGACCCATATTATGGCTCTCTATTTTTTCAATTCCTAATCTGTTTATTAATTTTAAGGATTCATTAAACATAAATAATCCTATGATGTTCTTTGTTCCGGTTTCAAATTTACCTGCATCCTTTCTGAATTTTAGTTCTCTAAACGAAAAGTCTTCCATATTTTCAACGCTGTGCCATCCTGCATATGTGGGTGTAATATCGTCAATTATCTTTTCGCTCACATATAGAAAGCCAAGTCCTAAGGGTCCCAATATCCATTTGTGTGTTGCAGCTGCTGCAAAATCAACATCCATATCTTTTAGATCTATTTTTATTGCTCCTGCTGATTGTACTACATCCGCTATAACATATGTATCATATTTGTGAGCTTCCTTTGAAATCTTTTTCATTTGGTTTCTAAATCCTGTTGAAAATTCAACGTGTGAAAGAGCGATTATTTTAGTTTTTGAATCAATATTTTCAAGTACTTGTTCTAGAGGTACCCTTCCATTAATGGATTTTATTACAATTAATTTTGCACCCTTTCGTTTAGCTAATAATTGCCATGGCTTTTGATTTGCAGGAAATTCTTGATCTGAAATTATTATTTTTTCGTTTTCTTTAATATCAATACTTGTTGCTGCTTTGTTTAATCCATCACTTGTATTATTCACAATTGCAAAGCTATCTGGTTCAGCATTAAAGAGTTTTGCAAGATGTGCTCTTACATTATCATATACAGTATCAATTTCCTTCGTAGTAACTGTACTGAGTAATCTATGTTCCAAATAGTCGTGGGCTGTTTTTATAGCCGAATAAGGTGGAATTCCGGTGGATGCAGAATTTAAATATATAACCTCATTTAGCTTTGGAAATTCTTCAGAAGCCATACGTTTGAACATAAGTTATCACCGAATAGATTTTTCATGCAATATTTATAAGCACTTTTGATTTATTCACTATTGGAGTTGAGTGTTTATGGGACTGCTCAGCAGAATTCGAAATAGATGGAAGAGGCGAAAGGAAACTATTGTTGATTATAAAATCGAGAAGGACATCCGAGCTCATCCCCCAATTCCCCAAGTAAGTGTTCCAGTCCCTTCCGTACCCGAAAAGGAACCTAAGAAAGAAGTCGTAAGATTAGAAAAAATTGCAAAAGAATTAAAACGCGATTCACGTGGGCGGGTTCATCTCAAGATAGTTTTCTATGGTCCAAGCTTGAGTGGCAAAACAACAATGTTGCGATATATCTTTACAAAGCTTGAAGAAAGTTCAAAGGGTCAATTGACAGAAACCTCGGACCCAACAGGAAGAACACTATTCTTTGATTTTGTACCGATTACTGTCACTCCTCATGTTGTTTTTGACATTTTCACAGTAGCCGGACAAAGAAGACATTATCGTCAGCGTAAAACCGTGTTGCGCGATGCGGATGGAATTATTTTCGTCGCTGATAGTTCGCCAGATGCTATAAATGAAAATAAGGATTCATTTGAGGAATTAAAGCGTTATTTGGGTCCTGAATTACTCCATTCAATACCTATCATAATAGCAATAAATAAGCGAGATCTTCCCAATGCTATGCCCGTTGATGAAATCGTAAAGTTTCTTGGTATCGAAGAATATCCGATATTTGAAACCATAGCTATCACTGGTGAAAACTTACTAAAAGTATTCCGAACGATCTTAAAGGAGACCATTTCATTTAGAATTAAGGGGCCTCTTTGATTTATTCCTCTGGATAATCAGAGGCTTGTATTGGGCGGGTACCAAGTGTATCAATATTCAAGTGCTCTTTATCGACAATTAATTCATGAGTATTAATATCAAACTTAGCTGGAATTAATCCGTTAAGTACTGCATCCTCAACCATTTCTAATATACGGTCCTTAGGTTCTCCTGTTAGATCACAAATTGCATTTATTGAAATTGCCGGCTCCACAACTGTTAGGAAATTCCTGATGTATGCAGCTAGTAAATTGTTTGCATAATCTCTTATTTTATTAACAAGCCATTTTGGAATCTTGTATTTATCATATTCGCGAATCATTTCATAAGCCGTATTGAAATCCATATTTGCCAGTTGTTTTACAAAATTAATTAATGGTTCATACGTATCCGGTAATTTCTCTTTAGCAATTCGTATTAATCGATTTGCCTCATTATCGTCTCCTGCAAGCAACGAACAAAATGCAGCATCAATTAAATATCTGAAATCGTTTTCTGTTTCCACAGCTACTTCATAGGCTGCTGAAGCTTTGCCATAAAGTGTTTCATAATTATCATAGTCTCCCATCTTTATTGCGGTATCTGCGGCAATTGTCAAAAGTTTAGCTCCATATGAGATCATTCCTGCTGTCATAAAAGCGTTTGATGCAGCTTCATATGATTCCGCAGCCTTATCAAAAAACTCCCGTGCCTCGTAGCATTTTGCGGCTTTTAAATAAAATCTACCTGCCATTTCGCTACTGCCTGCATCTTCATATGTCTTTGCTTTGGATGTTAACTCTTCACAGATACTCATTGAAGACCCTCTACTTTGTAATTAAATCTAATTCTATCGTTTTTAATATATAAGTTTCAAGAATTATGAAGATTCAAAAATCGAGTAGAAAAAGAAGAAATGGTGTATGTTATGTAATTAACATACCATCTTTCATTCGAATTGTGCGTTTTGCGTATTTTACTAATTCTTCGTTGTGAGTGACAAGAACGACTGTTAGATTCATTGTTTTGTTGAGCTGTGAGATTAGCTTCATGATATTTGCGCCCATTTTGCTATCTAGATTTCCTGTTGGTTCATCACAGAAAAGTATTGGCGGATTATTTACAAGTGCTCTTGCAATTGCAGTTCTTTGTTGTTCTCCACCAGATAATTGACGTGGAAAATGTTCTTTTCGTTCTGATAGATCAACTTTTCTTAATAGATCCATTGCTCGGTCTTCAATCTCTTTTTGTGGAAGTCGTGTTGGCCATAATGGTGATTCGACATTTTCCATTACGTTCAGCTCTTCAATTAATAGGAAGTTCTGAAATACGAAACCAATTTTTTCTCTTCTGATTGAGGGTAAGAATCGTTCGTCCACAAGTGTTGTGTCAACACCATCAATAAGAATTCTTCCTTTTGATGGGCGGTCTAATCCTGCTAGAACGTTTAATAGTGTTGATTTTCCAGAACCACTTGGTCCTAATATTGCGATAAATTCTCCTCGTTTTATTTCCAAATTGATGTCTTTAAGTGCCGCAACCATTTTCTTTCCGCGGCCATATTCTTTAGAAACGTTTTCTGCAACAATTATACTATCTACGCTAGGCATTTGTCTTCACCTCACTCATTCCTCAATGCTGACATGGGGGAGATTCTTGTGGCCCTGAAATTCGCTAGGATAACTCCTGGAACCTGGAAGAATACAACCAAGAAGAATGTCATCAATAATGTATCACCGCGGAATACTAAATCTTGTGCAAGAGCCAATAGGCTTGGGAAGTAAAATGAAATTCCTTGAATGTGTATTATTATTTCAAGTGTTAATATGAATGACATAAGTGATACGATGAAAATTTCTCCGACAAGTAACAATAGGATATGCGAATTTCCCCAAGATATACATTTTAGAATTGCTACGTCTTTTTTCCTAAACTGGCTTAATAAAATCCCATATACACTTGCTACCATAAATCCACCCAATAATGCAATAAGTTGCATTTGTGGATCTCCTTTTTCAAGTGAATATGCCGTAGTAAATGTGAGAATTGCATATATGATTATGAACGCGGTAACGCGTCTCGTACTTCTAAATGCTATTACAAATGATTTCTTGAGAATCCGAAACGTACTCATATTTGTTCACCAAATAGGTCCTCTTTGAATATTATTTAACCTAATGTTTATATAAAATATTGCATACTCTTTCTACACTTTAAAACATCTATATTAATTATTATATTTACGTAAGGCATATATTTTATATTAGTTAAAACATTTAAATAAGTAAAAATCTATATGTGAATCATTGAAAATTAAGAATATCCACATAAAATAAAATGGGACTAAATCGTATGTACCCTTTATATGCACCTGAGGGGATTTAATTTGATTAGAAATGTCTATATAATCAGTGATGAAGGAAGTATAATCTTCAGCAAAAACTATTCGGACAATAATAACAATACAGACTTGATTGAATTTCTAATTAGTCTTACCGAATTTGTGAATAATATGAATTTCCCGGAAAAAACTGAAACTATGGGTATGCATTCACTTCAGCTTTATTATTTACGCAAAGGTAATGTAATGTTTTATTTTGTTGCTGATAAGAGTGATGACCCCGAACAAGTAAAAGAAAAAATTGAGCAATTGTCCGATATATTTATGGAGAAATGGGGTAATATTGTAAAGAACTGGTCTGGAGATCCCAATGAGTTTGAGGGCATTGAAGAAGTTGTTGATAAAATTGCCGTAACTATGGTAAAGATTGCTCTACTTGGATTTAGTTCAGTAGGAAAAACAACAACATTACGGTTATTACGCGGAGAGCCCGTTGCACTAACACACAAGGCAACAATCGGTGTAAATATCAAGTCTCTTTCCTCAGATATTGGAAATGCGAACTTGGTTATCTGGGACCTAGCTGGGCAGTCTAGGTTCTCAATTCTATGGAATAAGATGGTAAAGAATGCTCAAGTTGTTATTATAGTAACTGATAGTACGCTGGAAAATGTGTTGCGAAGTCGAAAGCTCGTGCAGATGGTTCAGAAAGAAGCTCCAACTGCGAAAATTATTGGAATTGCGAATAAGCAAGACTTACCTACTGCTCTAACTCCAGAGCGTGTAGGCCAAATTTTAGGTGTTCCAACCTACGAGCTAATTGCCATAGATCCATCATATCGCGATAGGTTGCTTGCAATTCTTACCAAAGCAATTCTTGAAGTATCATCAACATAATGGTTCATTAGCAAAAATGTAAAAAGGTTTATTTATCTAATAAATGATAGTTAATAATAATGAGGGTCTGGTGATAAGTTTGAGCTTTGAACAACTAACCCAAGAAATCGCAATGATAAATGAAAAGTTAAAGAAAATCGCTGGTTTTATGACCACTGTCTCAGAGACAAGAAGACTCATTGAAAACTTGCATGAGAATTTCAAAACAATGAAAAATCAAATCAATTCCACATTAGAGGAAATTGAGGATCAAATTGAAAAAATCAAGCAGAATATGGAAGAAATGCAGACGATCGCTCCTCAAACATCGTCATCTGCATCATCACAATCTGCTTCTGCACCTGTAAGTACTCCCACTCCTGCACCTGAGCCTGAACCAAAACCTCAGCCCGTAAAGGTTCCGGAACCAACACCTGAACCCGTACGTGCTCCAGAACCCGAACCCGTGGCGACTCCTGAACCCGTTAGTGTACCTGAGCCTGAGCCTATTGCAAGCCCATTTGGCGGTGCAGATATTGAGAGCGGTATGGGTGATGCTGAGGCATTATTAGAATCGGCACTTGCATCTGGCGAAAAAACTATGGATGCCTTATTTGGTGGTTCAAGTGCATCCGAATCTGCTGAGGCAAAGATTGAGATTCCAACTACTTCTACTGAAAAAGAACCCGCTGAATTGCTTGAAGAGCTAAAACAAGAAAAAGAAAACATAAAGACTGCTCTTACAGATTTGCGATTTGATTACATGCGTGGCTTAATTGATGAAGAAAATTACAAAGTTAAAGAATCAGAGCTCGAAGGAAAACTTGCATCAATTGAGAAACGCATACAAGAACTTACTGGATAATTATAATTCAAATATGAAGCGAAAAGGCATAAGCCTCCGCTTCATTATTTAATAATTTTTTATTTTTACTCGTTTTCTTCTGTTTTTTCAGTTTCTGATTTCTTGGACTTACGTGTTCTTTTCTTCTTTGTTTTTTCAGATTTTTCTGTGCTTTTTTCTTCTTTCTTTGTAGATTTCTTGGTGCTTTTCTTGGTACTTTTGGTGCTTTTCTTAGTTTTCTTTTCTTCTTTCTTTGTAGATTTCTTGGTGCTTTTCTTGCTTTCCTTTGGTTTAATTCCTGTTGGTTTTATTGCCTCTTCTTCTTTTCTCAGAAGTTCAATTCTTTCTGAAGCATATTCTGGAGCCATATTTGGTTTTGTATATGCTTTGATCAGATTAGAAGAAACAATTGGAACAAGTTTTCCTTCACGCTCTAATTGTCTGATTATTTCTTTTACGACACTTACTCTAACATTAAAGCGGGTCGCAATATCTGCTAGCGTGACTATTTTGGCCTTTTCTAAATATTTGTTAATTTCTTCTCTTGTTTCGGGCTCAACAATTGCGTCTCTAATTATTTTTTCGCGGGCTCTCTGTGTTGCGCCCCACTTCTTTTTGGCACCCATTGTAATCACCTATTAAACAAGTCTAAACTTATGATTGTTCTTAAAAAACTTTCTGAGTAGTCAGATTTTTTGAGTACTCATAACAATCTTCAAATTTGATAGTGTATACATTAATAATAAGAGGGATAGTCCTTGATTATACGAAGTGATCCACCCGATATGAGTCTCTTAGTTGAGCGATTAATAAAATATGCATATCCTGAATTGCGCACTCGAGATTTTATTATCTTATGGCGAAATATAAATGCAATTGCAGATATCACATGGGCGAAATGGGGTGGCGAAGTTCGAATAAGATTACATCCTATAGTGAAATCTTTTAACGACCCAATGTTAATTGGAACATTTGCACATGAACTAAGCCATGTAGCTCTAAAAGAAAATAACTCCGATGAATGGGAAACCGACTTTGATGTTGTAAAGCGTGGTCTAGGTCCATACCTTGCAATTGAGCGCGCATCTACTGGAATTTATTATGATCAACCTGCGCGTGGTAAATCTAAACCATATATGGGATTCTACACTATAATGGGATTACTGTCTGAAGATAGTAAGAAAAATACAGAACGCCTTGCAAAATTAATAAACCTTGATATTGCTCGTGAATTACCTCTCATTAGTACCAAGTCGATGCCAATGTCACACGATACTCTTTATCAAAAATTTGATAATGAATACGTTCTATCAATAGATGGGGAAGAAATCTTACTTGATGCGGAGTATGATGAAAATAGCGACATAAATATTGAGATCCGTAATGGTGAGATTGTTGTATTCATTGATGGGAAGCCTGCAAAGATAAAGAAAATCAATCACTCTTCTTTGCAAAACATCTGATAAATTTGTTAACGGATGCTTTGTATCCTTCATTAGAAATAGCTGAAATTTCAATATTTATTTTTGTACTAGTTTTTGTGTCTGGCAGCTTTAATGGAAAGACAAGTTCTTCAGTATCAAATGCCATAAGATCTAAGTTTCTTTCTATGAACAGTAATATCTTATCAGATGAACTTCTCACTGTAAATTTAATTAAAACTGATAATGGATAACTCGAATAATTCATAATTTTTACAGGAATATTCAATAACGTCCCTGAATATGTAATTGAAGGTATATTCTCAATAAGTAATTTTAAGGGGCTCCTGGTTCTTTCAATTGATGTTTGAGCCATACTCAATAGTGATTTTGTTTCTTCTGCAATTTGGTTATCGCCATAAGATTCTGAGATAATACATGCATTTGAACAATATATTGAGCCATTATGTATAACCCAACAGGAGCTACATACAATTTTACCACATATTTTACAACTTCCAATTAATTGTGGGGGCTCAAATTTTGTACTTGTGTATTTCTTGGCATGAGCTTTGCAGAATCCTCTACCGCAAACTGAGCATTTTATCTCAGCAGGTGCTCCACAAATTTTGCAGACGTCTTGGGACTCTTTCTCGCCGGGTTCTGCGTGTTCTATCTTATAGTAGATTGAGTCTGGGCATTTTGGATTTATACAAGGTCCCACACCCTTATAGGCGCCACATGTCGGGCAAAACGGTTCAAGCATTTCTTTTCGTTTGGTCATCCATCATCATAATTATATATATATTCAAAAATATATAGTCCTTTTCAAAAGGGATTTTATTACCCTAGCTATACATTAAAATAGATTTAGAGCAATATAAGAATTATAAGTAATGTCTTCTATATAGATTATTGGGAGTATGTCATTAAAATTAAGAGAGGCCTAATAAATTGTCCAAAGAGTTCCTTATTCCTCCAATCGCAACAGAAAAGGTTGCTATTTCGGGTTCTGAACCAATTGAACAATCTCTTCCAGATGATATCATAATCGCTGCTGCTTTATATGATGCATGGAATACGAAGGATGGAGAGCCCGTATTTTTAATTGAAGCTTTTTTGAAGATATTAGTTGCATCATCTCCTGAAGAAGAAAAAAGTATATTAATTGAAAATTTATCGTTGATCACGTCTCCAATATCCATTTATCAAATTGAGAATATAGAAAATATAATTGAAAAGATACGTGATGTTAAGAGAATTGAAGATTTGATGGAACTTATTAAAGATATTGAAAAACAACTGGGTAAGAATAAGAAGCAAAATATAACGATTCCCGGTTTACTTGCAGGGAAATTTTTGAAAGAGATCGGTCAATATATATCAATTTCTCGGCCTCAGAAACTTAAGGAATATTATACAGTTTTTCCAGACTTTGGTGGTATTAATGTTCATGAGACCGCACGACTTGTTCGTGAATCTTATGATAAATCTATGAAGGCATTAAAAGCATATCGACTTGCATTAGAAGCTCTTGATATTAAACCAAAAGAATTGTTAGAACCTGAACGTAAGCGTATCAGTCGGGATATTGAGCGATTAAGAGTTCGTATTGAACAGTTACAAAAACGTATTAATGAACTGAATTACAATTTGAATAAAGGCTTAAAAATGCGAGAGGAAATGCTACGAGCACGTCTGGAACAAAAGATAGAAGCGTTTGATTTTTCAAAATTAGAAATTAAACGAATGAAAATGGAACTTGAAGATGAAATTGAATCTCTGCGTAAAGAGTATGAAGATGAATTAGAAAAAAAGAATCGTGCAATAGCGAAGGACAAGGAACGATTAGAAAAACTCGAGAAAATACAAAAGGATTTGGATAAATTTTCAAAGAAAGAACTTGATAAAATCAAGAAAAAGATTGAAAATGTAATTTCTGAAATTTCACATTATATCGATAAACTCGAAGACGAAGTTATGGTAAATGCAGGTAGTCTCAGTAATGGTAAAGATACATATGTTTTAATACCATTTTTGATTTTTGGATTGCAGAAAGGCAGTAAGAAAAAAATAAAGTTGATTGGGCCATCGCAATTAGTAAAAGAGAAATCCAAGGATCATACGCTATTAGAACCGAGAAATGAATCTCTTCAACATTTACAAAATATGATTGAAGAGCGAATTGAGATTGATACGTCATTACGAAGTTTTATCTATGATGAAGCTGATTTACGAAATGCATTTGCATTGGAAGAACCGCGTAAATTTATTTTGCGTGGTTTAATTAAACTTGTGTCTGATGGTTTTGTCAAACGTAATGACATCAAACGAATTGTTTCAAAAATTGAATCTTTCGAATTAATAGAAAGTCCAGAAATAATTGAAATAACTGATACAACGGACTTGGGTGAAGCGATCTCTCCTGAAGTTACAATTGAAGACGGCGGGAAAGGTTATGGCTCAGTACGAATTTTTGTTACAGATTCTGAGGGCAAGCGAATTCCTGAAGCCGTTTTAACATTAAATCGCAAAGAATATACTGCAGACAAGCGTGGTATAATCAACCTTTCATTAAAATCTGGTAAAAAGCGCGGTATTATTAAAGCTGAAGGATTTTACGATAAGAAAATTGTATTTCCTGTTAAAAATGATGCTTCAATATCTTTGCAAGTTAAACTTGATCCTATTCCTCCTGAAGAAATGTTGGCAAAACGAATCGATGAAATTACAAAGAAAGCTGAACGTACTGAAAAATTGTGGGAGAAATTACAGAAAGCCTTTGAAAAACATGGTGATGCAATTCTTCGTAATCCAAAATATCTCAGTGTTCTTGAAGAAATGCTTTCGGAAATGGGCATATCCCCAGAAGCATGGATTGCTGAAGCGAGTAAAACTCCAGACATGGTCTCGCGTTTATTCAAGAAAGGTCCATATTATGAAGGTCTTAGACGCGATATAATTTCTCTAATTGACACGTCCAAAGAATCCGGTGGAATTCTTGCATTATCTGAAGTCATTATGATATTGTCTAAAAAAGGTTGGAAAATATCTCCCGATGAAATTATAAAAACTATTGAAGATCTATCTAAGCAAGGATTAATTGGAGGAATTTCTGTACTGGATAATGGAATTAAAGTTGTACATTTCGTTCCCGTAGAAATGACGAAAGATCCACAGACAGTCATGTCTGTTGCTGCTAAACATAAAGGTAAAATTACACTTGAAACAGTAATTCTAGAACTTGGTTGGACTGAAGAGCGCGCAGAACGTGCATTGGAAAGCCTAGTTAATGCCGGTATTGCAAAGGTTCAGAAAACCTATTCTCGAAGTTATATTTATTGGTTCCCAAGCTTAATGGAGAAGAAATAAAAATGTCTTCAATTGCAAAAAAGTTCGGAAAATTAGAAAAGCAACTTCAAAAATTAAACATTACATTAGATCGCCTGATTGAGGATGTAAAACAAGTACAGGAAGCAAGTTCGAAAATTGATTATGCAACATCACTTAATTATTTGAAAAACCTTGGTGAAGTATTACTAACGGGTACATCGCCATTCTATATTATCATCCAGCAGTTTTCAACTAAAGAATATAAGAATGTTGTGAAAGTTTTCACCGATAGCGACATATTTAATGTGATTGCAATCAACAATCCTTCTGAAGACTATATCTCAAATCATAATATACTAAGTGTCATAATTGCCGATTCACAAAAATTCGGAGAATCTATAATTCCGACCATAATTAATTTGCGTTTTTCAGCATTTCCTTCCTTCTATGATGATACAACTGTATTCATAGGAAACCGATATCTTCATGATACAAAAGGAGTATTAGAAAAATTATTCACAAAATTAGAAAATAAAGGATTTACCGTCTTGTATGATGAAAAGGATTTTGGCGGCGGTCCTTTTGTTTATCAAGCGATCAACCAATTCGGTCCGGTTCCACGAGTTTCGATATTTGAAATAACGGTGTCTGAAAAATTAATAAACATGGTTGATAAGCTTGAATCTATCTATAAGGTGTTTGTTACTGTAATGTAAAGGGTGTATGCTAATTGAAATTGACTCGCCTTCCATATACTCATGGTATTGAAGTAGAGCTTCAAGTGCTTAATGATGATGGAACCTGGATTAGTGGCGAGGCTATAGTGGATATTTTTAATGATATAATTACCCGCGCGAAAGAAATAATTGAAGAATCCGCAGCTAAATCTGAAGTTTCCGTTATACATGAACGTTTTTTGGGATTGAAAATTGTTGAGAAAGACCCTAAAAAAGGTACAAAAATTGTTGTCAAATATAAGTTGAAAGATGGTCGTGTAAAAGAATTTGATATAATGTCCCGTGACCCCCATATTGCTACAGTAACATATATCTTAGAAGTGGTTACACCTCCGTGTGACTATCTGGAAGAACTTGCATGGTGGATTCACATTCTAGTTTCCTCGGCTGAAAAATCGCTTCCCGCAGAAAAAGGAGTTATTCTAGTCTCAACGGGTTTGAATCCTACAGTGGATTATTTTAAAGGATTATCATTTGGTGAGCATCACCATATTTTAGGCCCAGAAGTGCCAAGCGAGGAAAAATTAGCTGTGTATAATTTACTTCGTAATTTCATACCCCATATTATTGCGCTAACGGTAAACTCCCCTATTGTGAACGGAAAACCAACTGATGAAATACGTGAGTTACCTGATGGTAGAATAAGAGCTCCCCGTTGTATTCGCAGTATTCGACTCCAAATGAATTGTGCTCAGCTCGGTCCATGTTCTGATCGCGAATACATTCCATACATGATTAGAGCATCTCCTGATGAGTTTGCTCTTAATGTCAACAGAGACCCACCGCGTATGGTTGATATGTATCCATTTACGGATTATGGAACCATAGAACTAAGATGTGTTGACACTCAGCTTAGTATTCCCCGGAGAATTGGAATAGCTGCTATAATCCAAGCAATAGCATTAAAAGCGTCTAAATTATATAAGGCAGGACGACAAATTCCAGATGTGGGTAAAAAGTCAATCGTTCAAAATCGTGAGCGTGCAGTTTCAGCTGGATTGTGGGGACGATTCGAAAAACCTGAAGGTTTAGAAAAAATTGATCCTGAATTTGCAGCGTACTATTCATACAAGATCGGTCCCGATGGTCGTCCTGATATTTCAAAAGTAAATCGATATCTTTCTGATGCTGTAGAAGGTCTAATTGCGTATATTAAGGAAGAATTAGATGAACTCGAATTAATTGATAATGAATTTATGCAACCTTTATTTGTATCTATATTTGGTAGCTCTACAATTGAGCCTCGTACTACCACAGCGGATTATCAACTTATTGAATATTATTCCACCGGAAATAATGTATCTGCATTATTAAGAAAGCTTGTGAATATAACCGAAGATTGCTCTACTAATTGGTTATATGATCCCTTATCTGGAACACCAGATTTACCCGGATGGCTCAAATGGTGGACCGAAATTAATGTGGATATAAAACTTCTTTCGCCCACAGTATTTAGTGGGAATGATGTTAATTTTGTTGTTGAAATAAAAAATGGGAGTACCATAACATTACCAAATGTTGTTATATCAATCTCCGTATTAAATGGTGAAAAAGAACAGGTATTTGCCGATACAATTCCGATTGGAAATATACATGCTGGTGATGTTATTCCCGTAGAGCGAGTTTTTAGCACACTTGATGGTTCTTCGTCATACGTAATACTTGCTGTTGCAAAAATTGGTACTAGGGAAATAAAGTTTCAGAAGTCGTTAAACACATATCGTGTCAAATCTACTATTAATGTGTTGGTTGACCATATTATTCCTCAATCCAAGACGTCCATTCCTTTCAAAGCTAGCATCTGGACAAATTATCCTGAAGACCAAGAAATTTCAGCCGAAGTATTATGTGTAAGTTCCAATGGGGAAGTTCTTGCAAAAGGCCAGTACAATTTTATACTTCCTAAAGAAGAAAAGAAGGTATTCAATCAAGAAAACTTTGAAAATATTATTATATCTCCAGAAGATGCAATTGGTCTTAAAAGATGCCATTTGGAACTGATTGTGAAAAATAAGTCTGGGCATGTTTTGACAAAATCAATATCTAATAAATTCTATATTAGTTTTAGAGGCCCACAATTTGAAGTATCCTATGATATGCCTTCAACTATTAGTAATCCCGACATTGAAAAAGTATCTGTTTCCCTAAGAATTAATTCATCAAGCATGATTAATCCTCATGATGTTGAAGCTTCCGTATTTTATTCTGTTGGACACTCATCAAAAATTCTAATTGGTAATTACAAGATCTTTGAAATTCCTGAATCTATTTCTGTTGAAATTCCAATACCTAAATATGAGGATAATTTCGAAATTTATTTTCATACAACTATTAAGTATAAAGGACATAAAATTACAACTATAAAAAGCCCGCCTCTATTAATTTCGAAATCGCAAGCAGTTCAAATTGAAAATATATTTGCCCCTGAAACCGTTTTTAAAAATTCGAAATTTAATGTGGGTGTAAAATTAAGATTTCCTTCAGACAAAACCGAAACTGTCAATTTAATCCTTGGTATTAGAACTCCTACCGGTGCTGATGTGGTTCTCTCACAAAATAAGATCGCAAATAGTGGGGAAATTTACGTACCATTAGGACCATTCACTCCCTGGGGCATATTATCTGATTATGATTATTTCATGCTTTATGTGGCATTAGAGCAAAAGAATAAAATAATTGATATCAAGCAAAAGAAGGTTGAAATCACACATCTTAAAGAAATGAATATTGATGTTGTATTTGGGAAAGTTGAAACAAATGTAACTGTTGGCTCAGATTTATCATGCTTGATTTTATTGAAAAACACAACGGACCAAGTATCCAATCTGGTAGTTCATTATAAGATCTACGAACTATCTGGAAAACAGATTAATAGTGATTCTCATAAAATCGTTCTTGAAGAATATGGTGAAAAATATCTTCCACTAAATATACCCATCCCTGTTTTTATCAAGCCGGGTAAATACAATCTAAATATTTATGTTGAAACTGAAGGCGCAATCATTAGTTCCTATATGACTTCATTTAATGTTCTTGATATGACTGGCGAAGCTGTAACCATAAAGTTTAGATTCGAAAGTCTTAGAGGTGAGCCATATTCTTCACTTCTTCCGTCAGGAAAATTGATACATATTTTTGTTGATGTCCTATCGCAAATATCGCTAAAAGGTCGTATTTCTTTAGACCTTCTTCTTAGATCTGGTCGTACAATAGTCGATACCCTTAGCATTGAACTAAAACCTATGAATGCAGGGGATCAAATAACTATTGGACCCTTAGATTGGACCGTGCCATATACGGAAGATACCACTACATATATGTTTGAACCCGTCTTGAGAGTAAATAATAATAGACTTTCGCCCCAACTCATAAATATTGAGAATAACCAAATTAGAGTATTTAGTGCAATATAATTGTAAAATTTGGTATTTTTTGGGGTGGTCTTTTGTATTATATTTTTATCAAACAACAATTAACGAATTTAGTATGTATTTTTCGACAATTATCGATTATTTTTTCATTCATGTAGTAACCCTTAAATGTAATTACTTTGAAACTAGCTATTGTTAAGTGTCAGTCAGTAGTCGCAGTTATAATGATAGTTGTACAGAATCATGACACTTGCCAAATAATATGGAGATGTGAATGATATGTTTGAACTGTTGAATCATACATTAACTATAGGCATCATCGTAGTCAGCTTCCTTGCGGTAGTGTCATATAAGCTTCGGTTCGTTGACTTCTCAGGACTTGTCTCAGCTTACATAATCGGCATAATCGTATGGTATACTGGTGGTCCTGGTGCATTTGCATTACTGTTATTCTTCTTAGTGAGTGCCAGTATTGCTACAAAATACAAGTACAAAGCAAAAGAGGCTGCGGGCGTTGCTCAGGAAGGCAAAGGCATGCGAAATTGGAAAAACGTGATCTATAGTGGTCTTATTCCGACTTTATTCTCCATAGGTGGATACCTAGCACCCAATTTTGGACTTGACTCACTTATATTCACATATGGCTTTATAGGCGCCGTTGCAACTACGACTGCAGACACTTTAGCAAGTGAAATTGGTGTATTTAGTCAATCAAAACCAAGATTGATTACAAATCTACGCCGTAAAGTTCCACGAGGAACTATTGGTGCAGTATCTTCATTAGGTGAATATGTTGCATTATTCAGCAGTCTTGCTGTTGGCATTTTAGCCTATATTTTTGCTATTCTTGGAATTATACCTGTAAATAATTCAATAGTTGTAATCATTATAGCTACCGTGGCTGGTTTTATTGGTTGTAATACTGATAGTCTCATAGGGGCTGTCTTTCAAGCAAAATACCAATGCACAGTCTGTGGTAAAATAACCGATAAAACTCTTCATTGTGGAAAGCCAACCGTGTATCGTCGTGGATTTAAACGTGTAGATAATACTGTTGTAAACTTTACATCATCTACTCTCGGCGCAACAATTGCAATTATTCTTGTAACTGGTCTGTTGATCTATCTCTTAAGTGCTTTATTCCTATGGCTCGTTGCTACATCTGGAGATTAAAAGGACTATTTTCTTTTTACATCTCTTATTTTTTCTATTATTTTATTATGTAGTTTCATCGGCATTTCGCTTGAGATTGAAGTCCCTTTATTTGCCTGGTATGACCAGAAAAAGATTTCATCTATATTTTTTGAAATGTAGTAGTCCAAGAGTTCTATCTCTTTTTTGTGTTCTTCAGCTGGTACATTGTATAATTGTAGCCAGATCATTATTTCTTTATTGTACGTCTGTTTCAATTTTATTAGTTCATCTGTTTTTTGTTTTGCCCATTGTATTGTTTTTCCAAATGCAAGAAAATATGGATCTAAGCTGATTACATCTATTGATTTTATATTCATAATATCTTCATAATTTGTAATTCCATATAGTGGATTTTCTATAGGTAATAGGCAAACTGCCACTTTGACATTCTTACTGGTATCCTTTATGATTTTGCCCATATCTGCGACTAATGAAACAAGTGAATCGTTTCGAAATTTTATCACGTCATCTGTCAATGATAAGGGCATTTCATAACCATATGTTTTTTTGAATTTATTTTTGCATACGTTACACGTGCATGTGTATTCTTCTGGAAACCATGTGCTAAAATGTGGTTCATCTATGAATATACCATCAATGTTTATTTCATTTAACACTTTTTTGACCCAGCTAAATAGATACTCTCTAAATTCGGCTGTATTTGGGCAAGCTGCTGGAATAGGCTCTTGTGATTTGGCTGTAACTTGTCTAAATTTATGGTTCTTATCTAAAAAGAACGATGGGGGTTCCCCTCCGAAGACATGGCCAAACCCCCAAAAGTTCCACCACACTTCCATTCCTATTTCCTTTGCTATATCTACAATTTCCTTCATATTTTCAAACCAATAAATATGATCGAATTCTGATGCCGCAATAAGAATTGTTTCTAAGCCCTCTGAATACATTCGTTCAAAGTCAAATTTTGCATGTTCCGGTAATTTTGCATGATGATAGGAAAATCCAAATTTCATAATTTTTCCTCACAGATAGTCTGTTGTTTCAAGTTCCGAAATTTTTCTTGCTGCTTTGGCTATGTACCTGTTGCTTATTTTTTTCGCTATGATTAGGATAAATACTAACCCAATATATGCATAAACTATATCATAGAGTATTAATATTAATTCAGTACCCAAGAGTATCAATAAAATTGTAACACTCACGAGAAATCTTAGAATTATTCCTTTGAATCCTATTGGTGGTTGGATATTTGCTCCTCTTTGTTTCAAAAATAATCTATCCGATTTAAAATTGCCATATAAACTCGAATAATATGATGTGACCCCACCTTGAACTAATGTTATTATTATTGCCATAGCGATAATGATTGGTAATGTTGGTATTAACGAGAAATCTAGAATAACACAAATTATTCCGATGATTATACCTACTATAATTGAAAATGGTATTGCACTGTATACCTTGCCTTTAATATATTTTCGTAAATCGACTCCTGATGATAATATATTTAGAAAGTTCTTTCCTTCATAGACTAATTCGTATCCTGCAAATGAATTTGCGTATGAGGATGTGAAAATGTAAATTATCATAATAAGTAAGAAGATAACGAGACCACCGATTTCTTCACCCATGAATAATGGAAGCAGCATAAAAATTGTTAATCGTATTGGCATTAGTAAATAGGATACAAAAACGCTAGATTCTCTCTTGATCATTGCAATATTATACCATGCAGAAACTGAAACAACTGGGTCCAGTTCTATCATGGGAAATAGATGAGGATTCCATTTAGTACGTTTGGTTTTCTTCTTTTCCTTTCGTTTTCCTATGGTAATCCATCCGCTGTAATGAGCCTTTTCACAAATTGCAGTATTTAGATAAATAAGATCTAATGGTAGTACAAAAACGAGGAATATATCAAATATGATCTGAAGTATGTTATCTGGTCCTATGAAGGGGGAAAACAATAAATTAGACATAGCATAGCCAATTGTATATTTTGAAGATAAACCAAAAGTTGATGATAACTGAATGAGCGAATTTAATATCTCTGGCATGAATTGATTGCCTGTATCTGAATATATGAATACATAATAAAAACTACCGATTAAAATTGCGATAGCTGTCGCAAGACCTGAGAGAATTTGTTTTAATAATCTTCTTCCTTGTAGGAACTTATATATTACAAGACCAAAAATACCTCCAATACTGGCACCTCCAATTACTACCAAAATGGTCATAATTGTGAAATAAATAGCAAATATGGGTGTTAATAACGGATAATATGTTGCAGCAAGAGCTGTATAAATCGGAAGTCCAATGAGAAAGTAGAGCATAGAACCATAAAATCCGTATAATAGGATTTTTTCAGCAAAAATTGTTTTTAATGATACTGGTTGTACGAGTAAATATTCTATTTTTTCTACATTATGAACAGATGTAACAGATGTCATAATAAAACCAATAATTGACATTATAAATACAAAATTGAATAAAATCCCAATTAGGGGTATTACTTGTTTAATGTCTAAGGAGAGTTTTGCTAAAATAAAATATGAAAATCCTCCTACAATAAGCATAACAAATGCGAAAAATACTATAACAAGTAGATTTTTTTTCGTTCCTTCAACTTTCTGGCGTTCTCCAGATATTTGTTTGACTCGAAAATATTGCTTGGAATCGTATCTTAACATTACGATAAGTTCTCGTAATCCCACATTTATCCCTCTAAGAACTCTATGATTTTTTGAATGTCCGGTCCTCCAGTTAGCTCCAAAAATAGCTCTTCAAGGGATGCGTTTTCCCCTGTTGATTCTCGAAGTTCCTCCATCGTTCCGGATGCTATGATCTCACCCATTTTTATGATCGCTAATCTATTACAGATTTTCTCAGCAATTTCTAAAATATGTGTTGAAAGAATTATTATAGACCCTTGGTCGCGCATACCTTTCAAAATTGTTTTAATCGTGTTTGCGCCTTTCGGATCTATTCCAGTGAATAATTCATCAACAACAAGAATTTTTGGCTTGTGAAGAATTGCTGCGATTATGGCTAATTTTTTACGCATACCCCTTGAGAAAGATTCTATCAAATCGTCTATGGCATCATTAAGGTCCAACAAGTCAAATAATTCATATAATCGCTTTTCTCGTTCTTCATCACGAGGGATCGCTCGTAGATCTGCAATATAATTTACGAATTCCCACGCCGTAAGACGTTCTGGTAAGATAGGATCATCCGGTACATAGCCCATAATGCGTTTCGCGCGTTCGCGTTCTTTAATAACATCAATTTCATTAGCGTAAATTTCACCCCATGTGGGTTTTAAAAGTCCTAGTATCATTCGCATTGTAGTACTTTTTCCGCTTCCATTAGGTCCAAGCAGTCCAAATATTTCGCCTTCCTTAGCTTCAAAAGATATTGAATTTACTGCTAAAAAATCTCCAAAATACTTTGTAAGCTTTATTACTCGCAGCATTCCTCTTCAACTCAGTTTTATATTTATATAATTTGTTTTTGAAAGTTTGGTTTTATTTATATATATCTACGTAATTGATTTTGACTTAAATAAATTATAAAATGAGCAATTGAGGCGATAAATCCTTTGATCAATATATCTGTGCCCGGTAGAATCGCATTGTTTGGTGAACATTCTGACTATATTGGTCTAAGTGTCTTACCAATCGGAATTAGTTTGCGTATTTATCTTCATGCCGAGTCACGTAATGATGATTTGATAAAAATAAATTGTATGGACATTGATGAACACGATTCTTTTTCATTAGGCAAAGCGATAAATTATAGAAATTCTCGTGACTATATAAGAAGTGCATTTAATGTTATGCGAAGGCACGGTTATTCACTTGAACATGGGTACGATATTAAAATTCATGGAGATCTACCTCAAGCTTCCGGGTTGTCTTCTTCAACAGCGCTAACAACTGCAATTGTGAAATTTATTGCTCATGTATGTGAAGTAGATATTTCACCCAAGCAGCTTGCAGAATTGGCATTTGAAGCCGAAGTTAAAGAATTTGGTGAGTCTGGAGGACTCATGGATCATTTTGCTGTAGCATATGGTAATGTTTTGCATGTTAGATTTAATCCTAAACTAGAAATCTCCGAGCTTCCCGGTAGATTTTCAGGATTAATTATTGGTGATTCTCTAGAACCAAAAGAAAATACTGTAAAAGCAATTGCTTATTTGAAATCTACAATTCTTCAAGGATATAATGCGCTCAGAAAATATTTTCCAGAATTCAAGCAATATTCTACGTCTATTGAGGATGTTATGCCGTATTTGAAATATTTGCCTAAAGATACCGCGCGACTTGTTCTTACAACATTGATGAATCGTGATTTAACTGAAAAAGCGAAGGAATTGTTATCTAAGAAGGATATAGATTATCATAAGCTAGGAGAACTGATTTATATGCATCATAAGTATTTACGAGATGGGTTGAGGAGATCTACACCAAAAATAGAGCGTCTAATCGCAGCATCTTTTAAAGCTGGGGCACTGGGTGCAAAACTGAACGGGTCCGGTGGCGGTGGTACTATGATGGCATTTGCACCCGGGCATGAATTAGAAGTTGCAAAAGCAATAGAAAAAGAGGGAGGCCGAGCATATATTGTCAAGATCGATTCTGGCGCTCGGATCGATTAAGAAAATGATGTAAGCGCGAGTGCTCTAATATACATTTTGAATATTCTTCCAATTAGTTTGTATTGTTCTAAGGCTAATCCTATAATGGTGCCAATACTATGATGTCCCTGTATTATTTCGTTAATTGATCTTGCATCTATGTTTCCTAGAACATCATCAACAATGTCATAAACATCATAGACGCGTGCAAATTCGAGTACAGCATCCATGCCTTTTCCTGTATTTTGAATACTGTGTGCTTCTGGTGTTTTTCGGTAGGTTTTTTCATATTCCATTAGTCTCTTACGTGAATAATCGCCATCTTCTAATGCTCCAACTAATGCTCTCGATAGTACAATTCCCGCATGTAGCGATGTAGCCACCCCACCACCGACCATGGCACTTACCTGACCCGCCGCATTTCCTGCAAGGACCACCCCTGAATCTACAAATCTTGGAATGAGACCAAATAGCGGTACAATTCCTCCGTTTCTGTTAGTTATCTTGGCATTTTCAAATCCGGGTGTTGTCTTCATGTATTTTCGTACGACTTCGTTCTGTGTTGGTAATTTGCTCAGGTAGCTCTTTGTCATAGGTACTCTTCCAATACCCAAATTCACTTCAGTCTCACTACGCGGATACATCCACAAATAGCCTACGCCTATATCCCTGCCAACATAAAAATATGCAATATCGGGATCTACCTTTACATTTGATAATTTCAGTCTGAATCCGTAACTGGTTGCATACTTACCCAATGGGATTCCTGCAGTTCTTGCAATTCTGCTATAACTTCCATCTGCGCCGACTACTATTTTTGACCTATATTTTTCATCACGAGTTTTTACTCCTACAACATACCCATTTTCTTTAATGACGCTCCTTACATTTTTTCTGAACAAGAATTCTGCGCCGTAGGATTCAGCTTTCTCCTTAAGTAGTGTTTGAACAGCATCTTCGTCCAGCAAAAATGACTCATTTAACATTGTTCGATCTACTGTTATTTCAGTACCCGTATCCAAATTTACTGCTTTTATTTGTTTAAATTGATTTGCAACTTGCTCTGCATGCTTATTTATCTCTAAAAATCGTAATACTTTCTGGGTAACTAATTCTCCCATTAATGATACATTCTCATTGGGATGTCGCTCAAGTAATTTTACTTTTACTCCACTTCTTGCTAATCTATATGCGCTCATTAATCCTGCTGGTCCCGCACCTACAACAACTACATCATCAACCATATTAAATACCTCATAATTCGAAATCTTATTTCTTTTTTACACTTTCTTATCGAACTTGTATTTAAAGTTTTTAAAAATTCAAATATTTATCCACTTTTATGTCTTACTTTCCAACATTGATTATCATAAACTTTTTATTATGCGTTTTTTACATGATAAATTCGTCATTCGTCGATTACTACATATGTGTAGATTAATATAGGATTGTTACAGTTTACAAATTACAATATTCCGGAGAATCTAGAATGACTCACAGTCTCGTGCGTATAGCATTAATGCCGATATCACTAATAGTTGATATTACAATTAGTGCCGTTCCGGTATTATTCCTTGCGAAGCAGGTGTATGAAGCGTTGCCTCTGGATTTGTTCTTAATAGTTGTTGTTCCACTTGCACTTTCGTTATATCCATTATTTCTTGCATTATTGATGGGTACACTTGCGTTGAGTCAAGGACTATTTCCAGTTCTTGAAGATGGTGTGTATGAACAAACGAACCATGTCATTCTAATGTATGAATTGCGACAATTGTATTACGTCATCTTTGGTTATTTCATGTGGTTATATGGAATCTTTCTGAACGTTCGATTAAGGCATATCGCATTTGGCACTCAGATCGGTGAAGGCACTATTATGGGACATGCATTGTTATTTAATCCGGAACGAACAATAATCGGGAAGAATTGCTTCTTTGGATACAATGCAATTATCACTGGACATGTTTATGAGAATGGAAAATTAATCTTACAAAAGGTAAAAATCGGTGATAATTGTACAATTGGTGCAAATGTTGTAATATTTCCAGGTGTTGAAATCGGTGATAATGTTATAATTGGCGCAAATACAGTAATTCCAAAGGGTAGAAAGATTCCTCCAAATACAACATGGGTTGGCGGTTCGCTACGTCAAGTTGGAATTCCTAAGCGCGAGGAAATCAAGATTAATTCTCGGAAAGTATCATTAATTACTGAAGATAATCCTTTGTTTGTTTCACGAGAAAAGGCTGAATTAAAAGAATCAGGGTCGTAATTGGCCCTAAAATACTTCTTTACTTATTATTCGTCCCATTGCAGATACAACTGCCTGAATTAGTGATTCTTGGCGTGTTAATGCACCTTTGGTTATTGCACCCATAATGCCTTGCTTTTTCGCCAGATTTTCAATTCCAAAAAATGAATCTACACTTTGTTTAGACTTGTCGTCTATTTTCGGATCAATAATTTCGATTAATGCATTAGGTATAGGTACTGCAGGTGAGGCACCTATTCCTACAATTATGCCATCTGTAGCTGCGCCCCACGCCTTAATGAAACATCCCCATTCATAGCAATGATATCCACCTTCGAGTCCTATTCCAATATCTGCATTGGCTCTGATTTTACTTTCTTTTGCACGATGAACTGCGCCATGAACCATTTCCGAATCCGATGTTGGAAATGCGCTCACAATTGTCTTCACATCTACTGAAACCAAATCAAAATCTCCAAAAATCTTTTGCATAGCTAATCGTGTCGCCTCTATTTTCACCGGATTTGTACTACCTATAGCGATTTTCAACTTTTGTTCACTCTCATAATTTGACTTTTTGGTAACCTTGATATAGTTTTATACTCTAGATTTGTTTAGTTTAAATATTCTTTATGATGTAGCATTGTATGAGAGATCCTTATGAATTCGACAAGAATTGTTCTTCGTGATTATCAACAAAAGATTATCGATATACTAAAGAGCCATGAGAATGAAAATGTACTCATTGAACTAGACTGTGGTTTGGGAAAGCGAATCATTACTTATTATTTAGTGAATATGATTTACCCGGACAAGCGAATTATAATAGTGGTTCATTCGACCGCATCTCTAAACGAAACTGTACATTATATGCTGAATGAATATGGTGGTGTTTCTGGGCTGGAAGTAATTTCATCACGTACTGCGTCAAATAAGCGAAGAATGTTATTGAAAAATGCACGTGTTATTGTTACAACACCTCAAATTTTAGAATCGATTTTGCGGGATTATGATAAACTCACTGGGTTTGATATTGTGATCATCAATGAAGTTGATACATTGATTCGTAGGAGTAGCCGTAATGTTGTGCTTAAGAATCCATGGTATTCATTGTTGCCAAAGTTAGAAGATGTTTGGATAATTGGCATGAGCGGAACATTACGTGACGATCATTATGTGGTTGATGAAATGCAAATTAAAATCGTGTCTGAACTTAAGACGCTTAAGCGGTTCATAAAAGATTCATATGTCATAACAATGTCCGAGCTTATGAAGACGGATATCAGAAAGTATGTGAAGCCTACACGAATTTTTATACAACTTGTAGATGACCCCGGGACTGTAGAACTTCTAAAGGCAATAGATACGCGTGTTAATTTAATAAGAAAGCAAATCGGTATTGAATTGCGCTCTGAAGGGTTTGAAGATAGCTTAAATCAGGTTCATTTTATTATTGAACAACTTCCAGTTGATGAAGACCTTAAGAGCGAGTATATGAAGCTGCTAATGTTACGTAAATATATTAACGCGCTATCATACAAAGATTACAAAAAGTATTTGCACGCAACATTTGGTAAAAATCCTTTTGACCTTCTTAATATTTCAACAATTCCTCCACGGCTATCGCCAAAGTTATTTTACATTTTATCTATCGTTAACTCTCATAAGAAATCTGTAGTGATCGGTTCATATCTCAGAGCACTTTATGATTTACGTGATATCCTTGAAAAGCGAAAAATCCCATCCTATATTATTACAGGTAAAATTCGTGAAAAAAGTGAGATCATAACTCAGTTTAAGAATGCAAAAGGGACTGCAGTTCTTCTTATGTCTCCGGTGGGCGAACGAGACCTAGATATTCCTGATGCTGATGTTTTGATAATGATTGATGTTATTAATACTGTAAAGACAATGTATCAGAAACTCAAGCGAACTCGTGGCGGGACTGTTATTTTAGTGGGATACAAAGATACTTCGGAAGAGAAAAAGATCAAAAGGCTAGTTTCAAATATAATTGACCGTTATCCTTGGTCTACAATTGAGGAAACTGGTGAGGTCCCAGGTACAGTTTCATGGGATTAGGCTGAAATGGGTTCGATTCTTGCTCTTGGTGTTGTACGCTTTATTTTTCCAATTAATTTTTCATCTGCGATTACCTTCATAATTATTTCATTTTGTTTATACTCGTGGGATATTACTTCTGAATTGTCGAAAATATTTGATACGATGCTCATATATTCTGCTGAATTTGGTAAAGTTATTTTCCATGATGGTAGTTCTGGTAGGATTTCATTGATCTTCTTAATTAAATCATCAATTCCTTGTTGTGTCTTTGCTGAAATTAGGACTGGATTCTTTAGTACATCTTTTAATGCTTCAAATTTTCTTTGAATTTCATCATCTGTCAGTTTATCGATTTTGTTTAAGGCCATAATTATTGGAACGTTGTTTATTGATAATTCTTTGAATGTCTCCATACATACATCTAATTTATGTTTGATTTCCTCTATTGGGTCTGAAAAATCAACTACTAAGATAATAAGGTCTGAAAGGACAATTTCTTCAAGGGTTGACATAAATGCTTCTACAAGGCTATGAGGCAGATCACTGATGAATCCTACACTATCTGTCAGAACTGCTTTCCTACCCTTCAATTTTATTTCTTTAGTGACTGTTGATAGTGTAGTAAACACTTCATCCATAACTTCAACATTTGAACCTGTTAAAACTCTATGCAATGAACTTTTCCCTGCGTTTGTATATCCTGCCAGCGAAATTACAGTAAAACCCCTGATCTTTCTGATTCTTCGCCATTGCGCTGTTTGTTCTCTAATTTCTTCCAGTTTACGATTTATTAATGCAATTCGCCGTCGTAGTTCCATTTGTGCAACGTTTATCTTGTGTTCTCCAACACCATGTTCTCCTGATGCACCTGGCGGTCCTGTTTTTTCATGTTGTAGCGCATAATTCATCTGATATCTTAAGAATGGTAACTCATGTTCGAGCCTTGCTTTTTCAATTTGCAGCTTTGCTTGAGCTGTACCAGCTCGCTTTTCGAAAATTTCCAATATTATTTGGAATCTATCTTTTACTTCAACATTCCATTCTTGCATTAATTCAAACATTTGTTTGCTTTTTAATTCGCCATGAAATATGACAAGGTCCGGTTCATGAATTTCAATTGCTTCTTTAATCTCTTCAACTTTTCCAATCGTTAGGTTATATTTTGTCTTGGGTTTTGCAACAATGTCAAAAGTCGCTACTACTTCATATCCTGCCGTTTCTGCAAGAGCTTTAAATTCGTCGATTCGTGCTGGTTGATCGTATGTTCTTCGTCTGACGAGTATTGCTTTAGGACGATATTCTGTTTCGTTCATTGACCTCTTTCATCTCGATTGTATATTGTTTTTTCATTTAATCCAATTTTAGTATCAATAGAAACGTGTTTAAACTTTTGTTTTAGAAAAAATTTGCGCTATAAAAATGGTTTTAAATTAATTAACATATGTTAATATAAACTATAGGATGTGATGAAAATGTCACAATCGCCAATTACATTAAAGCTTGATCTTAATAAGAAACCATTAGAAAAGGTAAAGCACAAAATTGTGGTTGCATCCGGAAAAGGTGGTGTTGGAAAATCAACTACTGCTGTAAATCTTGCAACTGCACTTGCCATGCAAGGTCTTAAAGTTGGAATTATGGATATTGACATTCACGGGCCAAATGTTCCGCTCATGCTTGGGCTTGAAGGTGAGCATCCTCTTGCGGAAGAGAACAAGATCTATCCTGTTGAAGGACCTCTTGGAATTAAAGTTATGAGTATGGCATTTCTGTTAAAGACTTCAGATACACCGATTATCTGGCGTGGACCCTTAAAAATGAAAGCAATTGAACAGTTCATAAAGGATGTTGCTTGGGGCGAGTTAGACTATCTTGTTATTGATTCGCCTCCCGGAACTGGTGATGAACTACTTAGCATCCTTCAGCAGATTCCCGATGTTGATGGTGTCGTAATTGTAACTACACCCCAAGATGTCTCAGTATTAGACTCCTCGAAAGCAGTCAATATGGCTAAACAAATGAACAAGAAAGTTCTTGGAATTATTGAAAATATGTCTGGATTTATCTGTCCCCATTGTGGAAAAATTACATATATCTTCGGTAGAGGCGGTGGTGCGAATGCTGCAAAAACTTTAGGCGTTCCATTTCTTGGCGAAGTACCCTTAGAAGTCTCGGTTCGCGAACTTTCCGATAAAGGTGAGCCATTCATTGCTGTAAATCCTGATAGTGCATCCGCAAAGGCATTTCAAGAAATCGTAACTAAGATACGAAATGAGGTTGAAAAAGAGTAAAAGCCACTCTTTTTTTCCTTTTAATAAGCTTCTTATATGAGAAATGTATATGTTATTATAAGAGAATTATATGTAACGAAATGGCAAGGAGTAAGCTTCATGTCCCAGAAACACGAATATAAAATGAAGATAGTCATGCTTGGTGATGGTGCAGTAGGAAAAACTGCGCTCACTGTGAGATTTTCAACTGGAATGTTTAAAGAAGATTATTCTACTACTATTGGTACCGATTTCTCTGTGAAAAAGCTTGAAATACCTGAATTAAATGCAATTGCTACTTTAGTAATTTATGACCTTGCAGGACAACCAAGATTTGCAGCTGTTCGTCCAAGTTTTTATGTGGGTGCAAAAGGTGGGCTTTTAGTTTTTGATGTCACTCGCCGGTCATCTTTCTTGAATCTAGAAAACTGGGTGAATGAAGCATACAATTCAATTGGTCATCCGATTCCCATGCTTGTAGTTGCAAATAAAATTGATCTACCCGATCGTGTTGTTCCTACCCATGAAGGTATTGCTTTTGCTAAATCGCATGGTTTTCTCTATGTGGAATCCAGTGCAAAAACTGGCGAAAATGTGGAGACTGCATATCGTGAAATTGTAAAAGATATAATTTTAAAATCTAAAAATAACTCGCTATAAAAAAACTGTTATATATAACGAACAACATATTATATCAATAATTTTATTGGAGGCCATATTTAAAATGAGTGATAAACCCCGGTACCAGCACATATATGAAATACTATCTGATATGAATGAAGAGGGAAACTTCAGTGCTAGTGTATTAGCGACTGGTAGGGGTCTTGAAGTTTCTTCCGCCGTTAGAATCGAATCTGCAAGTAATGCAGTAGCTGCAATGATTAGTTATATTCATCATGCAGTAATTAAAGTAAAAGAAGAATTAAATCTAGGTAAGTTAAAATATGTTGTACTTAAGACTTCTGACGGTTCTCTTATATTAACATCTCTTGGTATTTACACCGATTTTGAAGAAGATATGATTCTTGGTGTTTTAATACCCAAGGGTGTTCGATACTTCAGTAGAACTATTGCAAAAGCGGTTAGGAAGTTAAGAGAAGCTTTATTATCTGAATAAGGCAAATAATTATTAAGAAAAATATATTAATATCTGTAAACAAAATTTCAATAAGACCAAATAGAGTGGATCTCAATTGGGGAACTTTAACGTTAGTAATTACGATATTCATACAGATGATGAGAATAGTGAGGAGAAAATAAAAATACTATTCTTTAAATCAGATCATTGTGCATTTTGTCCAGCTGCATTAGAACGAGTTAGGCGAACAATTCAACAATTTGGTGAAGATGCTATTGAATTAGAAATTATTGATGTTGAAAAGGACCCAGATATGGCCCAAAAGTATGGTGTCCTTGCATTACCTACAATAATTATTGGTGACAAAAGTGTTGCTGGTGTACCTGACACAGAAAAATTACTTAGTATGATTTTAACTGCAAGACTCACCTATGGAGATGATTATTAAATGACCGAATATAAAATTGAAAGAGTAAAATCTGGAATACCTGGACTTGATGAATTAATGGAAGGCGGCTTTACAAAGGGAGACGCAATTCTAATTGCCGGAAAAGCTGGTACTGGGAAATCTATTTTTGGTTGTCAATTCCTTTATGCTGGTGCTACAAAATACAATGAGCATGGTGTTTTAGTCACTCTTGAAGAACCACCTGAAAAAATCAAACGAAATATGATGCGATTTAATATGGATCTTGAAAAATTGGAAAAGGAAGGAAAGCTTGTTATTTTGAATTTATCACCCTTGAAGAGTGATTTACCCATTCAAATTGCAGATTATCCATCATTTGATCTTTCAGGTCTTAGAATTCTAATTGCAAATGCAATAAAGAAGGTAAATGCAAAGCGAGTTGTTATTGATTCAATTTCATTACTTGCATATCGATATCAGAATAAAGCCATCTTGAGAGCAGAACTATTTAAGTTAGCAGCCGCAATAACAGAAATGGGCTGTACTCTCTTATTGATCAGTGAAGTTCCAGAAGATAGTTCATCTTTTGGTGTTTTCGATGTTGAGCGCTATTTAGCCAGTGGAGTAGTTGTTCTTTATAACGAAAAAGTTTCTGAAACCAATCGTACGCGATTAATTGAAATACTTAAAATGCGTGGTTCTAATCATAGTTTGCGGATACATTCAATGAGGATCACAAATGAAGGAATCCATGTATTTCCCGCACAAGCCATTGTAAAGTAAGAGTATGAAGGAGGATTTAAAAGACCTTGAGCAATATGTGCTTTGATGGCAAGTTCAAAGTATATCCTATGATTGAAGATCTCGTAACATTTGGACAAGTAAGCCAATTAGCAATTTTACTAAAAGGGATACCTGGTTCTGGAAAGACTACATATGCCGAGGCATTTTTAGCTCAAGGTCTTTCAATGGGATTTCCCGCAATATTTCTGACAACTGATGTTTCTCCGAGACAAATTGAGCATGATATGTCTAGATTCGGTTGGCGGATTAATAATTGTATTGAAAATGATATGTTTAGATTTATTGATGGTTATACTGGACGTATGGGTGGGCGCATCCGCTCACGCGATATAGCATTTTATAATTTGGATGATGTAAATGAATTGTCTATTGTCATAACGCAGGCTTTAGAGGGCCTTGTGTGTGCTCGCGTTGTTATTGATTCGCTTTCAACCATAATGTTACATACTGAGCCGAATGTGGTATTTCGCGCCTTACAAGCATTATCTGGAAAATTAAAGCAAGACGGGCATAGCTTGTTAATTACCATTGAAGAAGGTGTTCATGACGAGAAAACATTAAACATGTTCTCCTTCTTTATGGATGTAATTATGGAATTCAAACAGAAAGAAACTGAAGATGGAACTATAAATCATCTTGTCCGGCTTGGTCGGACACGCGGTACTGATGCAATTCATAAGTGGGTTCCATTTATAATCGAATAATTAGTAATTGAAAAATGTATCTTGAATTTCAGAATCACTCATTTTTCTAAATCCTAAGAATTTGCTTCCCCATGTAGCCCATCCTGAAGTTTCAGTTCGAAGTTCTGTTGCGAGACCAAAGGAATACTTCACGGGCATTTCTGCATTAATTTTACAAATTGTCTTTTCTGTAATTACTCCTTGGACCTTTCCATGTCGTTTATTGATTATTCCAGTAACTGTTCCAACATATTTTGTGGGCACCACAATTGTGATATCAATCCATGGTTCAAATACTGTCGGACTGCCTGTCCTATACGATTCTCGAATTCCTTGTAAGAGCATAAATGATGCGGCATCAAGATTTTCGTTTATTATATTTGCATCGATTTTTGTATCTTTTACAAGGGCAATTATTTTCATGCACTTTTCTCCAACATAGGGACCGTTTTTCACGAGTAATTTAAACTCGGTTTTAACTAGATTTTCAAAATCTCCTAATGTCAAAATTTTCTTACTTTGATCTATTAGATAAACGTGTTCATTTTCATCTTTATATATGATATCTCCTTTGGGAATATTATCCGTGTATTGAATAACTTGGACTTTTGCAGTCAGTCCTTTTTCGATTGAACCTATTGAAATTTCCGCGCCATCTTTAGTGATTGTCTCTCGATATATTACCATAGGCTTTCCTTTTTCCAAATAAACCCCGATTCGTTTTAGCATTTCAAGTGTAACATCAATATGTAATTCACCAAGACCTGAAAGTAGCATTTCTCCAGTATCTTCCCGAATTTCAAACTTTAGCATTGGATCTGTCCGAACATATTCTGCGATTTTCTCTTGTACTTCTTGTAGGTCCTTTAGGACAACTGGTTCAACTGTATAGGTTACGACAGGTTCAGAAGGATATTGAAGATGTTCAAAGGGTTCAGCATCTATTTCAGGTGTGAAAACAGAATCACCAACTTTTATATCACCCAATCCTTGAATCGCGGCAATATTTCCCGCTGGTACTTCGTCAATTGGAATTCGTGATTTTGCCATATTTATAAAAACTTGAGTTACCTTGCGTATCTTTCCACTGCTCGATAACTTAACTTGCGTTCCTCTGGTTAATGTTCCAGAAAGAACGCGTCCTGTTCCAATATATCCTGCGTTTCGGTCATATTGGACATTGTTTATTAAGATCATCAGTGGAGCTTGTGGATCAACGTTTATCATGGACTGCCCGATCTCTGAGCGAATATCTCCATGCCATATTCTTGGTATTCTATATTTTTGTGCAGTTTTCGGGTCTGGAAGCCTTTTTACTATCATATTTAATACTGGTGTTCCAACAGGATATTTCTGCTTTAGATCTTCAGATTTATTTAATGAATATGCTTCTACAATTTCATCTACGATTTCAATAAGCTTATTTGCCATCTCTGATGGTTTCATTGATTTGTTATTTTCAGTCAAGTTTTCGATTCCTATACCCCATCCATGTAGTGCTGAGCCGAATGCAACTGTACCTCTCTTCAGTGAGACTTCCCATTTTTGAGCTATATTATCTGGTAGATATTTTCGCAGTACTGTATTAAATTCCAGTACGATCCTGTTTATTTCGTTTAGAATTTCGTGTGTTGAAAGCCTTTTTTCATTGATCAATCGGTCCACTTTGTTGATGAAAAGGATTGGCTTTACAAGGTCCATGACTGCCTGTCTAAGAACTGTTTCTGTCTGAACCATGATTCCCTCAATTGCATCTACAACAACAACGGCACCATCGCTTATTCGAACACCTTTTGCTACATGGCTAGAAAAATCAACATGTCCTGGAGTATCTACTAGATGTATCAAGAATTTTTCATTATTAATTGTATGTGTGAGTGATATGAATGCTGCCTTGATCGTGATGCCTCTTTCTTGCTCTATTTTATCAAAATCTAAAAGGCGTGCTCTCGCAGCTAAGTCTTTGGATAACAATCCACTATTTGCAACTAAAGAATCTGTAAGGGTGGTCTTGCCATGGTCTACATGTGCAATTATTGTGCAATTTCGTATGTTTGATATTTTCGATAATAATGGTTTTACTTCTCTCTGAATAAATTTTCTGTATAGACCTGACATGACCTACCCACCGTTAAAATAATGTACTTATTTTTCAACCATATCATAGATCTCACGTGGTATTGTGACCTTCTTTCCACAATGCTGGCACTCAAAGACCACATGTTCATCTGTCTTTTCTACTATTTTTTCTAATTTAGGTCCACAATAACAAACAAAGCCTCTAATTCGAGCCGGATTCCCATAAACTAATGCAAAAGGTGGTACGTCTTTGGTTACTACAGATCCCATGCCAACCATTGCATATTCACCTATGGTTGTTCCACATAGTATAACTGAATGAGCTCCAATTGATGCTCCCTTCTTAACCAATGTTGGAATAAGTTCCCAATGCTCATTAAATGCTCTTGGCCATCGATCGTTTGTGAATGTCATATGGGGTCCTAAGAACACATCATCTTCAACAGTTACACCCTCATATACTGAAACGCGATTCTGAATTTTAACATTATTTCCAATTTTTACTCCTTTTCCAACATAAACATCTTTTCCGATATTGCAGTTTTCTCCAATTTCAGCTTCAGTTCGAATATGCGCATGATGCCATATTCTTGTGCCCTTTCCTATTTTTGCGCCATCTTCTACGACAGCTAATTCGTGGACAAAATAATCTTGTGCCATGTTCCTTACACCATCATATTATTTGGTTATACTATATTATAATTAATTTAACTCTATCGTCGTTAAATATGTAATTTCATTTTTATAATATTGTTTTTGTAATTATATTTTATAAGCACTCTACAGGATGGTGTCGCTTTTAAAAGCAGTGATGAATCGCATAAAGAGATAAATATATGCATGTATTAAATCAACTAATTTTGGGATTATGAGGTGCGACTTGAATGCATGTGTCGCATCCAAATATATCTTCGGAAAAACTGGAGCGATAACAAGACCACCCGTTAGAGCATGGCGAGTATATGCCCGAAATGGCTATTTATGGTAGCCTACACGCAGAACCTTTGCATCTCAATGCGGGGCGTATGTTTTTTAGTTTCTTACACATCGAGTTATACAAGCTGTCACGCAGAACCCTTGCATCTCAATGCGGGGCGTATGTCAGATAATGTTGTATTTCTAATTACAATCTATATCGTAATAATTTCTCTAATTTGTCATATTTGTTTATTGTGGTGATTTTTTCTTCAATTGAATCTCTTGCAAAAAACTTTAGCTCATTCATAAGCATTCTTTTAAAATTTAATACTTTATGAAAGCTTTTCTGAAAAAGTTTATATAAAAAGTTTTCAATATATGACGTGGGGTGTGTTTATTTTGGCTTTTAGACAAGTTATTGAAAGTGCTATGAAAAACATTCAGCGTGGAGATCTTAAAAGCGCTCAATATGATATGAACACAGCAAAAGGAATGGAGCCCAACAATCCTTTGGTATGGCATGTAGACGGAATTCTCCAGGCAAGGCTAGAAAATTTTGAAGCTGCAATTTCTTCATTTCGTAAGTCTTTTGATCTGGGTGCTCAAGAAAATTTCGAAAATTGTTTTTATTTAGGATACGCCTATATGCGATTGGAAAAGTATGAAGAGGCACTACCTTACCTCGATAAGGCAATAAAATTCAATGATTCTGTCGCTTTAGCACACTTTTCGAAAGCATGGTGTTTGGCACATTTGGATCGTAAAGATGAAGCGATCATAGCAGTGAAAGAATGTCTTAAGTTAAATCCTAACGATTCTGACGCAAAGAAACTCCTCGAAGTTCTCGAATCGTAGAATTCTATTTTCTATCTTTTTTATATGATATTTTTTAGTACTCACTAAAATCCTTAATAATTGAAACCTAGAATAATCTCCACATATAATAAAATATATATTATTTCAAATATGAATAATGTTAGGGAGGCATTTTTATGAATATTTTTAAAAATAACGAAGCGAAATTTGTCAAAGTCAATGATAGACTAATAATTATTCCAGTTATTCATACGGATCCTGAAAGTACAAATAATGTTAAGAAAACAATATTAAAAATGAAGCCCGAGGTTGTTGCAGTAGAATTATGTCGCGAACGATACGAAGAACTTGTCAAAGCTAAAGAAAATGGTTTTCTTGTTCAGAAGGTTGAAAATGCAGACGATTTGCCCTCCCAGATTTTTGCGAAAATTGCTAGTTTGGAATCCTTTTTGGGTGCTGCAATGGGTTCGCCTCCGGGCGATGAAATGCTCATTGCTGTTGATGCGGCGCGTCAAGTTGGCGCAACTATTGCTTTAGTGGATCGTCCTATTCAAGCGATTGCACAAGCGTTTTCTAATATTCCTATGTATGAATTACAGGAGATTTTATCACTATTTCCACAATCATTTGATAGTGAAGATACTGAAGATGGTGTTGAATTTTCTGAAATTGTAGAAGAATTACGAGATCCCGAAAAGGTGAAGGATTTATTAAATGAATTCAAGGAGAAATTTCCATATGTTTTTGATGCTCTTGTAACTCAACGTGATGAGTATGTTGCACGAAACCTACACAAAATAATGAATGATTTTAATGGATTGATAATTGCAGTGTTAGGTTCTGGTCATGTTAGCGGGGTCATTGAAAAATTTAAGGAATTAAATACTTCAGAGACCCATTAATTCTATTAACTTATCTATATTATATCCTGTTTTTGCACTTACTGGCAGAATAGGAATTCGAGGATCGATTTCCCTCATATCTTTGTAAAAGTCTTCTATGTTTATTCCTATTATTTCTGCAATATCTGCTTTATTTATTGCCACAATATCTGCTTGTTTAAATGTTAGCGGATGCTTTCGAATCATATATGGACCTTCAGTTACACTGATTACAACAATCCGCTTATCAACTCCTAAACTATAACCTGCAGGACATATTAAATTGCCAACATTTTCTACAAATATTACATCTAAATTGCTTAAATCAAGCTCCAATAATGCTTGATGTACCATGGGGGCCTCTAAGTGACATACCCGTCCAGTATTTATCTGAATTGTCTCTGCGTGATGGCGTTTAATTCTGTCTGCATCTATAGTTGTCGTTAGATCTCCAGCAATCACCGCAATTCTATATTTTTTATTTAATTTTTCAGTTATTGTTTCTAATAATGAAGTTTTACCAGTTCCGACAGAACCCATAATATCATATGACTTTATGTTGTATTTTTTTAATAATTCTCGATTTTTTCGTGCAACTTTATCATTTGATTCTAATACACGTTTATTTATATCGATATCAATAATTTTCTGCCCAGTCACAGTATTCATCTCCAAATCTGCAATTGTTTAATTTTCCAAAATTATAACTTTTTTGACATGTATTTGAAAAAATAAAAAAAAGGAGAGATTACAATTTACTATTCATTGTAGATGTATTGTTTGAAATTAGGATCGATTATTGTCCATTTTAGAATTGTGCCTACAAATGCCCAGAGTGCTGCTTGTGCAAAATCGATAAATCCAGCCGCTGCACAGACTGCAATTACTGGGGTATCTAAGAAGTATGTTATTAAGAAGGTTGGAATGAATCCGCCTATTAAGCCACCGAGGATTGTGTAAATTATAATTCGGGCGATTTTAGGCATTTTACCCGCCACTAATACACCAATTGCGGTTCCAAGTCCTAATGCGATGTTTCCTAATAGTGGAAGTACTGGTATTTCTCCTCCTGCTGCCATACCTGAAATTCCTACAAGAAATCCTGATAGTACGCCACCAGGAATTCCTGCCAAAAGGCCTGCAAGCAATGGGATCAAGAAACTCGGCGTCAGCTCGACTACTCCGGGAATTATTGTAATTCTTACAAAATAGCGAAGAATAACACCCAATGCTGAAAGCAAAACAATAACCATCAGCATGGCTGTGTTCATTTTCCATTTTGAGTAGATTTCAACGTCTTCAGACATTTTAATCGAGTTAATGGTCTATATAATCTATTTAAATTAATCGATTAAGAAAAAAATTAAAAAACATATCTATATCTTTCAACAAATTCTTGTCTTTTATGTGGGTTCCAATTCTCAATATTCTGCAAGTATGTTGAAATTCTAGAAACTATTTCTGTTGATTCTGATTTGCATTTTGGACAAGTTCCAAAAATTTTGCCTTTTTCGAATGTGATTTCTACAGGTGATGATAACTTGCATTTAGAGCAATATAAGCTATCTACAGTAAATGCAAAATTTCCGATATTAAGCTCAATTGCATTTTGGAGAATATTTCCAACGTGTTCTGGATTTGCATATCCTCTGATAAATATCTGTGATGGTGCACCGCTAAAGACAAGTTTGCTCATATCTGCTTCGAATTGCAATCTTTTGTCTATGTCGATTTCTATATCTTCCGGAGCTCCAATTGCTGGTGTATAATATGGTGCATGCTCAACTCCTCTGATATATTTTCGCATACCTGGGAACCTCATATAATCCTTCATGGCTAATTGACCGCCTACAAGTTCTCCAGGGCTTCTTGTTAATGCAATTCGTACATCTAAATCTTCAGCAAACTCATTTGCTCGTTTTGCTGTATATTCTATGACTTTTCTAGCAAAAGCATTTCCTTCTTTTTCATAAATTCGGCTCTCTGTAATTATTTTACATGTTGTATCCAGTCCAATTATGCCAATCAGAAAGTTTTTGTCTACACCTTGAATTAATGGTTTTCCATCTAATAATTTCTGATTATAAAATGGAATTATTTTCTTTTTGATTATCTTTTGGAGGATCTCTTTGCGTGTTGCAAATGCTTGTTTTGTCAGATCTAAATATTTGTCCAGAATTTCAAAAAATCGCCTTTCGTCATTTCGTCCATGCCATGCTGCACGCGCATAGTTTGGTGTTATAGTACTTGATGAGCCAAAAATATACGTCCCATTCTTGAAAGATTCAATTTTCTCCGGGTCTGAATTCGTATATATGAAATCTGCACTTATTATTGAACCCGCAATGATGTTATTTGGTTTAAAATTAATAAATTGAGGTGTTCCAAATTTGGAGGACAGGTCGGTGATCTTTTCTAATGATTCTTTGTATTTTTTCTCATTGAGCATGTCTGTTATGATTTCAATTTTTGGAAATTTGAAAGGTCTTCCCTTAGCATCTCCTCTACTTAGGACATCTATTATTGCATTGAAAAATGCATTTGTTTCTTCTTCGAAATCTGCGTATGTATCTGTAGATTGAACGCCTCCCGGAAGTATAGCCGGAACATCTCTAAGTATATCTGGAACACCTGGCGTTAAACTGATAGAACTGAAGATCACCTGTCCTCCTCTTGAAACATATTGTTGAGACATTGTATAGACAAATTGTTGTGCTCTTTGTATAATCTCTTTTTGCGTGAGTCCTTTCAAATATGGTGCTAGGAGAGTGTTGAAATAAAAGAATCCCTGGCTGCCTGCAAAATTATTTTGTGCAGATGTTAACCATGTAGACGCATGACTAAGTGCAACATCAATATGTTTTGCAGGAGCCGCGGAATTCGAATGTATACCACCCATCCCATCTGGTTCAAGCCCGTGTTTCAGGACCATTCGTAAGTCCCAATAATACTCTTCATCACGGGTCGTAAAATATTGAATATTTCCGATATAGATTTCTCCTTTCATATGAGCATCTGCGATATATGTCGGGATAGTAAGGAACGTGTGTTGCTCCATAACTTCATCATGGATCACTTTTGCAACACTTTCTGGATTATGTGCGAGATGTGCGTTTGATGCATGAATTGATGGATTTGCAATTATTTTATTTAGGTCATATAGTGGAACTCCAACTCGTGTGTATTTTTTGCGTGCTTCTTCAAGTCCCATTTCCGCCAGGACGCTGTTGCACATTTCTCTAATAAGAGGCCCAGACAGAAATTCTATTCCTGAATGATAAATTCTCTGAACTACTTGCCATGCAATTTTGATGGCTGTTTTGCGAGGTACTTCCGCTTCAACAATTAGACTTTCAATAATTCTATCCGGGTCAAACGGAAATAGATCTTTTGAGCTAGTACGTACATACGGCAGACTTTTTGACCATGCTTTCACTTCATCATACATGTTTTCAATGTTCCTTCTATCCTCTGACACATATCGCACCTTCTCGGAGAAATTATAAAGGCAAAGGAACCTCTCTCCTTTTTGCTCCTTTACCTTGGATGAGACCAAACACCATAAGTGGCCTTCCCGGCAGTATTATTAAATCTTAAATTATGATATATAACCTTTGGGAATATCCCTGTATTTTCTGCGTATGACATAATATGCTAGGCGCTAATTAATTTATGTAAATCCTTATTAAGCATTTCAAAAGTTTGTGTTACATAGATTTAAACGGACTTTTTCAGATAAATAATCAGAAAATGAGTCCGGAGTGTACTTGATGAGTGAAGAAATATCTAATGAACTCGATAAAATAATACGGATGCGAGAATCATTAGCATTTAAAATATTAGAACTATTATCAGTATCATATAAACCACTTAGACCTGTGGAACTGTCTGAAATATTAGGCGCAAGCCAAAAAGATATTACAGCTACTTTAATACGATTAAATAAAAAAGGTCTTGTAGTAAAGGTACCTAATGATAGTATGTCTCTCTGGACTTCTCATATTTCATTATTGAAATACATATCAAATATTTGGAATCGCATAAAATCCTTGGAGTCTAAGTATGAAGATCTTGAAAAAATTGTTAAAGATTTACTAGGTGAATAATAATGAATGAACAAAATCTTAATGAATCTGATTTGGTCGAATCATTAAAATTAATTGAAGATGTATTTCCACGACTTACAAATCCTAGAAATATTAAAAGTCTTCAAATATTAAATGTACTTTTATCTTCTATAACTGGGGACCCTATTCGTCCATCTGCAATACAGAAAATAATTGAAAATGCATCATCGGCCCCTACATCGAAACAATCTATTACAAATGCCGCAAAAAGACTAGATGCATCTAAATTAATCGAAAGAAATAAAGATGGCTATGCTGTTCGGTATGGCTTTCTAATCGCTGTATTACTTCAAACTGTAATCTCATTATACCGTCGAATCGAAGATCTCGAAGATAAAATTGATGAGTTATCTAATAAATAGAATTATTCCGATAAATCTTTGATGAACTCATCAAGATCTTCATAAGTTATGTGCGGCATGATTATGATTCGTAAAGATTTTGGAAATGGCGATACTGCAATTACCCATCCCTTGTCTCGGAGTTGCTTTGCCGTTCTATCTACATTTTCAGTCTTAATTGCTACTATGTTCATTTGTGGTTCTATTACTGTATCTACATTTTCAATCTGTTCAATCTTTTCTACAAGATATTTTGTCTTGTCCATACAATCCTTAATAAGCGCCCTAAATCCTTCCCTCCCCAAATAGTTTATCGTAGCCCATGTAGCTATTACTGGTGCAGCAGATCTAGTTCCTGTAATCCCATACTGTATGGACCCTTTTCCTTGAATGTATGGAATTTCAAAAGCGATGTGCTCAAGAAGACTTTCATTTCGTGTTAAAAACATTCCTGCAGGAATAGGTACGAGCGCCATTTTATGAGGGTCTATCGTAATTGAGGTGACTCGCTCAATAATAAAATCGAAATTTGGGACATTATATCCTAATTCCTTTAGAAATGGTATAACAAATCCCCCAAATGCTGCATCAACATGAAGTGGTAGATCATAAGTTTCTGCAATCTTTGCAATGTCCTCAATAGGATCTACAATTCCCAGATATGTTGTACCTGCAGTTGCAACAATTCCTGCAGTATTATCATTAATATTTTCGAGCATTTTGTAAGGATCTGCCTTAAACTCCTCATCAACATCTATCAACACTGGTTTCAATCCTAATAATTTGCAGGCTTTTAACATAGACACGTGGGCAGTCTTTGGAATTATCACTTCTTTTTTCCCTGTTTTATTTCGCATTAGTTCTAGTCCTAAAATGTTTGATTCAGTCCCTCCAGTTGTCATGATGCCTGCTGCATGCTCATTGTTCAATAAGTCACCAATTTCCATAATTAGTTCTTGTTCTAATTCCCATGAACCCGCAAAAGCATCCGGACGCCCTAAATTTCTCTCCAAATTCTCAGCAAATATCCTTTTTGCAAAGTCCAAAGGACTTGACGACATAAATGAAAGGATTCGCCCACTATTAAAATCAATATCTGATGATAACTTATCTTCTAAGATATTCCTTATTTCGTACTCATCAAGTCTATGTTCTTTCATTTGTATGCCTCAATTAATCTTCAAAATCACTATCTTAAAACAATTCCGAATATCCTAATTATTAATGACCATTCGATAAAGTTTAAAAATATCCTTTGCATGAATTATTCATAACTTGTGGCCCGGTTGGGCTAGAGGCATGCTAGGGGACTGTGGATCCCTTGACCCGGGTTCGATTGTGATGTATGAACATCACCGAAAATCCCGGACCGGGCCCCATCTTATACTAATTCTTCACGTTCATAAAAAATAAATAAACTCACTTTTGGATATGTTTTGTAGAGATCACGCAAAAATCTTCATAAATGCAAAATGTAAATCCTTGTTAGAAAAATAATTATATATCAAGGGGCCCCGTTCCCCCAAACGGGACCCCTCCTTTGCGACCGAGTGCCCCTTGGATAGTCCCTAGCAATTAGTCTCTGTATAATTATTAAGAAAAAAATAATTAATATCTTTTTTCAATTTCATAATCGAATTTGTCTTAAATATTACTTTCTCTTATTGTAGTTTTACTATGGAATTTTTTGATTTTTCTCAATAATTTTAATATTACTCATTTTTGAGTATGCTGTATTTTCGGTATTGCATGAGTTTTTCTGAATATAACAAAGTTTAGTTTGATACCATTATTAATTAAAAAATTTGTATTTTGTAAAATTTGGTATCAAAAATTATGAAGCATCGATAAAGTTAAATTTTCAAGATGAATTAAACCATCTTGAGCGGAGGTTGCCAAGTCTGGTCAAAGGCGCAAGGCTCAGGACCTTGTCCAGTAGTGGTTCGCGAGTTCAAATCTCGCCCTCCGCACCATGATTTTGATATAATGTGGACAATAAAAAGAAGAAAGTGTAATTATGTTTCTTTTAAGATAAATGAAACATCTATTTTCTCGATGCCCTCTATTTTCTCTATTTTATTTGATAGTAGTTTGTAAAACTCGTTCATATTCTTTGATTTTACGATAGCTACGATTGTTGCTTGACCTGTGGTTTCCCAGATCTTTAGAACTTCTTCGACTTTTTGTAATTCATTCCAGATATTTTGTGATGTTCCTAGTTTAACTTGAATAAATAACATAGCTTGTACATCGAATCCTAATTTTCGCCAATCAACTTCAGTGATGAATCTTCTAATGACTTTAATTTTCTTTAGTTTATTCATTCTATTTCTGACAGTACTCGAACTAACATCTACTTCTTGTGCGATATCTGTAAGGCTAGCTCGTGCATCACGTAAAATTATATCGAGGATTTTTTTGTCCACACTATCGATTTTTTCAGATTCAGACACCTATTTCACTTCCCGTCCAGAGATGACTTATTTTCATATGGTGCAAATCCCTTATTTTATTAATTATAAAAACTAATATAAAAGGAATTTGATAAACTTTATTATTATTTCACCATTATTTTCATAATTTGTAAGTATTTTGATTCAAAATAATCAAAATGATGCCGGTCGTTCAATCGACCAGCATAGATTTTTTATCTCACACGCATAATTATTGGTTTACCCATTACAACCCAGTATTCTACATTTACACCAGGTTCGATTTTACTCTTTACTTCTTCATCTTCAGGCTGTTCGACTTCAAATGTTTCATATGTTTCCGAATCCATGATCTGAACTGTTGTTGGTGTTAGTGAAATAACTTGTGCGTTCTTTTTCTCAATGACTGGTGTTTCAACCTTTCTGTTTACTGGCATTACTACATTTCGTTTTCTTCCATCAAAGAAACCAATAGCGACAATATTTGCTTTAGCAGAACCATGTTTTCCTGGTTTTGACTTTTCAATAGAGACCACTTTGCATGGTTCTCCATCGATCAGAAAATAGTTTCCTGGTTTTAACAATCTTACTTCTGTTATACGGGTACTCATCAAACTCACCATTAATATTGTAATAGATTATATTAAATAATCTATACGTTCTCTTATTAATTTTAATACAGTATGTGTTAATTATTGTTTTACTTTATATTTCTTATTGTATTGCATTTTCATAAAAATACATAATTTTTTAAATTCCTTGCAATTATAGTTTTTGTTGAATACGATTAATTAAAATGTTATATATCCTTTGAAACTATAATCGGGTTAAGTGACCTAATTTGACAGATGCAAAAATACCTTTTAAGTCGGCGCTTATCGTTTGCCGTCCGGGTCCCAGAATCGGTGATTATGCGCGGCGAATTGCAAATTTTCTAATTGACCGAAAAATTGAGGTTTATGCGACTCCTGATTCATGTCCTGCTCTCTCAGAATTTATTATTGAATCTCAAATTCATGAATTAGAGCCTGATTTTGTCGTTACGGTTGGTGGTGATGGGACTGTATTGTATACCCTATCAAAGTTAAAGCGTCGCGATATTCCTCTTTTCTGCATTAATCGTGGCTCTTTTGGATTTATGACTGAAACTGATCTTGATAATGCAATACCAGTTCTTGAAAAAGTTCTATCCGGAAATTATTGGATTGATGAAGCAATGAATTTATCTTCCGGTTTCGGAGATCAAATTTTTGCTGATGCGCAGAATGAAGTAATGGTACATTCTGCTAAACCGGGGAAAATAATGACGTTCGATATTTTTCTTGATTCCGTATTGATCGAACGTGGGCGAGCAGATGGTGTTATTATTTCTACCCCCACTGGCTCCACTGCTTATGCGCTTTCTGCAGGCGGTTCAATTCTTGATCCTCGTTTGAATGCAATAATTGTTGTACCCATATGTTCTCCATTACTAGAGTTACGCCCCATTGTTGTCCCTGGAGATAGCTCCATTGAAATAAAGATTACAAAGCCTCATGGCGAGGGCTTAGTTGTGATTGATGGGCAGGTTTCATATAATATACCTCCTTTATCTACTGTTTGGATTAAAAAATCAAAGATTAAGACCCGTTTTATTCGGAGTGTAACAACATTTTATGATCGCTTTAGAACCAAAATAACTCGGGAAGACGATAATTTATGAAGTGTGTTGTACTAGACAGTGGTGCGATATTTAAAATTGATATTTCCGTTTTGCCATTTTCTTTTTTCACAACGCAATCTGTACTTTCTGAAATTAAAAATAGACGTACTGTGTCCCGAATAGACTTCGCCATATCCGCTGGTCGCTTGAGTATTCAGAATCCTAATAATAATTCGATTGAAAAAATACAGGAAGTAGCAACTAAAACTGGGGACATCGCTGTATTATCCCATGTAGATATTGATGTATTGGCGCTTGCTTATGAGTTAAAAGGGTCGAATGAAGATGTTGAACTATGGTCTAATGATTTTGCAGTTCAGAATGTTGCGAGTATTTTGAATATTTCGTGGCGTTCTCCCGAGTATAGAATAAAATCTGTATTGATCTGGGAATTTAAATGCCCGGGTTGTGGAAAGAGGTTTAAGAAGTTGACTCATGATGGTCTTTGTGATGTGTGTGGTACGCCCCTACGCAGACACAGAAAAAAACGAGTTATGCGCTAACCTTTTAAAGGTAAATAATACGTGTGTAATACTAATATAAAATAATTAATTTTACGCGTGATATTTTGAGGCGAGGTATATGGTAAAACAAAACGAAATTTTACTTATTGACCGTGATATTGAATCATTACGTATGGAAGTACGAAGAGAAATTGAATTAGTGAAAAAGTTCTTTGATGATTTTAATCCTACGGATATTCCGTCTCAAGTTGTTATCTCGGCTCAAGACTTTGTTGGATTTGGGAAATCTGTATCTAAGAATCAAATAGTTGCCGACTCACAATTAAGAGAAAATTTGAAAGAACTAAACTTGTAATAGAGTTCTTCTTCGTCTTTTATTTTGTTTTGGCTTCAGGTATTTTGCAAGTTCTTCAGCTTTTTCTTTTAGAATGTCTTCGTTCTCTTGCACAGTTATTAGTGCTGATATCTTGTCTTGATTCAGTATCTTTTGTAGTATTTCTGCTAGTTCAACAATCTCTTGGTCGGTCGAATTCATTTCCAATGCTGAAAGTAGCTTATTAAGGTGGTCTGATGGTAATTTTCTGTTAGTTTTTAGATATATTAACAATGCTGAATATAGGTCCTCTAATGCTTCTGAATAACCTTCGATATTCATGAGCTCTTTTGCAGAATGTAAAAATAGATCATATGCTTTGTTCAATGCTTCGGGTTTGTTTAATTTTGATAATTCACGAGCTGCATTTCGTATCCATATTGAAGCACACTCTGCACCGCACAATTTTTCATATGCTTTTGCTGCTTTCATAGCTAAATCTGCTGCAGTTTTTCGTAAATGTTCTGCACTTGGTTCTACGTTGATTTCTTCACTTGTATCAGCGGCTTTTGAACACATGGTTGCAGCTTCTTCAAAATTTTCAGTAATCATATTTTCTTGCATAAGTCCGAGATACAAATCTCTTGCCATTTCCAAATAATGCTGGAAATCCTCTCCCATGATTTTTGATACTTTGGCCGCGCGTTCATAATTTAGTGCAGCTTCCGAAAAGTCTCCTTCATCTTCACTTGATTCAGCTCTTACTAAATATTTGTTTAGTAACTCATCAAGGATCTGTCTTCCTTCGTTTTCCATTCTACTTCTTAGCATACATGTGGCAGCTGTAATCTTATATTCATCGATTAGGTCTTCTTGATTGCTATCTGCTTTTGCTGCGAGAGTAAGAAATAATTCCGCTGCATGTCTATATGCCCATCTAGCTTTCATGACTTTGTTTAGGCGTTCGAAAATTTCTGCAGCACGTAGAGCTAATGTTGCTTGTTTTTCAGGGACTTCATCAACCTTTTGAAATTCTAAAGCTGCTTTTTCAAGAAATATTTGTGCTTGTTGAATTTGCCTATTTCGATCCAGTAATTCCGCCAAAAATTCGTAAACGCTTCCTGCTTTTGAATGCATGGACATGTGGGAATAGTATTCTGCAGCTCTTTGGAATTCTTTTGCGGCACGCATATCTTGGTCTAGTTTCAACAATATTGTTCCTGCATCTATTAATGCAGATGCGCCCTCGTCGTATTTGCCTCGAGATACTGCAATATCTGCCTTTTGATAAAGTAATTTTATAGTGCTTTTCCATACCTTATTTGCTTGTATATAATCTTTAAGTTCCTCATATTTTTCTGCAAGTTTCTTTAGAAGTTTAATCGCATCATCAAGTCTTCCATTATCTATGTGTTGTTGAATGACTTCTTCCATAAGTTCAATTATTTTCTTATTTATATGAATTAGTTCAACATCGTCTTGAATAAGATCCGATGCATTTTTGAAGAAGGATAGTGCTTCGTTTGGTTTATTATATCTTCTAGCGATTCTCCCTGCTGTTAAGAAAATCTGTGAGACTACATCAGAGGTCTCTTCAGGTTCGCCTATTCGTGAATATGCTACTGCAGCTTTCTTATAGCATTTCAAGCACTTGTCGATTTTTTCTGCTTTTTCATACAAGTCTGCCGCAATTTGATATATCTCTGATGCTAATTCGTTATCTCCATTATGTTCAGCATGGGCTGCGGTATTCTCTGCTAGCACTGCAGCTGCATTATATTTCTCCTCATTTTTCAGATTCTCGATTTTTTCAAGCATCTGTTTTATATCCAATACTTTTCACACCCTGTTAATTAGAATTGGTTTTTGTTCATGCGAAGACTTGTATGCCATATCAACGACCAGATGAGCTTTTGCTGCATCATCAAATCCAGGATATGGTACTTTATCTTCCAGAATTGATTTAATATATATATAGTCCTGAATTGCATATCTTTCAGAACCAATGTTTATGAGTGCATCAATTTGCTCACTGTTGAGTGAGTCGTATTCAAATCCGATTTTCTCTAATAATCTCCTACTCGCGCTCTCATATGAAATTGCTGTTGGCTCTCCATCAGCTTCATGTATTATTAATGTTTTCTTTTCTTCCAATATTATTTTGATATACGCTTTTTCAAAAAACACTTCAATTTCTCTATTCGAGGGGCGATCGACTTTATGCCATATTGAATCTATGCTTGTTGTCATTCCATTCTTATGTGTCATGATCAATGAAGCATGATCATCCAATTCTTTTTGTGTATAATAATTAATTTGTGCGTATACACTTCTAATATTTCCAAATAACCACATTAATAAGTCTACATCATGTATTGAGTGCTCTAGGAGTGTTCCTCCACCTGCTATTTCCTTATTTCCACGCCATGCAGAATAATTACCCCAGTTAATCGGAATGTGTTGGTCGTCTCTGATATGTGCCACCATTGGATGTCCCAAATTATGCTCGCTAATATAATCACGTACGTAATTTAAAAATGGATCAAATCGCAGAACTAATCCAACTTGCCCCTTTAAACCTGATTTGTTCATAATATTTCGCATTTCATTCGCTACAGAATAATTATGTGCGAGAGGCTTTTCGCAAAACACATGTTTTCTTTTCTCGATTGCAAGTTCTAAAATTTCTTTGTGCCATTTCGTCGGTACCAGTATGAATACTGCATCAACGTTAGGATCCTTTATCAAGTCTTTGTAATTCATAAAAGATTTTTTTGCATCGAACAATTCTGTAGTTTCAACTAGTGTTTCCTTATCTATGTCTGCAATTGCATATATCTCTGCATCCAGAAGATTTGCTTCTATCAGTGCAGCTATTGACATCAAATGCATTTTGCCAATATTTCCAGCTCCTATGAACCCTAACTTAAGTCTAGTCATCTTTAGTCATCACTTGTTCTTTATTCGCCCTGTACTTGTACAATGATTCTTCTGTTTCGTGGGCGGTTATCAAAATCTACAAAAACAATCTGTTGCCATGTTCCCAAGGCAAGTTCCCCATTTATTATTGGAACAACAATTCCCGGACCCATGAGGGATGCGCGTACATGTGAATGACCATTACCATCATGCCATCTTTTATGATGTTCGTATTCAATATTTTTCGGCGCTATACGTTCCATAAGAGCTGGAAAGTCCTCTAGCAGTCCAGGTTCATACTCAATTGTTGTGATCGACGCTGTTGAACCGGGTACAAAAATCAAAACCATTCCATTTTTTATATTACTCTTATTTACGATACTTTCAACCTTTGAAGTTATATCCTTAATATCAGTATTTCCTCGAGTACTTAGAGTAATATAATCTGTGTATACTGTCATTTGACACACCCTCGCACAAATATACAACTTTACATGGTCTAATCAGTACTTAAAATTTTAGTTTTCAAAAATTAGTGATTTCGGAAGCACAAGGCTAAAAATAGACTTGAGAGGAACGCGGGTGACTAGGCTTAGGCAAATAAATAGCCCTGTGCTTCCAAATGGTAGCAATCTTGAAGGCTAGGTTTTCATTATGCTACGATTATAATAATACCACGACTCTATTTAAACTTTATGATACTATATGCACGTATCGATACCATCTGTACGTATATTCATAGCATCATACTCATCATATCTATTTGTGAATACAGTTCCTTGATAAGGTTGAAAGATGAAACAAGGACTCTTTCTTTTGCAATTACTGTTAGATTAATATTGATCTCTTTATTTTTTGAGATGATTTCTAGATTTATTAGTGGTGCAATATTTTTTAGATTGTCTTGTATTAAATAACTACTCGATAATCGTTCAATTACTTTTTCGTTTGTTCCCTGCCACTGAAAGATCTTTTTTATTTCCATTGATGATATATATGTTGATTCAGGTAACTCTGAAAGTTGAACACATTTGATTATAAATTCTGGAATATTAGACACTATACCTTTCGCAGTTGCTATAATTTGTGAATTATCCATTTTGAATGTAATTGTTCTTAAGGCTCCAAAATCGGTGCTAAAAATAATTTCATCGTAATTTGATTCATCGGGCCTTAGTAGAACTTTGCCATATATCTTTATTGAAAAGATCTCATCATTTATGTTTGGTATTTCTGAAAATCTTGTATATTGTAATTTTTTCGGTTCTTGATATTTCTGAGTTTTTTGTTTTTGTTCAACAGATTCTTTCGTATCTTTTTGATGGGTTGAAATCTCTTGTGTATATTCTATGTTTTGTTTTTTGGCTGATGTTTTTGTTTCTTCTGAACTTGGTGTAGCTGGTAAAATCACACCGCGTTCTTTCAATAATTTTTCATAACTTTCTGACAATGACCGTGATATTCCTTCTATTAATCTTTCTACTGAAAACATATATTTTCGGTTGAATTCTGCTTTAAAATACACTTTTGTTTCATTTGATCGTACATTTATTATTATATGTCTAAATTCATTTGTGGAGCTAAGTACAAAATCAATCATGCCATAGTTAATAGATTCTAAAAATTCTTTACAAGATGACTTTACTTTTAATGTGTCTGAACTTTGTATATTCATTTCATATTTGTAAAATTTGCGCGGTGGATCTTCGTATCGTTTATCATATATGTTCAAAGATATTTCACTTGAATTGCATACAGGCAAATATTTCTTCATCATTCTATGAAAACTATTTGTCGTTGTAATATTTACTATACCGAATGAACCATCTATGAATAAGAGTCCAGACTTTATTGTTTTACTATATTTAGGTACAAACTCGTACGCATTTGCCTTATTTTTCTTAATTGAACCTCCCCATTCTCTAAAATATTCTTTTATTATCTCCTCAGAACTATTCATATTTGTGATGGGACCACTATCTTCAATTAATTTCTTTCGGACAAATCCAAAACCTACCAATAAACCTGCAATTATTAAATTCACATCAAAACATAGTACAATCATTTCCCGCACCATACCATTACCCATATATTCGTAAATTTCCTTATAAGGAATCTTATTTTTGAGTCGTTTTCCGTTATCCTAATTCAAATTGTTACTTTTGCCCTCAATATCATAGATAAAACATTATATTAATATTAAAAAGTCCACAAATTTTGTAATAACGAATGAGTAGATTGGTGAAGTTAGTTGCCAAAATTTGAAAAGGTATCAGTAATCGGGTCTGGAGCTGGTGGTCTATTAACCGCATTAGGTCTAGCGAATCGAAATATCAAAACTGATATTTATGAAATGGCTTCACATATTGGTGGTAGATTTTACAGTTATTATGTTGATGGATATTGGGTTGATGAAGGGTTACATGTTATTACTCGAATAAATTCTGGTCCTTTCATTCGTTTTCTGCGTAATAATTTGAAGAGCATTCCAAAATTTGTGCCTCATGAAGGTTGGTATTTTAGAGTTTATGATCGTGAAGACACTGTGCCGAGTAGTGTTTTCAAGGCATTAAAATGGAAGCTAGTTGATTTTTCCGGGCGTATCCAATTACTGAAAATTGGTGCAAAGATCAAAACAATGACTCATGAGAAAATGTTGCATGAAAAAGATAAGACATTCGCTCAATATTTGGATGAGCATAATATTACTCATAAAGTACTTCGCGATATTCTTGAAAGTGGATTATATCTCGCTACGGGAGTTCCGATAACTGAAGCCTCAGCTTATGAATCTTTAATGACTTTGAAAGATACTGATAAAAATGAGCCAAAATTAAAGGCAATCAAGAAAATACTCTTCGGAACCAACGATTATGATGAAGGTTATGTAATTGGTGGTATGGGTGGCTTATTAGAACGAATTGTTGATGGAATTCATGGGGAAATAAAAACACAGTCAAAAGTAACCCAAATCGATGTTGAAGACAATCAGGTTGTAGGTATTCATGTCAATGGTGAATATATTCCTACAAATTATGTTGTCAGTAATGTACCATTATGGAGCCTATATAAGCTTCTTCATGGTGTTGATTCCGAGACCATGAACTGGTTCAAATCCTATAGTCATATGCGACCTACTTATGGGCTTACTATATGGTTTGGATTGAAGAAGAAAGTATTGAATGATCGAAAATCCCGTGTTATTGTGTATCCTCGTCCAAGTGCATGGATTGTCTCAACGAGTGCATACGATCCCAGTAGAGCTCCTGAGGGAAAGGAATTGGTCGCCGTTGCGACTATATTACAGAAAGGCGAAAATCCCAAAAAGAAAGCCGAACTGTTGAAAGAAGAAGTATTAGAAAAATATCATCCGGAAATTTTGAAATATGCGGAGATGGAACATATACAACATTCCTATGCTACGCGAGCCGCTCTGATTCTTGGACAGACTTCTCTAGACCGCCCTGGACCTAGAACGCCAATCAAAGGCCTATATATCGTCGGTACAGATACCGCAGGAAAAGGTGTGGGATTACAGCATGCAGCAAATTCTGCTCTGGGCGCAATTGACGCAATTACAAAAGATATGGAGATGCAAAATCAATGAAGCCTATGGAATTTTGGATTGTAAGTGGAACTGGAATAAGCAAAACTCATATGTTAAATGCATTTGATAATGCGCTAAAAGAGTGCGGCTTGATAAACCAAAATTTGGTCTATGTTTCATCAATTCCCCCTCCCAAAATGATCGACGTTCTCATTATTAATGGTGCTACTTGGGTGCCCATGGAGTATACAAAGGATCGTATTGAACCTGTATCAATCAAGTTTGAGAATGATAAATCTTACTTACGAATCCCAGAGCAGGAAATTATGTATGTTATTAAATCTGTATCCGAAGGAACTTCTGGCGAATTTATTAGTAGTGGAATTGGAGTTGCTTGGTATTGGATCGATGTAGAACACAATGTTCTTGGAGCAGTTGCTATGGAAGAATATGGACATCTTCCAGAATCAGAAATGCGCGAGTTAATTGCAGATCGTCTTATTGAAATGCTTAAGGCACGTGGCGTTGAACCCGTCCTAGAGAACAATGAGCCAAAGATGAAAATCGTAACCCGCTCCATGACCGTTCCTGAAGATCATTTCGGTGTATGTGCGGTTTTTGTTGTTTTCAATCCCTACACTATGCGCTATTGATACTTAATAACAACTATTTCCTCTAAATCATTCAATCAGAGTACTCCTATCTTAATACCTTCTTTTTCTCTATTGTATTGAAACGAAAGAAAAGAATATAAGTGAAAAAGGACCACTATTTTATGATTATATAATAGTTAAGGAGATTGAAATAATGGCAAGAATTAAAATTGCTCTTGCTGGAATTGGAAATTCCGCTTCAGCCCTTGTACAAGGCCTTGAATATTATAAGGGTAAATCTGTTGAAGATTCCTTTGGACTAATTCACTATGAATTTGCAGGATATAATGTTGAAGATATTGAAGTTGTAGCCGCATTTGACGTGGCGGAAGGTAAAGTTGGAAAAGATTTATCTGAAGCAATTTTTGCGGCGCCAAATAATGTTATGAAATTTGCTGATGTACCCAAGACTGGTGTTACTGTAAAAATGGCACCTGTGCTTGATGGTATTGATGAGCACCTTAAAGTTCTTGTTAAGATTTCTTCAGAAAAGCCTGTTGATGTTGCGGAGGAACTGAAAAAATCCGGTGCTGAGATTTTGATCAACTTAGTTCCAGGCGGTGCTGAGAAAGCTTCGCTATTCTATGCTGAGGAGGCACTTAAAGCAGGTGTAGGATTTATCAATGCCGCTCCTGTTGAAATAGCAACGAACAAAGAAATCGCAGAGAAATATAAAGCTGCACGACTTCCATTGATAGGTGATGATTTACAAGATCAACTAGGCTCTACAGTTTTAAATCGCGATATTCTTCAACTTCTCGTGAAGCGTGGAGTCAAAATTGATGCAAGTTATCAGTTAGACGTCGGTGGTGGTTTAGAATCTCTTGATACTCATGTACGATGGAGATTGAAAAAGAGGGAGATTAAAAGCAAAGCAATTGCACAAGATGTTCCTTATGACGCTGCACTTGTAGCCGGGTCATCTGACTATGTAGACTTTCTTGGGAATGCCCGTGAATCGTACTTCTATCTTAGAGGTTTCCAGTTTGGTGGAGCTCCTATCGACATAGACATTAGATTTCATGTAACCGATGGCCCGAATGCTGCAGCAGTACTACTAGATACAATTAGAGCTGCAAAGTTAGCAATCAAGCGAAAGATCGGCGGACCATTAGTGTCTGTATGCGCATATGGTTTTAAGAATCCTCCACAAACAGCAACATTATCAGAAGCAGAACGCATGATTGAAGACTTTATATTGGGTAAAAGAACCTCATAATTGCTGTTTTTCTTTTCCTATTTTTTAGATATTGAGACCATATCAACAGAAATATTAATTATTTCTATATCTTAGTTCTTGGTGTAAAATTTGGAGCGTGTCCGACTCTCTTTAGGCACTGCAATAATGCTAGAACTAGAATCCGGAATTTTTCCTCATGTACTTTCTACTGGGTTCATTATGACTTATACAAAAAATAAATGCATGGCAAATTGTGCGTTTTGTCCTCAGGCACGTGAGAGTCATGGACGCGCAGATATGCTTTCACGGATTACGTGGCCTGATTATCCTTTCTCAATAGTACTTCAGAGAATCGTAGAAAAACATAAGAAGTTCAGCCGATTTTGTATTCAGACTATTAACTATCCGACAGTTATTGAGGATAGTATTGAAATTATATCAAATCTTCGCGCAAAGACAAAAAAACCAATTTCCATCGCTATTCATGCGATCACTATTGATGATATGAAACGGCTAAAAGAAGCTGGAGCCACGAATATTTCAATTCCTCTAGATGGTGCGACAGAGGAAGTTTTCGAACGAATAAAAGGTTCTAAGACCGGAAGTCCATATCGTTGGGCTAGTCATAATAAAGCAATTGATGATGCATTAAAAGTATTTGGCATAAATAATGTTTCGACACACATTATTGTTGGACTTGGCGAGACTGAACAAGATGTTGTTAAACTAATTGATCAAATGTACAATAAAGGAGTTCGTGTAGCTCTTTTTGCATTTACTCCAATAAGAGGGACTGCTCTTGAAAAAATGTCTCAGCCCGACCTTGGAAGCTATCGGCGGATCCAACTAATTCGCTACCTGCTTGAACGAAAATATATTTCATATTCTAACATTTCCTTCACAAATGGAAAGATTGCGAATATCGATATTAACCTTGAAAAATTGTATCACGCGTTAAAAGTTGGCCAACCGTTTCGAGTATCTGGCTGCCCCGGCTGTAATCGCCCATATTATAACGAGCGTCCGCTTGGTCCTATGTATAATTATCATCGTCGTCTTTCTAAAGACGAAATTAATAAGGCGATTAATGATTTAGAAATCAAAATAAATGGTGATAAGATTGGACAGATTTCGTTTAATACCATTCTCAGTTAATAATGCCTTCAAAAATATGGCTATTGATGAAGCAATTATGATTGCTGTATCTGAAGGAACAGTACTTCCAACTCTGCGATTTTATCGTTGGGAACCATCTGCAATTTCAATTGGAACATTTCAAAGTATGACTGATGAAGTCGATGTTGAAAAATGTAAAGAGCTTGGTGTTGATGTTGTACGTCGTATAACTGGTGGCGGTGCTGTATATCATGACAAAAAGGGCGAAGTAACATATAGCATTGCTGTACCTTTAGGTCACAGACTAGCACCTTCTGATATTCTTGAATCATATAAAATAATATGTAGTGGAATAATTGAAGGCTTGAAATCACTTGGAATACATGCAGAATTCAGTCCGATAAATGATGTTATTGTGAATGGTAAGAAAATCTCCGGGAATGCTCAGACAAGGCGAAAGGGTGTTTTGCTCCAGCATGGTACTGTGCTAGTTGATTTTGATCCGGAAACGATGTTTTCTCTACTTAAGGTTCCAGATGAGAAGATACGAGATAAAAAGATAAAATTAGTTAGAAAACGAGTTACTTCGATTAGACATGAACTCGGTAAAATGTTACCTCTTGAGCATGTTGCAAAACAATTGCGTAAATCATTCCAAGAAGCGTTATCTATAGATCTTGTTGAGGATGGATTGACCTCTTATGAACTAAAGTTGGCTGAAAAAATTGCTGCGGAACGATATCAGAATCATGATTGGAATTTTAGGAGATGAAACTAATGCAGATGATCGATTATAAAGTTCCTGGTGGGAAACTCCTTCGTATAAAAGCTGAAATTCAAGATGGCAAAATTGATAAAGTTATGATCTTAGGCGATTTTTTTGTACACCCTGAAGACGCAATTGAAGAAATCGAGAAATCACTTTATGGCTGTCCTTTAAATAAAAACGATATTTTAGAGAGAATAAATCGCATAATTTCCAGAGGCGTTTCTATAATCGGGTTCTCAGCTGAAGATGTCGCTGAAGTTTTGCTTCAAATGAAATAGAATGATGTATTCATGTATTTTCTCTCTAACCAATAAACCCTTATATATTATTTTTTTCACTTTATAACTGCATTATAATTTATTATGTTAAATAAATAATAGGGGCACAAAATCGTGAGCATACACTCTCCTCTCCGTCGTACAAGGACTGGCGAACGTACCGTAACCTTGGTGGGTCCTTATGATCTAATTGAGTTATTTGATGTATTTGGAAATATATCGGAATCTGATGAGCAGTGGCATTCGCTAAGAATAAAGTATGCTTCTAAATTGAATGATAAAAAGGCAAAACAATGCCTTGCTGAAGCGCGACGAATAGCTCATAAGAAAAAGAATGGAAGCGATGAACTAAAAGCAAAGCAGGCGTTATTATTACTATCACTGTATTTGATTATTGAGACCTATTATGAGCATAACGAAAATTATTATATGTTAGGAAAATCAATCGCTGAAGAATTAGATGCCTTAAAAAAACTGGGACAGATTGATGTCTTTCACAGTCGTCTTCAACATTATATCGAGCGATTCTTAGCAGAAACTATTCATAGTGGTACTGAAAAAATCACGCCGGCAATAATTTCTTTTGTTGAGAGTTGTAGAAAATACAACATTCCCATTGAATCTCCTGAACTACTCGCATTATATGAAACATTCACAGATCCCAGCAAAACAATTAAGAAAAATGTTATCTAATTAGGCATCACTATTTTTCTTTTCTTTTTTGTATATCCGAAATTAAATACATTTCATCCATCATCTTTCCTATTTTTGGATCGTGCGTTACAACAACAAGTGAGCCGCCTTCATATTTTGTTTCCTTGATTAAAAGATCCATAATGACTTTTGCAGTCGAAGGGTCCAAATCTGCCGTGGGTTCATCTGCAAGAATAATTTTCGGCTTGTTAGCTAAAGCTCTCGCAATTGCTACGCGTTGTTGTTCGCCTCCAGATAATTCGTTGGGATAGTGATCCATTCGTTCTTGTAAATTCACCCGCTCCAAAAGCTCTTGTGCGCGTTGTAATCGTTTTTCTTTATCAATTCCTGCAATTTGCATGGGAAGCATTACATTTTCTAAAGCCGTCATTACTGGAACTAAATTATAGAATTGAAAAACAAAGCCAATATCCCATAGTCTTATACTTGCAAGTGCATTTTCTGACATGGTGGTTATATTCTTATTATCAATAAAAACTTCACCTGAAGTGGGTCTGTCAAGAGTTCCAATTATATTTAGAAGTGTTGTTTTACCTGAGCCAGATGGACCCATGATCGATATTGAACGGCCTTTTTCTAGCTGTAAATTTACGTTGTTTAAAATATGAAATACTTTGCCGTCTTTATAATAATCCTTCGATACATTTTTGACATAAAGTAAGAGATTATCACTGCTTGACATAATAGTTAATACTTTTAAAAAACATCTTTTATGATTTGTTATTATATTATTTCTGAAAATCTGTAATCGTTTATATATGTAAAAGAAATATTTGATGTACACTTTTTTATCTCAAAATTTTTGTAAAAATTTATATTTGTATATGACATATTTATTTCTAATAATGAGGTAATTATCATGACGTACGGATTTCTTGTCTTCTATAAATTTAAGCAACTAAATGAGGAGGAAGAAAAGAAGGCAAGAAACTTTTGGAAGGAGTTTAGAAATAATTTACCGGGAAATATAAAATTGGTCGGAGAATATAAACACGCTTGGGGTACCCAGTGGAATGGATATCTCGTTCTTGAAGCCGAAACTATGAATGATTTCATTAAATTTTGGCCCATTTTTAGAGATAAAACCCGCTGGTATGTGCAAGCGACGGAGACTATAATCTCAACGAAAACTGAATGAAAGGAGGATAGATCAGCCCCACTAGATGATGCGCATACGTTGTGCATCATCTTCTCTTTTGTTTATTGATTTTTTCGCGATATGATCAATGCTATTTTTAAAACCCATATCATAAAAAAGGATATTTATAAATTTTTGATAATCTCGAAATTGATTTTTAATGTGTATTTAAGTAAGAGAATCTTATGTAAATACACTATATTCTATTTTTTTCTTTTATGTATTTTAAAATTTCAAGATGTATTGTTGTTGGGTCTTTTTGATATACTTTCGGCGTAAATCTCTTTGCACGCACGATTGCTTTATCTAATTGTGAAAGGTCTTTACACCAAATTAGATATCCATTTGTATCCATATATTCTGCCAATTGGTCTTGATGTGCATCAAGCAGATCTTTATTTGTAACTACTATTAGTTTTCGGCCCTTTTGTATATTCTCAAATATCGTTCCTGAGCCCGCAGAAGCAATTATGATATTTGCTTTTTCATAATATGGTTCTAAACTTGGAACTAATCTCACATATCCAAAATTCTTAGGAATATACTCTCCAATGCCAATTTGGGCAAATACCTCATCCTTGATTTTTCCTTTTTCAACTAGTTCATCAACGGCTTTGACTAATTTATCAAATTTATATGTTCCAACTGTAACAAAGATCATATTAACTTACCCCGATAAATTGCCTTTGGATATTTCTTAGCAAGTTCTTTCCATTGTACAAAAAAGAGATCCGTTCGGCCATACATTATTTTTCCTGTCATCGACAGTTCTTTAATTCTACTAAGGCTTTCTATATAAAAGGTATATAGCCCAAGAACCTTTGCAGCAAAAAATACCGGTACAGTTAGTCCACTTCCCGGACTCGCAACAGCAGCAATTTTGTGCTTTCTAAGTAAATTTAGCATAACAAAAAATGTCTTTATAGTTCTATATGCCGATTTAATCTTGCTTGCATGAGGATCATCACGAGGTGAATCTACATGAATGATCGTACCGGGGAGTTTTTTATTCCGAATCTTCTTCTCTCCAAGTTCATTTGTCTTGGACATTATATATACTAACTCTACGTAATCTTTCAAAGATTCTGCAAGCTTAATTCCCTGCCGTGTATGCCCACCTTTTCCAAGTACTATAGCTATTTTCATTTTTCTAATCGCCAGTTCTATAATCTTTATGTTTCTTTTTTAATTTATTGTGACAGGCTTAATCAGACGTCTCAGTATATTATTTCCTTATTATATATGCAATACGTGAAGAATACTTACTTTTATTTATTTTTATGAGAATATTTCCAATAGAAATAAAGGTTAATTAGTTAAAAAATAAATTAAGTGATGCGTTATGAGCATTAAAAAAGACCGACCGACCACGTCCAAGCGTCCTCAAACCCAAGGTAAGAAATTAGCCAAGAAAGATCTATTAAGGCTCAGGGGATTGAGTCTTTCATTTAGGATGTATTATTTTGAGAAAGATCTTACCGTTTCACAAGTGATGAGTAAAATTAAATCTGCATTAGGTGATGAGGGATTCATATCTGCATCTCAACAGCCTGACCGTGTATCTGCCGAATTTATTATTAGTTTTCCAGTTCATGTATCTGGGCTCGATTCATATGGGAACATAATGCCCATGACCTACATGGCACAGGAGAAAGGTACTGTTATTATCAAGCCAGAGACTCGTACTATTGAGGTACGTGGTTCAAAGAGGGTAGCAAAGCGTGCGATTTATACATTAGAGAAGATCTTCAATATGAAGATAAACTCTCTAGGTTTCAATAATGGTGGAATGGCAGAACTGTATAAGAAAGCAAACACTATTGGATCTGTTTTGATTACGGATATGGAAAATCCATATTTGCGAGCTATTGAAATTAGCGGAGAATCTGTTCGTAACGCACCTGAAATTGGTGTATTTACACGACGCCAGAAGGGAAAGATTTCCCGATTTCGTGGTGCATTTGAGTTTCCCTCGGGTCAAATATTGACGACTACAATTGACGCTGATGGAAGTGTAATTATATACAAGAAAGGCGAAGGACTATACGCATTGGACGTGGATTGGTTCGTACAAACATTAGAGGAGACTGCCCTTGCACATCTTGAAGGATAGGATGCGCGTGGGCTTTTCTCCTCATCTTTCAAACTTTTTTTGATTATATATCAAAAGTAAACTCTGCAGGATCTGTTTCTTCTAAGACGTATGCAAGTAATTTTCCGGTGTTTTCAATATCTGCGAGTTTTCCAAGCTCTACGGGGCTATGCATATATCTTATTGGTATTGACAATAGGGCCGTTATTACTCCTTTTCCTGCTACTTGTATTGCCCAAGCGTCAGTTCCAGATGAACCGAATACTGGTTCGAGTTGATGATCTATTTTCTTTTCTTTGGCGATTTTTATTATTTTATCCACGAATGGTTTGAAGAAGTTTTGTCCGATGCCAATTACGGGGCCTGCACCCAGTTTTATTTCTCCAATATCTTTTGCAGTAGTCTGATTTGATATGCCAAAGGTAACATCTAAGGCGATTCCTAAGTCGGGTTCAAGACGTTTTGCTGCTACAGTTGCGCCTCTTAGTCCAACTTCTTCTTGGGTAGTTGCAACAAAGTATACATCGGCTTTTAGTTTCTTCTTGTCAATGTTTTGTAGTGCATATAGCATTGCAGTAACACATGCTTTGTCATCTAAAGCTGGACCTGCTACGCTGCCTTTCACGCCTAACTCATCAATATGTGCGTCTATAGAAATAGGGTCTCCAATTGTAATTCCTAAATCTTCAATATCTTTTTTATCTACTGCACCAATATCTACAACAAGATCTTTAACTTTTGGTAGTTTTTCATCTTTATCAAGGTGGGGAGGTTTACCACCAATAACACCCTTTATTGGACCTTTTGAAGTATGGATAATTACTTTTTGTGATAGTAATGCTTTTGCTGAAAAGCCTCTTGTGGTTATCATAATATCTCCAGAAGATGTAAATCCTTTTACCATCATACCAACTTGATCAATATGTGCTGCAATCATGATTTTTTTATCCGAGCCTGTCTTTACAACGGCATACGTATTTCCCATAACATCTGAAAAAATCTCATCTGCATAATCTTTTGCTTCTGAAATAAACACTTTCCTTGCGGGTATTTCATAACCAGATACACTTGGAGCATCAATTAATCTGGTCAAAATTTCTCCTACATTGCTCATGAGACTCATCTCCTAGGTCAATGATATTCATAACCTACTTAATATTATTTTGATTTATACTAAAAAAAAGAAGATAAAATACTATTGCATATACGTTTTAATGATTATTGATATTATTGGAATAAGCGACGATGTAACTATTTTTAAGAGCGTGCTCGTAGTGATTGGGAATGTTTTATATGCCTTTACTTCTGAAATCATTGAATTCAAAATTTCCATATCCTTATTCAATATCGCTTTGGTTTCCTCAACTTTTTGGCTTCGTCCCATTGCCATTAGGAGCATGTATTTTTGTTCTAACTCGTCATATACAAGTTCAAATATATCAAGGAAAGAGCGTTTCACATTTCGCATAGATTTCCATATTGTTTTTGTTGAAATTATTAAGGAAATTAAGGCAAAAAGTGTAAGTATGGATAATGCAAAATAATCTGTACCTTGCAATTTTGTATTGTTTAATATGGCATATATAACAATAACGCCGGAGAATGTGATTGTAATCCCTAGAATTGCATATGTTAATATTAGTGGTATTTTCGTGATTTCTTCTATATTTTCTCTAAACCTATGGAAGGGTTCCATGTGTTCAATTGTTTCGTGTAATTTCTCTATGTTGGGTTTGTCGCTAGTAGCATATAGTATTTCGTTTTTCAATAACGTATTTAAATGCCATATTTTGAGATTTTCTTTCTTTATTGCTTTATTGATCATAGTCATAATATAAATTGCTGAATAAACTGCTGCAGAACCATGAAGTATTATAAGCCCAAAGTATGTTTGGTCGAGGATAAATACAATTATGTTAAATGGAAAGTGGATCAGATATTTACCATAGAACATATAAGAATTAAGACCCAAAATTAATTGGTAATTATATATTCCATATATTGCAATTCCCATCAAAAGTCCATATTTTAAATCCTTGTAGTTAAATAAATGGGTTTTAATATCATTTCTTATAATATCAATATCTTTTTCATCTTTAATAATGCTTTTCATTATTTTGTAGTATTTACTATCTGGATCTCCATATCCAAACAAGTCAAGTGCTTTTGGAAATAATGTCTTAATTGCCAAAAGTGCGATATATACCAGAACAGTAGTTGTGATGTTTATTATGTTGAATGGGTAATCAAAGATACTATATCCTTCAATTTGCATTATTGCTCCGATAATAGTGTTTAGTATTAATATGTACAGCGTTAGAATCTTGTAGTCTAAAAATGGTGATCTTAATATAAATAATGTAGCCCCATTATCAAGGTATTTTTTAAAAGAATTCATTTATTTCTCCAGTCCTCCTGTTTTTCATCTGGCTCAATTAATATAGCAAGAAGTGCTCCTCCAAAGGCTGATGTGATTGCTAAGAATAACCAATCTACTTTATCCTTAAATATTAGGGGTGAAACAATATATGCAACGATAAATGCTATGAATGCCATAACGACCATGCGTAGCTGCATTATCTTGTAGCTTTTCAAATTTTCACCTCCCTTATCCTATTTCAATACCAAAAATCGCTTTTAATAATGTATTTGCAATTACGGATATTATGGGTAACACAGTGGCAGCTAAGACACTCATGAATTGATTCATAGAAATTGGTGAACTTGAAACTGCTGCAATTTCGTTTCCAATATTCTTGACTGTTATATAATCGTTTGTATAATCTGGGGTATCAAAATTTGTTTCAAAAACATGTGTGATAATTGTATCAAATTGATAAAATTGGATCATATCTAATATTGTATTTATTGCATCTAATGTTTCATTTTTAGCTATATTAATGATTTTCCATACACTTCCGACTGGTAATAAGAGAACTGAAAAAGCCATTATTGCAATTACGAATAGGTACATAAAATTAATTGGATTGAATATGCCTGTTAAATATCCACTATATATCAAGAATGCTGCAACCAGAATTGAAACTGATGAGATCTTAATGGCAATGCTATATGTATATTTTGATAATGCACTAAAGCTAGCCTTAAGTTTTCTAAGGGATACACTCTCATTTTTTATTAATTCGAGTTCTTCGCTATTTACTCCTCCTTTTGCAATATCTATTGCGCGTTCTTTAAGAAGTTTGACGTAATTTGGAAATCTATACAGGGATTCATCACCTAATTTCCAGATTGAATACATGAATCTGAATAATATTGACAAAGCTGTCCAGACTAATAGATGGAACAACAGGAAAAGAACACGGTCTGTGATAATTGAAATCAGGGCAGCTGTTGGATTGTATATCGTTACTATTGTTGGATCCAGATTATACGGAACATGAAGTACAAAAAAGTTGTATGTCCAATATGAATTGATTATAATCGACATAATTGCGCCGAATATGACATTTTTACGTGTATATATTCTATTTACGGTTTCATAACGATATTTTTGAAATGTCTCATTATCTTTAAAGATGTTTTTGAGTAATATGTAACTTTTTGGATCGATTTTTCCATTTAGTCCAAACATTTTCTCAAAATTATCAATACTCGTACTTATTATCCATGCGCCAAATGGATCTGCAATGATTTGTATCATCTGTGCATAGTTTGATTTAATTGCATCATAACCCGCTGCAATATATGCCGTTGAAAATTGAACAAAAACAAATATTACGATTGCGAGAAAAGTATATTTTACACTGTACCCAAGTTTTATTTTTTTAAATATGAAATCATATTTTGTATATATTATTTCTTTAGATAGTCCCGTATCTTTCTCTAAATTCATCAATCCATCCTCCCAATCCATAAAGTATGTAAAAACCGATATTTATCATTTTTCATAAAAAATATTAATAAATAGAAAAATTAATTTTCATGAAAAAGCTATGGGATTTGATAAGATTTGATAAAAAAGCATCAAATTATGAACATAGTAATAACTCCCAATGCTATGGAATATATTAAAAAGCATTCAAAATCGAACGAGATTATATTATGGAAGCGTTCAATTTCAGGTTGTTTTCTTGCATATGATGAATTAGTAGTTTCAATTAAAAGAGAACTTATGAATTTCAACTTTGATGAATTAATTCAAATTACCGTTTCGGGAGTTAATGTCTTCATACATCCTGATGCTTTTGAATTCATTAAGGATATGAATGAAATAATTATTGATTTCAAGGACGACAAATTTTTCCCGAGTTTGTATGTTCTCGGTGTAGAACCAATTACGCATGAAACAACATGTTAATTTAGTATAAGTAGCAAAGTATTATTTGGTGTAAATAAAAGATGAATTGTAGATTGGTTGATACACACTGTCATTTGGAAGATGATGCATTTATTAATGATGTTGATAAAGTGATTTCAGAAGCAATATCTAAAGGCATTTGCATGATCTCTTCAGGACTCGGTGTAGAAGGTGGGAAGAGAGCATTAGAAATTGCAAAACTCTACGATGGTGTATATGCAACTATTGGATTATCGCCTCCTGACTATAAAGAAACTGATGCAACTATTGACCTGATTCGTTCTCATCATAGTGAAATTGTTGGGGTCGGCGAAGTCGGGCTTGATTTCTGGTATCAACGTGAAGAAAGTGATAAATCTGCTCAACGAGAATCATTTCGAAAATTCATTGCGCTCGCAAAAGAACTAGATCTACCACTATCTATTCATTCTCGTTCTGCGGGGCATTATGCTATTGAAGTATTGGCTGAAGAAAAAGCTGAACGTGTTCATATGCATGCATTTGATGGTCGTGCCAAGCATGCATTAAAAGGTGTGGAACTTGGATATTACTTTAGTATTCCTCCTTCAATTGTACGTTCTCAGCAAAAAGTCAAATTAGCTAAAGTTGTCCCGATTGAGCAAATGTTTCTTGAAACGGATTCTCCAGTTCTCGGTCCAGAGCCAAGGGTACGAAACACACCTTTAAATGTTGAAATTTCTATGAGAAAAATCGCAGAAATTAAAAATCTAGATGTTGAAGCTGTTGCGGAGATCACTACACAAAATGCCAAGGAATTTTATGGGCTATGAGGTGAATTTCATGGATATTCAGAAGCTAAATCAAGAATTATCGGCTATTCTTAGAAAACGAACAAGTGTTGCATCATTAGAAGAATGGCGGAAAAAATCAGCCGAATCAGATGTTCCCTTATTTGATTATCGCTTTGATCACGTATTACGGGTTGTACGAACTGCGCATAGACTAGCTAAACTGACTGGTGCAGATGAAGAAATCGTTGTTGCTGCGGCATGGTTGCACGATATTGCAAAACCCAGTGCCGTTTATCCCGTAGAAAAGCATGCTGACAAAAGTGCAAAAATTGCTGAAGAGATACTGCGAGATATAAAATTTCCGGAAGAAAAAATTCCTGCGGTAATTGATGCGATTGAAAAACATGCAGGTCTTATTAATTATAATAAGGTAGAGCCTCTGGAAGCAGCTATTGTTTGGGATGCAGATAAGCTTGTAAAGATTGGCGCTATTGGTATCGTGCACAGTGTTATGTTACAGCCAATTCTATTTCCGGGCCAGAGCATATTGGGTGTTATGGAGAACTTGATTAAATTTATTCCATTGGCTGAAAAAATTGTACGTTCGTTTAACACTAGTTATGCACGCAAGGCAGGAGAAGAACGTATAAAGTCATTAAAAGAATTTGCAGCATCCTTAAAGAAAGAATTGGAACTCTTTGACTTGGAATGATGGTAAAAATGAAGGCGGCATTGCTAACAATTGGAAATGAAATTCTTGAAGGCATAATTGTAAATACCAATTCGGCATGGCTAGCGAGGCGTTTAACTGCTCTCGGTGTCATAGTCGATATTGAATTAACTATTCGCGATGATCTATCTGAGCAAAAATATTGGTTTAATTGGTTAAAAGATAAGCAATTTGATTTAGTCATTTCTACAGGTGGCTTAGGTCCAACTCATGATGATATGACATTACAAGGATTTGCCGAGGCATTTAATTTAGAATTAGAGATTGATCCTAAAGCATATGAAATTGTAAAAAGGCAATATCGAAAATTCTATGAACAAGGGCTTCTCGATAGTCCTGACATGACGGAATCGCGAACAAAGATGGCTCGGATCCCTGCAGGTTCTATTCCACTTGACAATAAAGTTGGTGGAGCTCCAGGAGTTCAAATAACAATTGGTAAAACAACGTTTTTCATTCTTCCCGGAGTGCCCGGTGAGATGAAAAGTATTTTTGAAGAGTCTGTTGTACCCTGGGTAAAAGAAAATTCAGAGGGCGTCTATTATCAAAAAATAGTAGAATTTCCTACAATTGATGAGACAGGTTTTTCAAAATTCGAAAAGGTTGCAATGAAAAAAGAGCCTCGCGCATATATTAAGTCAATGCCTAAAGTTTATGGTACCGTACAAACATTACGTGTTTGGGTCTCTTCAAGACAGTCTACACTTGAAGAAGCAAAAGATGCAGTTGAAAATGCTATCAGAGCATTAGAAGAAGCATCAGGCATGAAATCCAATGAAGTTAAGGATTGAATTATTGCATAAGTATATGTAGAAAGTATGCTTTTTATAGCGGTAATAAATCGCCTAAACGTTCATAAAAGCATATAAAATAGAATATGTACTTTGAGGACTTAGAATAGGTTACGAGTTTGATATTTCGCATCCAAAAGGTCCTCAAATTGGAGTGATTATCAAGATCCCTCACTGTAATATCGCGAATATATTCGTGAATGATTATCATAAGGTAGTCTATACGCAAAATTCTCGTATCTCAATGTGGAAAGTATCAGGATCTCCATTTGTTCTTATAATAAGTATTTTTTATTGCATAAGCATAGCGTGATCGAAACCTTTTGAAGAGAATGATGTTTTTGCCGAAATGTTCATAAATGGCTGTGTACAGTTTATGAATGCAATGGGCGAAGTATATTATAAATAACAGTATCAACTTTAAGATGTCTCTGAGTTTGTTCATAGATATTAAGCAAACCTTAGGCAATGGCAGATTCTCGTATGACGAAGTGTTAGAGCCGATTCTTCAATAACAGATTCAAAAATGAAAATTTGTATGTCCCAATAGACACACAAAAGATCCATGTTAATAGAGATCTCCTGCTGCTGGTATAGTGCGTATATATGTACGAAATGGCTATATTTCCATACATATATACTCAGAATATCCAAAGCTTATCGCAATAAGTATGCCATTAGTATCCGAATTTAATATAAAATGGTGAAATACAATGATATTAGAATTTCCAGATATGAATGACTTTATTGTCTTCATGATTGCAGTTGGATATGCTGGACTTGTAATAATTATTGGTGATTTGCTTAAGCGAAAAGCCAATTTAGATACAGGATTCACTAGAAAAATAATTCATATCTTCGCCGGTATGGCTACTTTTTCAATTCCATATTATACACATCCATGGATGGCTATTTTTGTCGCATTGATCTTCGTAATAATTCTTGGATTAGCCAATTCAAATCGTTTTTCGTCTGCGTTTTCAGCTATGGCTCGACCTGAAGAAATTGAGCAAGGCTTACTAAAAGGTCCTTTCATTTATTCGATTTCGATTACGCTGTTAGTTTCAATCTTTACATTGCTCGATAAAACTCAATATTATTTTCTTGCTGCAATTCCGCTTCAAATTATGTATTTTGGTGACGGTCTTGCTGCTCCAATTGGAATAAAATATGGCAAACATGAATGGATCATTAATGGTTCAAAGCGAACGCTTGAAGGCACAATGGGTTTAATTTTATTTGGATTTATTGGTGCAATATTTGCTGGCTGGTTCTTCGGAATTTATAATTATGGAATCCTCACGTGGCAATTATTATTCTTCTATTCGATAATTGCGATCATAGTTGCTGCAATTCTTGAGTTTATTTCTCCAAAGGGTCTAGATAATTTTGTTCTCCCAATTGGAACATGTGTTGTCCTAGTTTTTATTGCAATCTTAAATGGATTGTTAATAATTTAGTGAATCTCCTTATTTTTCTTTATTTTTACTTTTTTGAAATAAGATGGCTACAAGGAACTTGTTGTTTTGTAGGTTGCAATAAATTATCAAAAAGTTAATAAAAGTCTGAACTTATCAAATAAATTAAGTAATTTGAGGATTTAGAATGGGTTGCGAATCTATTCGCATCCAAAAAGGTCCTCAAATTGAAGCGATTCACAAGCTCCCTCATTGGGGTGCCGCGAGTATATGTGCGAAATGGCTATCTCAAGGTAGCCTATACGCACACTCGTATCTCGATGTGGGGGTTTGTCAGAGAACATAGAATTCCTATGTGAGGTGTATGTTGGTAGGCTTACGCGTTGCATTTTTATAGTAGTTCTTTCAATATTTTTAATATAAACGAAAATGGTGAGTAACATGATTATTCTTGAATACGAAGGATCTCAATTCCATGAAGTGAATCAAGCAAATTCAAATAAAATTACTCTTACAATTGATGAAGCTGCAAAGAAAATGATTCTCTATGTCCCACATGGGGCATCAATGATTCAGCGTCGTGCAGCCGAGCGACAAGCACGTGGTTTTGTCAAAACCGGTTATCATCCATCCAGTGGTGGACGCGTAGGAATTGGGTTCGAATTCGTAGTGGAGGGCGAAGGTGGTAATCTGCCCGACATTCTTACAAAGAGTCCAAGAGAAGTTTACTAATTTGGGGGACTAACCCCCCGTTTAATTGTTTTATTGCTTATTTTTTATCATGACGAAAGTAATATATTGTGTTTTTGTTTGCTAATACATATGATAAAGAAATTATTACAATTAATACAAAAAAATGGTATATCTAGTCGTTCTATTTTGGCAAAAGAAATGAATATCTCTGTTGAATTATTAGATTTGATGCTCACAGATCTGCAACGCAAGGGATATATTGAGGTTAACAAAATACCTGATGGGACGTCATGTGAAATATGTCCATTTCATAAAATTTGCAAAATTTCAAAGGAAGAATGCGAATCTAATAATCAACAAACACTCAGATTAACTAAAAAGGGTCTTGATTTTGTAAATTCACAATAATGATTTCTGTCGGACTTTTTCTAAAATACGTTCTACAAGTTTTTGGAATGCTTCTTCAACACCAATTGCATTTTTTGCGGATGCTCTTACATATTCAAGGTCATATTTTTCTACCACTTTCTTTACATTTTCCGGGTTAGTGTTTGATGGTAAATCAATTTTGTTCTCTATTAGTATGACCGGTATTTTTGAATTGACCTCATATAATACATTTAACCAATCATCGATCGTATCTAATGTTTCTGGTTTAGTTGTATCAAAAACAAAAAATGCACCCGCTGCATTCTGATAATATGCTCTTCTTAAATTTCTAAAACCTTGTTGTCCTGCAATATCCCAAATAACTAATTTTACGGTTAAATTTTTTACTTGTACGTGTTTAACGTGAATGTTGGTTCCCAAAGTTTTCAAATAGTCTTGACTGAAACTATCATAAACGAATCTACTGACTAGACTAGTTTTTCCAACTTTGCCTTCTCCTAGAAAGCAAACCTTGAATAAATATGTATTACGAGTTTCCACATATTGGCCTCCAAATTTATTTACGATAGTTTCTGTTTCTCTCTGAAATCCCTCTTTATACTTATTTTATACTTTAATATTTATTAAATCTACCGTATATAAGAGTTAACTTTTTTCATATTTTCTTTTTACTTCTTAGTATTTATTTCTATTGTAAATTTGAACGGGCCTCTATATAACTTTGATGCTGGGCACCCATAGCATGAACCATGAATATATTCTTCGCAATGCTCACAATCCATATTGCACATTTTTTCTTTTCCTACCAATTTGTCTATTGGACGAATATGTACAAAATGTGGTTCTACATGTTGTCCAATAGTCAATACACTTCTTTGCTTAATCCCTTGTGATTCCTTCATTATGCAATTTCCAATAGTGATTTCTAATTGTTTTTTATCTTCTGAATATACCAAAGCTACTATATCATATTCACCCATAACTGTACTGATCTTTAATATCCTCGGGCAGTTTTTGTATTTCTCAACTATTTTTCGTGTTGTTGTGATTCCATCTGTTTTTAGCAAAATGTATGCGAGTTCTAATCCCAATATTTCCGGATTTATAGCTGAAACCGTTTTTATTGCTCCTGACTTTATTAATTTCAAGAATCGTTCTCTTATTGAAACGTGTGATAAACCTATTTTTTCCCCAATTTCTGTAAAACTAATTCTCGCGTTTTCTGCCATTGCTGCAATTATGGCTTTATCAATGTCATCAAGAGCTTTTTTATCTTTCAAGATTGACACCTTGTTACAATTTGTAATCATTCTATATAAATTTGCCTAATCTAAATTATTTCATAGCAAAAATGGCAGAAAAATAAAAAAATTGAAATATAAAAAAGCAAAAAGATTCAATTTTTAGTCCATATTTTGTAACGTTTTTCTAATAGCTTTGTAGCTGAATTCATAATTTACTCCGACTGGTTTGATGAATCCGGCTTCTTCTAATCGTCTTAGATGTTCGAGTATCTCTAATTTTTCTTTTGGATTGTCTGGTGCGATATCTTTGTACGAGAAGGTATCACCCACTTTTGCTGCGCGAATCAACAGATCTTTATCTTCTTGGGCGAGTCTATTGAATCGTCTTAAGATTAACTCTCTTACTTCATCGGGTACATCTATATTTTCATATCCTTCTTTGAGTGATAGTGTTCCATTTGATTCTGTGATATATCCATTTTTATCTAATGTGCTCATAAGTGCTAGTACAAAATATGGGTTTCCTCGCGTGTGACTATATATAAAATCAATGAACACATCAGAAACTTTACTTTTCGTCATCTCTTCTATTGTTTGCTTTGTTTCTTCTTTTGTTAGGGGAGATAGATCAATTATTTTTGCGATTTGTTGAATGTTCTTTAATGCAGCTTCCGCCTTTGAACCCTTAGCTGTGATAAGTTCCTCAGGAATCTGTGAACCTATAAACAAGATTCGTCTCTGTTTTGATTCTCTTAGTATGTATAATAGTGTGTCTAATGTATCTGCACCTGCTGCTTGGATATCTTCAAAAATGAGAACGAGTGGTTTTATCTCTGCAATTCTTGTAAGTACTCTATTTATTAAGGCAATTAAATCCTCATGATCAATTTCTAATTCGCCACTAAATACTGCTTTTACCTTTTCTAATGGATTATCTGGTTTATTTTGATATGAGTTTTCTAATGCTTTCATAATCTCTTCATTTTCTTGAAGAATGTCAAACATATCAATAATCCCTGAATATCTTACTTTGTGTGCTTTTAATTGTGCTTTTACTCTGATTATGAAAGCCTTATCCTTTAAATCTTCAATCAACTTGTTAAGAACAACTGTCTTACCGATTCCCGCTTCTCCTCTAACCAATACAACTCGCAGCTGTCCCTGGAGGGTTTCTTCGAATATTTTCTTTAATTCTTCAGTTACTTTTTCTCTTCCTACTATGGAAGACGTTTTAGGGTCAGCCTGAAACATAATATCAGCTCCTAAATACACAAATAACTTCTTGTGATTTGTTGATATCATCAAATAAAACCCTTGTGGTCTATTGTTTTATGGTTAAAGAACTGTATATATTTTTTGGTGCTTCTTATAAATAAGTTCACCTTTTCATAGTTTTTCCTATTTTTGATTTTAAAAAATAAAAAAAGAAGGGCTATCTGTGCGTCCATATAAACTCAATTGTATCCTCTATCTTTTCAACTTTACAAAACGCAAATCTTTCGAATTGAATTATGTCTCCAACTTTTACATTCCTAATATCTGGCTCGGCGATTCCATCTTCATATGTTCCATCAACCATTAGAATTTTTACTGGCTCTGCAGATTTCCTTGGTACCCATTGAATTATGCGTGCATTATGTTTTCTGGCATCATCTATGGTTCGACTATGATATTTTGCCTCTCCTTTTCCATTGCTAAATGATTTTAGTTCTATATTCATAAGGTCCTTCAGGCGTACAATTTTTCCTTGAAGTTTCTCTGCATCTCTCCTCTGTATGTTAATGAACAAATCCGCATTCTCTCTGAATAATGGTATTGTTCTTGTTCCTCGTTCTGGAAAGTCTGGATGTATTGGTGGATGCGATTCTACTATGTCCTCAGGAGCTCCGATGATCTTTAATTCTACGGGATCATGTACCATAAAGTATCTATTGGCTACTGGATCTATTAGAGCTCTGTTTATTGAGTATATTTGCTCTGGTGAAAACGTAACATCTACAGCACTTAATCCAATATCAAGTAATGCTTGTCTTATTGCTTCTGGTTTAATTCCTCTTCTCTTCAATGATTGTAGGCTCCATGTTCGTGGATCAGACCAGCCTTGATATTCTCCTGTTCGTACTTTTTCTGCCGATTTGCTTTTACTTAGTGAGAGATCTTTAATTCGCATTCGACCATAGAGTATGATCTGTGGCTTTTTCCAGCCATAGATATCCCAAATCATATTCTCGATAATTCCTTCCTTTCGTAGATCTTTTCCTCGAATAATGTGGCTAATTCCAAATTCATGGTCATCGATGCCCCACGAAAATTCCAATAGTGGCCAGACTCTATATTTTGTGCCAACACGTGGATGTTCTTTTTCAGAAATTCGTAACATGACCGGGTCTCTTAATGCAGGATCTGGATGTGCCATGTCTGTTTTTAATCGGACCACAGCTCCACGTTCTGGGTATGTACCATCCAGCATCTTCTCCCAACGTTCGAGATTTTCTTCAATTGAAAGATCACGACATGGGCAGGCTTTCTTTTGCATTTTATACTTTTCGCGCCATTCTTTTCCATCGCATGTACATACGTATGTCTCGCCCTTTTCTAATGTATCCCGAGCATATTTATAGAATATGTCAAGTCTATCAGATTTATAGTATGTTTTATGCCATTTTACACCAAGATATTCAAGTCCTTCAGGAATCATGTCATATGCTTCTGGGTCTATTAATTTTGTTTCTGAACCGATTGTATCATCAAAGACCAGATATAGTTCGCCTTTGTATCGTTTGGCATAATAATCATTCAAAACAACCATACGTGAGTTTCCAATATGTAATGGTCCAGAAGGATATGGTGCGAGTCTTAATACGATTTTATCATATTTGTCTGCCTCTGGCAATGGAGGTAATTCTTTCTTTTCATCTTTCTTCTTCTGTTGTTCTTCCAAAGCATTAGGATCTATTTCCAATAATCGCTTCTTTTGCTCCTCCAAGCTCATAGAATTTACTTTCTCAACAATTTCTTGGATCATTTGTTGTAATTCTTTAATTTTCTTTTTAAATTCCGGATTGGCTTTTATTGCTGAACCAATTATTGATTTTGGATTAGCTTTTCCGCCATATTTTATTGCATTCAATAGTGCCAATTTTTCAATAAGAATTCTATCATCCAACATGATTCCCTCGTTAATATAGTCTAACATATAGCTTTGAGAATTGAGTTAAAAATGTGACGAAAGAGTTCATATTAGCCAGTCATATGAATCAATCGCCATAAATACCATTCTGAATGCATGTATTCGAAACGTGTATGTCAATGGAATTGATGCTTCTCCTGTTTGAGCTTCTATGGCTTTACTTATTTGAGTTAAAATATCTGTAACTCCTTGTTCTCCAAAACTCGCATAAATCGTATTGAGCGAATATATTTCTATGTCTTGTATTCCAATTCCACTTAGAATTAGTATATCTCTAACAATTTCTGAAATGTTTGAATATGAGGCATGAATTATATTTAGTTTGTCTTCTGAAATATTGCCTGCGATTCCGATTGTGGCGATACTTTCATTACCGAAATTTCTGTATAGGCTTAATCCATAACTATATGGATAATATGAATACACCTCTCCATCCATCGCATATGAAATTGTAGAGCGTTCAAGTGTAATTCCTTTCTTATTCCAGCCTGCTATTCCCATAGGATGTCCCATTAATAATTGTATGAAATTATCTCCATCTACAAGATCATCTAAAACCATTGGCATACCTAAACTTCTAGCTGTGTATCCTTGGTTTTTTATATACGTACCGAGTTGTTCGTAAATTTGGAATGTGTTTGCGCTTGATATGTTTCCAAGCGTTCTAAGATATCTACAAAGCCCTGGAATATCTACTCTTCTCATATATTGCATCATTTCAAGATTTTCTTCTCTTGCTTGTGAAAAGTCTATTTCAATTCCTTTTATATAGGATTCAAAATTGTTATCTTTTATCCACTTTGTTAAGTTTTGAGTGATTTTATAATATGTATTTATGTTTTGCATTGATACATGCCAATCTGAAGTTGAAGTTTCACGTGGCCTAGCGACAATATTAATCCCATGAGTTCCTAAGAACATAGTCATATTGTAAAACCATGAGTTTGTATTGAATTGATCTGCAGGAGCATCTAAAATAATATAGCCGTATTTTGAGATGTTATTGAGAGTAATATTAGATAATGATGTCCAATTTACATTTGCGCCCAAATCTGGACTATAGTCTATTATGAATCCTATCTGAGGCATTTCTTGTGCTACTGGGATTGATACAATTGGATTATGCCCCATATATGAAACAGAATATGGAAAACCAATACCTATGATATTCAAGAATACAAACCAGAAAATGCTCTTTCTTGATATCTTGGGTCTTTTTAAACTAACATGCTTTACTCGTTTAAAATGAAATCCACCAAATATTAATAGCACACCAAAAAGATTGATTACATTGATAATGGTCATTTTTGATAATAAAGGCGATATTGCCATAAGAAACAAAGATGCGATGAGCATCACTAATAATGAACCAATCGTGTTTTTATTTTTATACAAGCCAATTGTAATTAATGGAATTATAAAAAATAGTGGCAGTACCCATAATATTATTGGAATGAGCTCTAATAGCGTATTACCCGCAAAAATCATTCTAACTAAAACCGAAAGTAATGTGTAAAATAAAATGAATATATTCATAATATATATTGCAAATATCGCGTAATAATTATACTTGTATGAAACGCCACTTCGATATATTGTCCAGATTTTTTGTATCGTTTGCCGGAATTTATCAGGCGGTCTTGAATTTTCGTCAGCCATTTTGATCAGCACAATTATCAATTATATTTTAATAAGGGATATATTATAATTTCTAATATATAATTAAGTAATAAAAAACATTTGAGGTGCGCAATTTGGTTAGTGGATATTTTGTTATTGTTTTATTGACGAATCTTACGTTTCTATGGTTATTTATTTCTGGTGCGCTTATGGAAGTGCTCTCGCAGCGTGTATTCAGAAGTGCATACGTGGTTGACAGCTTAGTATTCAGAATTTTAATGGGTCCTGGAATTATCATGCATGAATCTTCACATGCGCTTGCATGTATTTTAACACGTACTAAAATTGTAGAATTCAAACCGTATAAGATTGAGAAAACTGCAGATGGATATATTTTGGGCTACGTAAAGCATGTCGAGCCATCTTCAAGCTTAAAATCTGCAATTATCGGTATTGCACCGATGTTTATGTCATTTGTAATTTTAGGTCTTATTTCTTTAGTTCTTCCATCCAATCCCCCATTGGGCGGGCAAATTTGGTCCGGATTACAAACATTAATTGCAGCAAAATTCTCAACTGATGTTGGAATAGTGCTTGCGGTATATAGTTCCATCATAGTTGGCGTATTGATTGGTATCGGGAATCTTACGATACTGAATCCGATCTTTTGGTTATTCCTCTATTTGGCATTAACAATTTCATTCATGGCAAATCCATCATCCCAGGACTTAACAAATGCGAACAAAGGTCTAAAAATAATTATTGTATTTAACGCAATTTGGCTCCTTATTTCATTTCTATTGCCTGCTTCGGGATATGCTTTATTTGGTCTCTATGAATTATTATCTGTAATATTCTCACTTGCGACGGCGTTTACAATACTTGCATGGGGAACTTTTGTAATCGGTTATTTTCTTTCTCGACTCAGAATACCATTTAATATTATTGCGATCATAATCATGTTTGTTGTGCATTTTCCGTTATCTTCAATTATAGCTCCAGCTGCACTGTTGACCTTGGTTGATTTTGGTGTTCTGCTAGGCGTCTCAATTATTATGAATCTGGTACCTGCCTTCAGATGATAATTCTTTTATTTTCTATTTTTTCAAAAATATTTATGAGTAATTTATTTATACTCTATAATCATAAAGATATTTGAGAGTCAATTCAATTTGAATTTAATGAGAAAAATCAAACCTCTTTGAAGTGATTTTAATGAGTGCAGGAGAGAAAAAAACAACAGCACCAGAGAGCAGAAAGGAAGCGATTGAAGCAGTTCTACGTGAATCTGGCTTAAGTGATGAAGAAATCTCTATTTATTTAGGGACAGACCGTGATACTAGTTTTTCAGGTCCGGTTGAAGAATCTTTAACCCTGCCTGAAGGAGTATCTGTTGCGGATGAAGATGCTATTGAGAAAGTTATTGAAGAGGAATTTGAAGAAGCATTAAAGTGGGTAGATTCCCTAGAATCTAAAGAACGCACGCCTGAATTGATCGAGGCTGCACCCGAAGAAGGTTTCGATGTCATATTAGATAAGCTTGAGGAATTACGAACTGAAGTAAATAGGCTTCAAAGAGGAATTATCACCGTTTTTGCCAGTCAACTGTTGCAACTACGTAAAAAGATCAGTAGTTTATCTGGTGATATATCTGATGAAATGGTTCGACGATTACGTATGAAATTCTTCAAACCCTTTATTGAAACGACATATCGTTCTATTGTAGATGATGAATTTGAAAGGCTAGAACGTGAAATAATAGATAATATTGTTAAATCGACCGGAGATAAATTCAAAGAATTTGCAATTAGTGTCCGTGAGTCTGAAGAAAAACTACGTAGCGTAGTTATGGATCAAAAAGAAGTTGTTGAAGAATATCTAAAGAGCTTAGAACGTGAACTCGATGCTGAGCGCGATAAGAACATTAAGAACACTCGAATTATTGAAGATTTGAAAAGAGAAAATCTCGAGCTAAGAAAGCAATTAGGTCTTCTGCGTGAGAAGGGTGCGATTGCCGGAGAAACTGATAGACGTATTGATGAACTTACTGATGAACTTGATTCTCTGCGTGCTCAGATTGCTAAGAAAGATGTTACTATCGCGGGTCTCCGAGAAAGTTTGGAAAAAGCTAAACAAAGAATTGATGAGTTAACGAAACGTAATGGCGACCTTGAAGCGCAATTAGAAATATTCAAGACTGAGGCATCATCTGGTTCTGCGGATGTTGAGAAGTATCGTATTGAAATTGAGAGTTTGAAATCCAAGATTAGTATTTTAGAAAAAGCTCTCGAAGAAAAACGAATGCAAGCTGAACTTGCGCAATCTAAGATTCGCAAATTAGAAGATGAACTTGAATTGGCCCGCTCTACGACATCTGAATCTACTGTAACTGTTTCTGAGGATGTTATGAAAGAGCTAACTGAGCTACGCGAGCGTATCAAACATGTTGTTGAGCTTGAAGAAAAAGTTTCAAAGTTAGAAGATGAACGGAAGCAATATATTGCTAAAATTGATGAACTCAAAGCTCAAGTTGACGAAGCGCAGCAAAATGCGATGGCATTTCAGCAAATTGTAGAAGATCTTCAAAAGGCTAAGGATGAAGCGGAATATCTCATGGGTCGTTATAAGACAATCTTAGATTCAGACAATCAATATAAGATGATTATTTTACTTGATAGTGTTAAAGCAATGAATTTGGATGCATTAGCAAAGACACTTGGAGCTCCGAAGGGTCTTGTCAAATCTTGGGCTATGAAATTACAAAAGCTTGGGCTTGTAGAAATTGAAGGCGATGTGGTACGGGTTGTCGAACGACTCTAAAATGTTATAGTTCTATCGCCTTCATTCATTGCTTCTATTATTTTTTTCCAATATTCTGCCATGGAAATTAAAGATCTGGAAAAATCTTGAGAAAGCCAGAATTTGCCTTGTTTCTTTTCAATCATTCCGATATCTCTTAATTTTCTCATTACTTTTACGTATAATCCTCTACTTGTATATAGGAAATCCTCCCATTTCTCTACGGGATAAACTCCACCATTCTCGATTAATTTGTTTAAGATCTTAGAAGCTTGTATCACTTGCAATTCAGTAAAAAATATATATCTCAGTAGATGGTTTGGCGATATTAATGTAGGTCTTTTTACTATAGTTATTTTTGAGGGCATTTTAAATCTCTCTAGCTTTTGTATTCATTACATATTATTCTACATTTTTTGTTTTTTAATCAATTTTTTGTATTTAAGTTAAAAAATATAAGTATCATCCACCATATAATTTTATAATAGGAGGTCTATAACTCTAAAATGAAACATGAAAATAAAAAGCTGATCAACATTAGTGAACTCATTGGCTTCGATATTGGGCTGTCTCTAAAACCATCTCTAATTCGGAATGATTTTGATTGGACTCTTGAATGGCTTATTTCAATACAGTCAGACATAGATTATCTATTGATTGAAGCCGAACGTGAAGAAGATTATTTATCTTTGGATGAACTTCAGAGAATCTCTAGAAATGCGCCATCTGTACAAATTATACCTACTGTACAAATTAGGCGTCGTTTGGCTGAAGAACGAATACTGAAATATAAAAAAATTGGTGCTGTAAATCTTGTTGCCGGTGATATCAAATATCTTCGAAAAGGAGAAGAAAATTTTGATTCCCGAACTCGTATGTACAGTGCAGTGAAACTTGCTATTAAAAATAATTTTCACCTTATTTGGGTCGGTATTGATCATTTGCGAGGTCCTGCACTTTATTTATCAAATAAATATCCCCGACGGTTAGGTTTTGTACATAGAAATTGGCTTTATACCTATTATCCGCCTATTGCTGAAGCTGATGAATATTATATGGTTGATCTTGAATCACTCAAGGATGATGATGTGGGTATTACATTCAGGGTTCTTCTAGAATTAAGTGCTCGTGGCTTTATTGCGAAAGTTACAAATTTAGATTTTAATTTACACAAATGTATTGTATCGATGAAAGAAAAAATAAACAACCAAATAATTCGCCTGAATTTGTAAAAATAGTTAATATGGGATGGCGGGTGGTGCCATCCTTAGAAATAGGTCCATGGATTTTACCATGGAAAGTCGGGTGGGTCATTGGGTGGAGAGTACATTTTTGATTTCACCTTTTATTGTGGGTCATACATTAATGCCAAACTTTCCTATTTATTCTCCACACCCAAGAAATCTGCAAAAATTTTTATGAGTCTATATAAATGTTAAGTGTTTAATACATGAAATAAAAATTAATCGTGATGTTCTTATATGAAATATTTGATTATATAATTCATAATTCTTTCATTGGTGTATAAAATGTCGGAAATTTACATTAAAAATGCAAAGATTGTTACGATGGATCCAAATAATAGAATTATTGAAAACGGTTTTGTCCATATAAAAGACGATTATATTGTAGATATTGGTAAGGGTAGCAAATCCATAGACGGCGGGTGCGTAATTGATGCAGAAGGTGACATTCTATTACCCGGTTTAGTTAATACACATACACATTTATTTCAAACATTAGGAAAAGGACTTGGTTCCGATTCTGATTTACTCGGGTGGTTCAAAGGTGCGTGGGAGCCTATTGCAAAAGCATTAAACAAAGAACTATATGAGACTGCTATACTCGCTAGTGCAATTGAATCGATTCATTCTGGAACAACGTCATTATTGGCATATGAACATATTCTAAGTGCAAAATCGGAATTGCTTGATGTTGTTGTTTCTACAATAAAGAAAATGGGCATTAGGACCATTTTAGGAATTGGATATCAAGACCAGGGATTTGAGATTGGTGCGCCTCGTATTGCTGTACAACCCACTGACGAAATAATTTCATTTCTCGAAGATAGCCTAAATCGATATCATACAGGAAATGACATGTTTCGTATTTGGTTAGCTCCTGGAACTATGAACTGGATTTCTGATGATCTCATTCGTGCTACCAAAGATCTTGCTAATCAATTTAATACAGGCATTACGATTCATATGGATGAAACACAAAGCGAATGTAATTATAGTTTGAAAACTCGTGGTGTAAATGAAATTATGTATGCATACAAGACTGGACTTCTTGATGATAATGTCTTAGTTGTTCATGGTGTTTGGGCTGATGATCAATCTATACAAGCGATTGCAAAATCAAATGCAAAATATTCTCACAATCCCGTGAGTAATTGTTATCTTGCATCTGGGATTGCGCCTCTCAAAAAGTATCTAGATGCAGGTATCATGTCCGGTCTTGCGACTGATGGTGCCGCAAGCAATAATACTTTGGATATGTTTGAAGTTATCAGATTAACTGGTTTAATTCACAAAGGTTACAATCGAAATCCGAAAGAAATAACTTCTGAGCAGATATTACGTATGGCTACTATCAATGGTGCTAGAGCTATATTAATGGATAATATTGGCTCAATTGAAATAGGTAAGAAGGCGGACCTTATAATCATCGACGGTAAAAGTCCAAATATTCTCCCCATTCATAATTTAATATCTAACATTGTATATGCTTTTGGAAGAACACAAGTAAAAACATCAATAATTAATGGACGAATTGTTATGGAGAATGGTAAAATTTTGCATTTGAACGAATCTGAGATAATTGAAAAATTATATAAAATCACAAAGAAATTAAGTGATGATTTGAGTATGAATACCTAAATTTTTTTTTACTCCTTTTGTATTTTCTAATTGAATATGGTATGATTTATCGAATTAATGAATGTTCTTTATAATATTTGAAATCTGTTGAAGAATGTCGCTATCCTCTGAAATTTTGAATGCGTTATACGTTTCGGATTCTGCATCGTATAAGTACGTGAAATTTACAATATGTTCTTTCATGATTTTTAATGTATGTGGATCAAGCACTTCATTTACGTCTTTATTGTTCTCATCGGTAATTATGAAAATGAAATCTGAACCCTCGATGATCGATTTATCCTGAAACGCGTCTTTCATAATTATCCAGAATGTAATTGAAATATTATCATGATTTGGAATAGATGTTAATTCTGCTAATTGAACACTTTTCATTGCTTTATCCGCAAATGACTTCGGGAATCCTATTTTTTCCAAGAAGAATTTTAATGCTTCATATGATGTTGAAATTAAAATTACCTTTAATCGTATGTCCTCCATATTATATTCATCTGCAGTGACCTGTTTTTCTTTGATTTCTGGTGGTTCTTGCATATTTAGATACATTCGAATTATTGATTCTATTTTTGCAGTGGATTCTTGAACATCATGTTCAGAGAGTATATCAATTATGGAGGATATTATGTTCTTTACCGTTTCTTTGGTTAATTCCTTAGAAAATAGTATGTTCTCTCCTTTAGATAGACTTACAAATCCGTTTGAATAATTTAATTCATATCCTTCTTTAAGCTTCAAGATATATCCTCCAAACAATATAATAAATAAAAATAACAAATTCATATTTATAACTTATTCTGGTCTTGACTAGCTGATTCTTTTGATATATTGTAGCATTAAGACAATAATTATTATCGCAAGAATTAATGTTGAATAGATTAATGACTCATAGCTAATCGAAAATAGATCAATGAGTACAAACATTCCCGCTTGAGCAAAAACACTAATTAAAAATCCCAAAAACATAGTGAGATATAATTGATATTGTGGGACATATCCTTTTGGATATATGCTATCCTCTGGGCGATTCATTGAATTTCGAATTAGTCTCTGTTTATTGTATCTCAAGAATAGAAATGATATTATTAATGTTGAAAATGCATAAGATATAAATGCGGCAGCATGGTTTATTATATAGAATATTCCGCCTGCTACTACTATTAAAAGAGCCATGAATAAACTGATAGTATTTAATAGACCCTCATTATTCATTAATAATCACCATTGTTCCTTGCATGTCCTATTTCTAAACTCTTTTATAAAGGCTTTGTTTATTATAATTGTGGAGGTATATTATGAGCGAGAGTGACTTTTCAAAGGTATATTTTGCTGACCGAAATGCAAAAGCAAAGTATTCAATGCTCGATAAAATTGACCGCTTATGGAAAAAATTAGGTCTTGATAAAGCTATTAAGCCCGAAATGCGAGTATTAATTAAGACTCATTTTGGTGCTAGCGGAAATACGAACTATATTCGTCCTGCATTCATACGGCATGTCGTAGATCTTGTGAAGCAAAATGGTGCATATCCTGCTGTTGCTGAATCTACAGGGCTAGGATATGGGCGATGGGGCGATTATGGTGGCCGTTCGCTTGCTACGGATTACATTGAAATGGCAGCATCTAATGGTTTTTCGATTGGTACAGTTGGTGCTCCGATCATTATGATCGACGGATATTGGGGTACTGATTCCTTTGAAGTTAAAATTGATGGAAATTATTTAGACAGTGTTCATGTTGCAATGGCTTTGAAGGGATTCGACATTATTATAATGATGACACATGCGAAGGGTCACGGAGCAACCGGATTTGGTGGTACTCTCAAAAACTTAGGAATCGGTTGTGTTGCAAAGCAAAGTAAAGGTCTTATGCACAGTGAAGGCGATATTGCGGTGAATCCTAAAAAATGCAAGCCTTCGGAATGTGGTGCTCCATGCCTTTCTGTTTGTCCTCATGATTGTATTTCAATCGATAAAGTTGCAAAAATAAACACTCAATGTTGTACATTGTGTTTGCATTGTAAATCCGTTTGTACTCATAAGGCTCTAAATGCAATTACACTGACCTGGAGTAAATCTGAAGATGCAACTAAGAAAATGGTCGAAAATGCACTTGGCGTGCTCAAGGGTGTTGGTGCCGATAAATTCTATTACTTCAATCTTGCTTTAGATATTTCCGAAATATGCGATTGTGCATCTTACGGTCCTGCACCAATTGTTCCAGATATTGGAATCTTTGCATCGCGAGACCCTGTTGCAATAGACAAAGCAGTATTGGATAAAATTAATGAATTTCCACCTATTCAGCAATCAAACTTAGCAGGAATAAAAGACGGAATGGATAAACTGGAATATGTTTATGACAAGATTTTTCCGAAAGAAGAATTCAAACACATAAATCACATTATTCAAATCGAGTATGCCGAAAAATTAGGCTTAGGTACTCAAAAATACAAAATTGAACAGGTAGATTAATTTATATCTTTTATTATTTTATTTTTCATACTACAAAAGATAATTTTTTTAGATATTTCCCAAAATTTTTTATATAATCATAAGATATATGTATCAAAACAAACATTGGTGATATCAATGCGAATTGCAATACCTTCAGCAGATCCAAATGGATTAGACGGTTATATCGCAGACCATTTTGGTCGAGCAGAATATTATACTTTTATTGATTTAGAAGACAAGGAAATTAAAGATGTAAAAGTTGTTAAGACTCCTTTCGTTGAACATGGTCCTGGAGATATTCCCAAATTTGTTCAACAGAATGGGGGAAACCTTGTTATTGCACGTGGTATGGGTCATCGTGCTATTGAATTCTTCCAGCAATTGGGTATTGATGTTATTACAGGGGCCCAAGGAAAAATAAAAGATGTGATGGATCTTTTCATCAAAGAATTATTGAAAAATGATGATTCATGGCGAAACGAATCACAATATCAACAACACAACCATGAGCATGGTGTCTAATTATACGACCTTACGCGGGGAGTAATCTACTTTTACTTCCTCTCCTTTTTGTATATATGCAATTGCCATGATATTTGTATTGTGTGCAAAACCTATTCTACCCCAATGGTCTAATACTATGACTCCTGCTGGTCCGTTGACACGCTCCGTAAGATACTTTATTGATGCCTCGGCAGCTAACTCTGGAGTCATTCCCTGTTCTACTAGTAGAGTTGCTGTTCTTGAAAGTAGTACTTTTGCAATTACTTCACCAACACCGGTTGCCGCAGCACCTGCAATTGGAGTAGCATATCCGCCACTTCCGATCATCGGAGTATCGCCAACTCTTCCGACCATTTTCTTTCTTGTTCCGCCTGTGGAGCCACCTACTGCAACGTTCCCATTTATATCGACTGCAACAGCTCCTACTGTATCCCCAGAATCATTTGTATTGGTTTTTTCTGGTTGTTTCAGATCTGTTCTGGGCCTATAACCTTCATTTACCATTTTTTCGTATAGGTCATTTGCGCCATCTGCAGAAAATGCAACATGTGGTGTTTTTTCCATAATGTATCGTGCTAGAGAAATTGGGTTTCGTGTCTTAGTAACAGACATAACAGCTCCAAAGTCTAATGTTGTACCATCCATTATTAGTGCATCTAATTCTTGGAATCCTTTTTCGTTTAATACCGAGCCAATTCCTGCATTAACCTTCCCGGAATCTTCAAAAACTATTATTGCCTTCTCAACGGCATCTAATGCTGAGCCACCATTTTTCAAAATTTCAAATCCTGCTTCAGCAGCTTCTTTCACAATTTTTAGTGCTTCTTCTTTAGGCTTGGAACTTTTGTTACCCGCTCCACCATGGACAATTATAGCCGGGATTTTTATCTCTGTCATATTTATCTCCTCTTCAATCAGTGTACTCCGCCAAGCGTACTATGTTTTCCCTCCCTCTTTTATCTCTTCTTATATGCCCTTTTTCTTCCAAGTCTGATAAAATTAAACTTATTCGCGCTTGGCTCATATTTAAATCGATATAGATATTTTTCTGTGGCGCGATCCCTCCCTTTTTCTGAAGGTATTTTATTATTTTCTTCTCATCGCGTGTTAGTCTAGTTGTGACTTTGTGCTTGATCCTAATTCGTGAAATAATCTTTGGTACTATTTTTGATAATAATAAACCAATCAAAACGCCTGCAATCAAAAATACAATCAATTCAATAATATTGTCTGATACAATTATGAATTGTTCATTTTCCTGATAAAAAATTACAAATAGGCTTTCCTGCCCTGGGAGAACTCTTGCGCGTTCCCATCTAAAATTAATTCGTAATCCATCTGTATAGTTATTCGTTGGTTGAGGATAAATCGGCTGAGATATATTATCATTCAAGTATGCCGCTTTTGGTAATGCTACATTAAGTGAGTAATTTAAAATCGGATATGTTGGTCTCATGTAATATATGAAAATATATGATTGTTGATTATCTTCCTGATCTATGTTTTGTAGAGATGTTAGATCTGATGATATATAGTTGATTTGTATTGCGATATTTTCGCCTATTGCTATTGGTTCGTTGAACATAATTTTCAATTCAGTTCCCAATGATGATATTGTTTTCGAAAATGAACTGATTTCTTTCTCTGAATTTATCGTGATGTTTGATGCAAGTATTGTATTTAATCTAATGTTTATTGAATCGATGCCTGATGTTCCATTATTAACAATAGTGAATTTCGTAGAAATATCGGCTGTTCCATCTATGTTAATTTGAATATTATCCTGAAAGTTCTTCATGAATATATTGTAGCTGTCCTGTGCATATGCTGGACATACATTGCTGGATAACAACAACAGGCTCAGTGTAATATAGATTAATGCCGTTTTATTCATCAGATTGCCCACCATGTTCAATTTAAGTGTTTTATTATAATAACCTTCAAATTAAGCATTTTCCTGAAGTACATCTTGCATAGAATAGATATTTTTATTTATGCTTTTATAATCTTTAGATTTGTCGGTGAAAACAAATGTATGATGCAGCAATTATTGGAAGTGGTCTTGGCGGTCTGTTAACAGGTGCCATGTTAGCGAAAGAAGGTAAGAGTGTATATATTGCTGAAAAATTAAATTTTTATGGTGGGCGTTGTACCGCATTTGAGTACAAAGGGTACCAAATCCCAACTGGCGCAATTCACATGATTCCTTTTTCTCGGGGGCCCATGAAACAAGTTATCTTAGATCGGTTGAATATTGATATAGAATTCATAGATGGTGGTCGTGCATATGTTGTACATGAAGATGGGACTCCTGAAGAACTCACTGGAAATTACACTGCAAAGCTATTTCTGAAAGCTAGTTTAGGCGATAAACTTGCAAAACAATATATGGACTCATTCTATGAATTCGCATTAGGAATTCGAAGCAGCGAATTTTCATATGTTGAAAAATTAAATTATATCCGGATGATTAAGAAATATGGTCATCCCCGAACACCTCAAGGTGGTTTTGGAAATCTTATTAAAAAGCTTGTCAAATTTATCAAAGACCATGGTGGTGAAATGCACTTATCTACACGTGCAATTGATGTCTTGGTTGATGGTAATGTTGCAAATGGAATACTTGTTTATCGTTTAGGCAATACTGAAATAATCAAGGCACGTAATGTTATTTCGAATATTGGACCACGATTAACCGCTGAACTATTAGGCAAAAAACGATATTTGTTGGGTAAGCAATTTATTGAAAAATTAAAGGAACATAAGACAGTTCCTGGAATTAAGATTGCAGTTGGTTGTGATCATCAAGTAAATCCTGGTCCTGTAACTTTAACTCCATTTCTAAAGCGCGTGAGTGGTTTTTCAGAGCCTACAATTGCAGATCCTTCACTTGCGCCCGAAGGAAAGCATCTTATTTTGAGTCATCAAGAAATTAGATCTTCAGATATTAACCATGAAATAGAATTAGGAGTACAGGATATTAAATCATATATCAAAGACTTTGATGAAAGTTGTGAAATAATTAGTGTTCATTCATATTTAAACGATCATCCTGTAAATCATTCACCACAAGGAAATGATTTCAGTCAATTCACAAAAATCAAGCATTTCTATTTAGTTGGTGATGGTGTAAAGCCTTCTGGGCTTCTTATGACAGAAGGAGTGGCAGAATCTGCAAGAATAGTTGCTGATCACATATTGGAGGGTAAATAATGGCAACACTGCAAGTTAATGAGGAACTCTGCGTAGGATGCGGCAATTGTCTTTTAATTTGTCCCCATGATGGTATGAATGTATGGGGCAAAGCAAAACCAAATGAAAAGTGTACTGATTGTAGATTATGCGAACGCGCTTGTCCTATGGATGCGATATCTTTTCCTGAGAAAAAGTAATTTTCTCTCTATTTTTTTTAATAAAAAAAAGGAATGGAGGAGTAATTATTTAGAAACCCATGATTTAATATTGAATATTAATGCTAGACCAATCAAGCCAAATGGAATGAGTGAATACGGCATATAATCTTGTATTGCACTCTGGACAAGTCCAGGAAGATTTGGCTGAACATTAATTTCCTGAAGTGGTGTCCATTTATAGTATGTATCTCCCGCATAATCGTATCTTAGAATTGGGCTATTCAAAATGTATGTTCCCTCTGTTTCGAAATGAAGTTGGTATGTGATCGTAATTGATTCGCCAGGATTTAATGTAGAGACAGTCTTAGATAGGTTTCCATCACCAATTATTGAAACTGATGTGTAATTTCCAAGTCCCAGAACTTTTGATTCATCAAGTAATACATTTGTTATAGGTTCTGTTCCATTGTTTGTCGCGGTGACAGTTACTGATACAGTACCACCGGAATTGATTGTTTCTGGAGATACTACGCGTGTTAGTGTAATTAATGGTGGATAATTTCCTTCAAAGTATATTCTATAGCTGTTTACAGCACTGCCGTAATCTGTAAGATTGAATACTGCAAATCTTTGATCAATGATCCTTGAATATGATGGATAATCTGTTGAAGTAATATTTGAAGTCATTGTGAATCCAACTACAAAGGATTTTGCAGTTGTTGACGGTACCAGAGAAGACATACCTGCTACTTCTGCAATGTCTAGCGAGTGATTACCAGTTCCCTGTACAACTTGTGTCTTAAGATATCCAAGAGCGCCTACTGACAGTATTTGAGTACCAAACTTTGCAATTAACATAACTGCAACGGAATCAGAAGCTTCTGAATAGTCATTAAGATTGAAATTACTTGCTAATCCAGGAGTTGGAAATGTACCAATAATTCCTTGAGCAAGCTGTGTATATGTGGATCTAATTGCATATATTGCGACGAACAGAGCGATATTATCTATTTCTATATAAATATCCTTAGCGTGTTGGATAGAAATTCCAAGTGTTTGTGAGAATGAATTTGCAACTGTAGATGATCTGGTTTCGCCTTGAGATTTTGAAACGTTTGTATATACTATAATAAGGCTGTTTGTGAGCAGGTTAATCAATTGCCCAAGTTTCTGAGACATCTCTCCCATGGTTTCATTACCCATTAATTCCATTAATAGATGGGAGACTAAAGTTCCATGTATGTTTAGTATTGCGGCTCCTAAGAATCCCTCGTATTCTGGATTCTCAAAGTTAAATCCGGAAATATCTAATCCTAGTTCTGCTAATACTACTACTGGAGATCCATCTGGTATAATTCCTACACCTAATAATTCACCACGTATTTCTGAAATGTTAATATCTGGGAAATCCTCAGCGAAAATGCTATGAGATAGTGTAGCAATTTGTGTATTTGTAGTCGGGGATGCGGCACTTACAGGCTGAATTACTCCCATCGGTATTGCCGAGAAGGCTAATACCATTATTAGTATAAATCCAAAGGTCGTGCGTGCTATTTTCATTTACTTAATCACCTCAATAATTATCTTAATTTAGTCCTCCTTAGGTCTTATACTTGCACCTATAATTCCAGCAATGATTCCAATAATTAATGGAACTACTAACATTATGGCAATAGATACCAATAATGTTTGTAATCCTGTAGATGTACCTCCTGTACCACCAATAGTCAGGAATGCATCAACAACATTTCCAATTACAGGTGAAGCGAGGACTTCTGCGATTGAAAATCCTTCTGGAAATGGTGGTATGTTTGTTAGAGAAAATCCACCAGCTAATAGATACTTGAACAAGTTATAAGCTGAAAAGGCTAACAGTCCTAAGTTTGTTAGAAATGTTATGAATGCAACTGCAACTGCTCCTTTTTTAGTCCCTGCAATTAGTCCTCCGATGAATAATGCTCCTGCCCAGACACCTGCCATTAATGGATATCCAATCGGATCAACAAAGATTGCATAAACTAAAACAAGTGTAGGCCTAAGATAATCATTAGTATATGGGGCTAGCCATTCCACTACCATGTTGAAGCCTATAGGCAGTGTGTACCATGCGGCCGCTAATATTGTAAAATTAGCGATAAGCCATCCAAAAAGTTTGCTCAAACACTCATCACCTCATAATCCAATTGGATTTTATCAATATAAAAGTTGCTTATTTAACTTATTACTTTTTCTTAACGATTTTCGCATATTTTTTGTAATATTTTCATTTTTATCGACAATATATTACAATAATAACAAAAATTATTCCCAACAATTAAAAAAAGTATAAATCTTTTATGAATAGTCTCGAAATTCATAGACTTATTTGAGAAATATGCAAGTATTACAAATTATGTGTAAAAAAGCATCGATTTTTTTAAAGTGGTGTCGGCTTGCCTAAGCACTCAAAGTGTAAGCTTATAACAAAAATCACATAAATTGAAGATTTAGAATATGTCATAACTTGAATTTAGCACATCCAAAAAGATCCTCAAAAGAAAATTAAAACGATAACCAAAGATCTCTCAATGGAGCTAGGCGAGTATATGCACTAAATGTAAATCATAAACTTGTCTATATAATGCAGAACCCTCCCGTCTCAATACGGGACGTATTAGGTAGCTAAAAATATTTAATTATTTGAGTGTTAATACATCTATTAGCAATAGAAATTATTTGCAAAGGTGTAATGTATCACACAAGCATAGTAATTTAATATTGGAGGCATATAAAGCTGGAAGACCAAAATTGCAAAGATGCATATGACATCATAATGCTCTTATCAAGCCACAACGTACTTCGTAGAAATATTATCCTTACATTAGCACATATCTATCCGAAAAGTATCTCTGGAGTTCAACTGGCAAAATTAATCGGATATAGTGGTCAATCAAAGACTCTATATCGTGGAGTCTTAAAACATCTATCGGAGGATCAGTTGATCCTTGTAGATCAACTAACTCCTCGAATGTATGCAATAAGGATAAATCACGAACATCCTCTCATGAAAAGTTTGATTGAATTATGTAAAAAGTACGGTCAAGACTTGAGGAAAATCTATCTTGACGCCTTAGGAGCTGAATTTAATGAAAAGCACAACTGAAAGAGCAATTCGTTTATATAAATGGACTGTAAGATATGCAGCACTAGTAGGCGTCACCATATTTTCATTGATCTTTGTTCTCCTGTACATTCCTCAAGTAGATATTTCGGGGATACCTGCCTCTAGCGGTACTTCTAAATTCATAATATCTATCTTTATGTATCGTAATTATATACTTGTTTTAGCAGGGGCCATTATTGCAATAGGTTTTTCAGTCTGGGTATATAATTTCATTCCTCAACCAATAGACGAGTTTGTAGTATCTACTGCTCTGGGGCAGGTAAATCCCCGTTACCAATTTAACAGAAAATTCGGTCGAAAATATGAAATTATTATGAACGGAAATGGAACGAAAATCGAAATATTTTGTAGGAATCAAGAGATCGAATCTGGTGAATGGTTTGTTTTCAAAATCACAAGCTCGACACTATCTGCTTCAAACCTTGAGGAAATTGCATTGAGAAATGGATTATCTGTTCATGATGGCAGAATTACCGGCTGGTGTTCCAAAGACGAATTGCCATTGAAATTGCTTCTTATGCAACGCGCTATTAAACAAGCGGCTCAAGCCTCTTAATTCATCTTTTTTTAAATGTTAGATAATTCTAGAAATAGATTTTTTGAAAAGATTATAAAAAAGTTCTTGACTTTACCAAGCTTTATCTATCTTTTTCGGGTCTAACCAAATTGGATTTGGCTTTCCATTTTCATAAACAACTTCAATTAATCTATCAACCAAATATGCGGTTAATTTCTTCATGTGCTCCTTTAATTCATTATATTGGTCGAATCGCATCCTTACTATGTGTGCCATTAATACTTTTTTTGCTTCAGTGGGCATAGTTACTCCAACTAGTTTTCTCAGAAATTTTGTAATGGTCCTCTGTATATGGTAAACATAAAAATCCGCAATTCCAAAAATCGGCATGGAACCCACATTGATATTATACCAGTATGATGAAATTGCTTCCCCCACAATATCGAACACTTCTTTAGGTTCGGCGCCGCATCTTGGACATTTTATTCCTTCTTTGTATGCTATATATTCTAAACCACATTTTGGACATTTATGAGAATAATTCACATGAATTGCCATTTTTTCCACCGGGCTTGTGTTAACCCATTTATATTTTATGTATGATTTCTTTTATAAGGATTCTTTGGGGCATTATATATGTGAAGAATCATGTCTATTCGAGACCTGCTTTCCGGATATTTGGAGCCTAAGGAAAGTTTATTCGGTTATCCACAAATTAATGAAAATGTAACTCCTGAACACATTGGTGTATTAGGTATTCCTTATGATATTACCTCGAGTTTTCGTTCTGGTGCAAGAGATGCTCCAAATAAAATACGCCATGCATCATCACTACATCTTATTTCGCCGATCACTGAGTATGGTGTTGATATTTCTGAAATTGATGTTGTAGATATTGGAAATGTGAATTTAGCCGGTATATTTCCCGAACAAGCATTATTAGATATATCTGATGTTTCATTTAAGATATTTGGATACTTTCGAAAGGCTATATTTCTTGGGGGCGATCACTTTATCACATATCCAATCTTACGTGGATTATCCCGGGTCAAAAATGACTTTGGATTGATTGTCTTTGATGCGCATTTAGACCTTTATGACTTGTTTGAAGGACAAAGCTTATCCCATGCAACCACTTTACGCCGCATAATTGATGATGATCTTGTAAAACCAGAAAATATTTTAGTTATAGGGGTTCGAAATTATGCTCTTGAAGAAATTCAGTTCGCTGAAAATTACGGTGTTCGGATCTTTGAAACAAAGTATCTCAATTTGTGGGATACACTAAATGAATCATTAAGTTTGATTCTCTCGTCCTTGAAGAATGTTTACATTAGCATTGACATGGATGTTTTGGACCCTGCATTCGCCCCCGGAGTTGGTGCTCCCGTTCCAGGTGGAATCAGTACTCGTGAGCTTATCCATATTCTTTCGACCATATCTTCACGGTCAAATATACTTGGATTTGATATAACCGAAATTGTTCCTGCATATGATCACAGTGACATTACATTGCTTGCTGCATCCAAAATCATGATGGAGATCATCGGGCGTCTTTAATTGCATCGAAATATTTAAGTAGTTTTTACTACAAAAAACATGTAATATGTCCGACTTGAGAGCAGTTTCATTACTTCGTAAGCTGGGATTTTCACCATACGAGTCAGAGGCATTGGTGGCATTATTCAAGTTAGGCCCAGCGACAGTATCCGACCTTCACAAAGTAACCAAGATTCCGCATGCTAATTTGTACTCTGTAATGGAAAAATTAGCGGAACGTGGTTTTGTAATAATTTCCCCTGGGCGCCCAAAGATTTTCAAGGCAGTACCTCCAGAGGAAGTGAAGACTGAACTTACCAAAACAGTAACTGAGCTAACGGACATATTGAAGAAGATCGAGCAAGAGTCTAAATCAACTGAGACGTGGGAGATATTATATACAATACGCGGTCAGGACAATGTGATTTCAAAGATTGAGGCCATGATTTCCTCATGTACGGAAAATTTGATGGTTGTTGCGCCTTCTCTTTCAATATTTCCTCAACAAATATTTGACAGATTGAAAAGAGCATCAGAGCGTATTGCAGACTTTAGAATTATAACTAGTGATGACCGTGTTACAATTTCTGGTGTTCATCATCGTATAGGTGATGGAATAAGCGCCATTGATGTAATTACGGATGATCATCAGTCTCTAATTTCATTGCCCGATTTTTCGGTATGTGGATGGATTGAAAATCCTATTATTACGATGCATTTTAAACAATTTCTAGAGCAAATGTGGAGCAATTCAAAGGAGCGTTAAGAAAAATGGAAGAATTTGATGTAATAGTTGCTGGTGCAGGTACTGGCGGATCTGTTGCAGCATATGCGATTGCGAAAAAGGGATTTAGTGTAGCCCTATTGGATCAAAAGCCCAGATCCCTAATTGGTAAGAAGACCTGTGGTGATGCGATGGGTGATCACCACTTTAAAGAACTGAATGAATTAATCGGATTACCCGAGCCTCGTGAAGATGTAATTCAATACACTGTTAAGGGTCTAGTGATTTATCCTCCGAATCGCAAGAATCCTATGGATGTAAGTGGTCCTGGAACTACTGGAGTTTCATTTAACCGTCATGCAATGGGGCAATGGCTAGTAGATCTTGCGGTATCCGAGGGTGTAAAATTATTTGATGCAGTTTCTGTACAATCTCCAATTATTGAAGGTGATTCAGTAGTTGGTATTACTTATCGCGATAAAAATAAAGAAATTAAGAAGTTAAAAGGAAAGATTGTAATTGATGCCACAGGTGTAGGTGGAGTTCTCCGTAGGCAAGTTCCAGAATCTTTCTTAATGGATAAGCGTTTTGCGTTGGATGAAACGATTGCAGCATGGCGAGAGGTTTTGGAGACATCTTATACTTTTGACAGACCTGATATGCTTGAGATTTATTTTGATCTTGAGCATGCGCCAGGTGGTTATGCGTGGATATTTCCGCAAGGTCCAAATAGAGTAAATGCTGGGCTCGGTGTAACTGCAGGTCTTCCAAATGTTCCAAATGTCAAAAAGAAGTATTATGACTGGATGATGAATTCTTTTGAGCCACTCCAGAAGAAAACTAAAGTTCTTGATGCTGGCGGCGGTCAGGTACCTGTAAGGCGTCCGGTTGATGTTCTGGTAGGTAATGGATTCATGATTGTTGGAGATGCTGCCTCTCAAGTGAATCCAATTCATGGTGGTGGTATTGGCCCATCTATGTATGCTGCTGCCTTAGCGTCAAAAGCTGCAGTTTCGGCTCTCGAATCTAATGATGTTTCACGAGAAGCATTATGGTCATATCCTGCAGAATATATGCGTACATATGGTAAGAAACAGGCGGGATTAGATATTTTCAAGTGGCTTATCATTCGTATTTCAAACAAAGATATCGATTTTGCTTTTGATAAAGGTCTAATAAAAGGTAGTGACTTGCTTGAAATCAGTCTGACTGGAAAATTGCAAATGAATCTGATTGAAAAAATGGGCCGATTGGTTTCAGGCCTTGGTAATATTTCACTATTAAGACGATTAAAGAAAACGACGGAACTCATGGAACAAATTAAATCGCTTTATGATAACTATCCCTCGTCAATCGATAAAATTCCCGAATGGAAACAGAAAATGGTGCCGATCTATAAGGCTGCTCGTAATTTATAATTTTGTGCTTCATTTTTCTTATTTTTTTATTTATAAACAATAAATTCAAAAGATTATTTTTCTATATTTTAGATATGAACAAAAATTCGTAAATTTGGTAAAGATGATGGGAAATAAGTGTTTTTCGAAAACTGGATTTGGTATTGGTTCATTTGGCACAATGAGTATTTTGTTTCTTTGGGCATATACTAGTGCGCATCAGATTCTAAGTGTTCCGATGTTCTATATCTTTACTGCAATATTATCCACGTTGAACGGGCTCATTGGTGGATTGCTAAATCTTTATGCAACAGAAAACAATAATTATTTTCTTGGAATTTGCCATAATGCAAAAAAAGGGAATATCGCATTACTTCTTGTATTCCTATCTATTGTAATTCCGCCTATTTACTTTGACGTACTATTTCCCAATTTATTAAATAATGTCTTAATCATTTTCTGGATCCTTGGCTATATATTCATAATATTATTCAGTATAAAGATTGGTACATCGTTTAGAGAAGCCGAATCTTCAAATAGAGAAAATATTGTTGAACGGCTTTCTCTTTATTTTAAGCGTGTATACGCTCGAATATCTAGTCAAAATAAATAAAAAAATTATTTTTTGATTCTTTTTTCCTTTATAATTTTTAATAATTCTTTAAGTCCATTTTCAATGGACGGCCCTGTAATAATCGAAGTTTCTGTAAATAATGCTGGTAGTCCATTTTCGGCCTCTCTAGCTTTTGATATCAATTTGATTTTCTCTAATGCTTCGTCCTTTGAAACCGGTGCCTCGCCCATATCCTGATCATTCGCAGTGATAATGCGTAAATCAATTTTGTTTCCAACAATAAGAATTGGTGTTTCAGGCCCTAACATTTGATTTATTTCTTTAACCCAATAGTCAATACTCTGATAGCTCCATCGATCTACAACTGAATATACGATTATCGCTGCTTCTGCATCTGCATAGAATTTTCCACGTGTAATCTTTATTTTCTTAGCTTCATTCAAAGGCCAAATTTCTGTATCAAAAGCAACGTCCTTCAATGGAATTTCTTTTGTAAGAATTCTCATTGTGCTTAATGATGTTATTTGTTCTTCTTGTTCGTTGAACCCTATATTTTCAAATAGTGAACTCATTCCTACGTCATCTTCACCTAATACAACAACTTTAACTTTGTATTTGGGTAGTTCTCTTACAACTAATGTCTCTACTTCTTCTTTTTCTGTGGTTGGCGTCTCTGTAGGTGCTTCCACTTTGGTTTCTATGGCGGGTGCTTCCACTTTGGTTTCTATGGCGGGTGCTTCCACTTTGGTTTCATTTGATACAATTTCGGGTTTAGAGGCTGATTCAGGAGTTATCTGTTTTTCATCACTATCATATTTTGTAGTCATCTGATCAATAATTCTCAATGTGTATGAAACTAGATCTTCTTCTGTTGTACTTTGTTTAATTGTTTCCTCCATAATTTGCTCTAGGACTTCTTCATCAGTTTTTTCAATTTGGGGTATTATAATTTTTCTTTCATGTGTAGACTCTTCCACTTTAGTTTCTGTGGTAGGTGCTTCTACTTTAGTTTCTACGGGAGGGCCTTCCACTTTAGTTTCTGTGGTGGGTGCTTCCACTTTGGTTTCTGTGGTGGGTGCTTCCACTTTGGTTTCTGTGGTGGGTGCTTCCACTTTGGTTTCTATGGCGGGTGCTTCCACTTTGGTTTCTATGGCGGGTGCTTCCACTTTGGTTTCTATGGCGGGTGCTTCCACTTTAGTTTCTGTGGCGGGTGCTTCCACTTTAGTTTCTACGGGAGGGACTTCCACTTTGGTTTCTGTGGTGGGTGTTTTCACTTTAGTTTCTATGGCGGGTGCTTCTACTTTGGTTTCGCTTTTTCTTGTAGGGATCACTTCTTCAATTATGTCACTAATTATTTTTGACTTATCAATAATCGGCTTTTTATCTGATTCTGGTATTGGCTTAGAAGTAGGTTCTATCGCTTCTGTTTGAGTTTCCTTAATTTCAGGTTTGATTGGTTCGACGGACCCCCAGATATCATCTGACTCAGGCTCTGGTTTAATTTCCTCTACTTCTACGAAGATTTTCTTAGCCTTTGGTATTCCAATCTTTAGCATGACTTCTTCAACTAATGCCGGCGGCAGTATCTTTCCTTTATAATAAAAGAAACGTTCTAGTTCTTTTCGGACTTGATCAAATGACTTTCCTTTTACTGGAATTGTTTTTATTAATCTGCCTTTATCCTTAATGCGTATTGTTTTTTGCTCCAATGTTATTCCAAATGTTGTTCCTGGGACAATCAAAGTTTTTGTCTCCTCTAAACACGAATAATGATATTCATACTCAAAGTAAAATATATATGCTTTTAGTCTTTTAAATCAATCTAATAAATCTTGGCAGTGATACCATGGATAAGTACGAAAAATTAAAGTCCGGCGAGCGTGTGATTGTAGTTTCATTCATAGTTACAGTTTGTGTATTTATAGTTGAGATAATTGTGGGAATTCTCAGTAATAGTGTTTCACTTACTGCTGATGCTATTCATACAGCAACAGACTCGTTAGGTATCATTGCTGTATTTTTCGGTTTAAAAATTGCACAACGTAAGCCTGATGAACGATTCCCGTATGGATATTACAAAGCTGAAAATATCGGCGCATTAGTTGTTGCCTTTATAATCTTATTAACTGCTGTGGATATTTTGGTTGATTCAATGGATGCAATTTTACATCCGCGAACATTAAGTATTCCTTTAGTAGCTTTGACCGTAGCAGCTGTTGGTACTGTTATTTCCTACCTTCTTGCGTATTATAAAGGAAAAACCGGAAGAAAAATAAATTCACAATCTCTTATTGCTGAAGCTGAACATTCTCGGATTGATGTTTTTGCAACAGCTCTTGTGTTTATTGGTATTCTAGTTTCATATCTTGGATTTCCAATTGTAGAAGCCATGGCTGGTTTTATTGTTTCTATTTTTGTTGCTATTTCAGGTTTAGAAATTGCAAAAGATGCACTTTTTGTTCTTATGGATGCATGTACAGATTCTGAGTTACCTATACAGCTAAAGGAATTTATAGAATCACATCCCAAAGTTGATGGAGTACACTCTATAAAGATTCGTCGTGCAGGGCCATTTCTTTTTGTTGATGCACATTTAGAGCTTGCACCTACATATTCTGTTAATTTTGCGCATGAAATCTGTGATGAACTTGAAGAACGTATTAAAGAAAAATTCAACAATATTGAATCTGTAAACTTTCACGTCGAACCTGGTACTGGGGATTCTAAGGTCATTGCAGTCCCTGTAGAATCAAGAGACGTAAGCTTAACAGATAGAATTTCATCGCATTTTTCAAGAGCACCATATTTTTTGATCATTCGAGTAAAGCATAAGGAGATAGTTGAAACAAAAATTGTTGAGAATCCTGCAAAAGATATATCCTCCAAAAAGGGATTAAAAATCGCTCATGTATTAGTAGATGCTGGGGTTACTGTTGTAATTACAAGGAATATCGGTGAAATTACATATTATGCATTAAACAGTCTTGGAATACTTATTTTTAGGACTGATGATGATGTTGTAGAAAATGTCGTAAAATTATTTTTGCAAGGAAAATTAAAATATTATGAGCTCGCAATATCTGAAAAATTTGAAAAAAATAAGTAATTGCCGATAGATCCCCTTCTACCAGTTTTTCTATCTTTCTATTTTTCCCGCAATATAATTCTTAACAGAAATTTATATAAGTAATAGCTTTCAATAGTAAATTAATATTTATTAACAAATTTATACACTTGGGGGATTAGATATTCTATCTCAAAAAAAGGATTTCGAGAAAGACTCAATTGTACAACATTTAAAACAATTTGGATTATCAACATATGAAGCGGCTGTCATGTCCATATTATTATATTCTGATAAGCCGCTTTCTGGGAATGAAGTTGCAAAGCAAATTGGAATTACGCGTTATTATGTTTTTGAAATTTTGAAAAAATTATCTGAACGTGACTATATTACAGTAACTCCAACTCGTCCAAAATTATATTCTTTTTCAACATCCATTTTACAAGATAAAATTTCAGAAACGGAATTATACTATGATAATTTAATTAAATCTGTTCAACGGAACGGTCCATTCGTGGTTCTCTCTGAATTAAAAGACTTTAATACAAATGCTGAGCGTATATATGTTGCATTAAAGGGAAGAAATCATACTGTACAATCTATTTCCAAAGTTACTGGAATTCCCCATTATACTGTGCGACAAATATTGAAACAATTTGTACAATATAATTTAGTTCGTACCCGAAGATCAAATAAATCAATTCTTTATTTTCTTTATCCGTCAGAAATAGCAAGTGAAAAATTAGTTGAGTATCTTACTGAACTAAAAGAGAAACGAATTAAAACTCTATATGCTGCATACAATAAAATTGTAAGTCACGTTAAGAATAAAGAGCGAATCCTTGATGAAGAAATCAAAATAATTGAAGTAACCGGGCTCGAAAATGTAATAAAGCGCGTGCGTTTCATCATTCAAAAGTCTTCCAAAATCTTAAGTATTAGAGGTAAAAGATTATTTGACGCAATTTTGAATAGCCGAAACAAAAAAGAGGTCTTTTATGAGTTCAACTTGTATCTTGATGAGGTCACTCGGTTTGTTAGAAGAAATGGAGAACTCAATATTATATTCAGTAATTATTATTTGAATGCAGAAAAATTCGGGAAGATGTTTAATGTTTTGGCGAAGTATAAAGATGTTATTGATGCTAGATTATTTAATGGACCGACATATGATATTGATATTATTGATGGCAAAACGATTATTGAATACTTGGGTGGAACCCCATTCAAGGCGATCATAATAAATCATCCTCAATTTGTAAACGCACAAGTTGGTATGTTTAATTTATTATGGGAAAAAAGTCAAAATTTCTATTATGCGTATGAAAGATCATCTTCAGACATATTTAATAATGATTATGAACTATTAATTGAATCTCTCCCAGTATTACGTGGTGAAAATGGAATTAATGTTGTAAACTCCTTCAATAACGCCATAAAAATTTGGTTTTATCTTGTAAAAAATGCAAAACAGCGAATTTATCATGTGCGTTATTATCCCGAAAATAAGGAATTTAATATGACGTATTTTCAAGATGCATACTCCCTTATCTATAATAAGGGTCGTGAGAATATTGATATTAAAATAATTAGTAACTTTCCGAATTATTTGATTAAAAAGATCGATAATGACCTCCGCTTACAAAACTTAAAAGTTGAATCTGTAAAAACGCACATTCATTATAATTTAAATAAGCACATTGGTTTTGATATCATAGATGATTTCGTATTAATTATATTTCATCCTGATGATTATTCGAAATTTGAAGACTATAAATTAATTATTGTACGTGATGATATACTACTTAATTTCATGATCCATGACTTTTTGGCTATGTGGCGTAATTCTTATGACTCAAAGTTTCTTATATTTCCATACGTAAACAATCTTAATATGAAAAAAGAATTAATGCAAGTTCTAGATAATGATTTATTATCAAAACTTAAATCTTCAATTCCGATTCAATTGGGTAAGATCGGCTTAACTGGATTCATAAAATTATTTTTAATTGCTGAAAAATCTATTTCTGTGATTGCACCTTGTAAATCTGACTTTGCTTCTGCATTTGGTATATATTCATTTGATGAGCTCGCCACATATATTTCAAAAACTCCTGAAGAAATACGGATAATTGTAACTGATGATGAATTAATGCCTTATATAAAGTCTTTTACCGATAATGTAAAGACTAATCTGAAACTTCACAAATTTACTTCTAAAATAGGTCCATTAACAAGCTATATTATAATTGATAATAAATATGTTCTTCAAATTTGGAAATCTGAAATCGATTTACTATATGATTATATTATCTATAAGCTTCCTCAATTTGTGAATCGTGCTATTCAACATTTTGAGTATGCATGGACTAACAGTGAAGAAGTCATTATCTAATCTTGTAAATTTCAGTGGTTTCATCAATCTTTATTATATTTGGCGTAAATCCAGTAAAATTAACACTTATGACTGATATATCCGACTTAAATCCTTGTCGTAATCGTGCGATATATTTTTCATTTAGATTTACTAATCTGTTTAATGCTGGATCAATTTGAATCCATTTGCCATTGACATATGCTTCTAACCATGCATGTCCTATTGTTTCTCCATCCTGTTTATAGTAATATCCAACAATTCGTCTTGCTGGAATTAAGAGTTGCCGTAATATCGAAATTGTTAAATCGGAAAATTCGTCGCAATCCCCTTCTAATGTTTGCATGACTTTTTTGGCACCCAGTCTCTCTGTCAGATTAGTTCTCAATTTGATTTTTGAATTTACGAATTTATTTGTTAAAATAATTTTTTCATCGTCCGGGTGAGATCTGATAGATGTAATGAATTCTTGAAGATCTGGTATAAATTCCCAGAATTTTCGTTCTTTTAGATATTCATTTTTCCATGCTATTTTCAAAGATTCGTCCGATATGAAATTTCGATTTGTTTCAACAATTAGTTCCGCTGTAAATTCTCTCGATTCATTCGGATTAAAATTTTTAATTTTCAGTCTTGCAAAGCTATTTCCTTCTGATTTGTGTATTATACGCATTAATGGCTGAATTGTTATTTTTCTAACGTGCTGCCAAGGTACCTTTGTATTTAGCGCCCATAGACCATTTATATTAGTAATCAAGCGGTCACATTGATTTTGTAATTTTAATTTATATATTATTTTAAAAATCATAAATCTACCAAACCTCACTACATAAATAGTTTTATACTACTTTATTATAAATTTCTCTTAGAAATGTGTCGAGGAGCCCGATATGCCTCTTAAAGATGATGAACCCTTAGAAACTGATGAGAAAATGATTTCTGATCTACTTGATGAACTTGAAGTTCCTGAAGATTTGAAAGCTGAAATTAAAACCGGAAAGATAAAGCAAAAATTCATCAAAACTGAAAGTGTAGATGTTGCACGATACAAATTGGATCTTGATAAAGCATCCGGGAAGCTAAGGAGCTCTCCAGAGCCATATCTTGATATTTCTAAAAATCTCAATAAGCTTAGTGAGCATCTAGAAGTGGATATTGTTCCGGTTCTGTTGAAATTCTATGTTACACTTAAGGGTGAACTATCTGTTGTAAAAGAATCGATATTGGCAAGAGCAAAATCTCGTGCAAAAATGTCACTTATTAAAATGTTTATTGATAAGGATCTTTCATATATCATCGATGATGAATTTTCAAATATTGAATCCAAATCTGGTAGTGAAGTTTTAGAGCCGGTTCTTAATCAAGTACGTGATGTTGCAGATAAACTAAAGAAGTATGATCGTGAAATCAGAAATAATGTAGCTGAACAACAAAGAACTATAGAAGCATATATTGGGACCGTTTTAAGTGTAGTTGATGATATTTCTAAGTTAGTTGAAAATATTGATGTAGTTGAGCTACAAAAGCAGCTTAGAGAACGCGATGGTATTATAGAAGCTCTTCGTACGGAATTATCGACTAAAAATATGCAGCTAAAGGCTCGGGAAAAAGAAATTGAAAATCTCAAAGCAAGAATAAATGAGCTACAAGCAAGAGTTGATGAATTAGAAGAAAATATGGCATCTGGGGAAGCAATTACTCCAGGTTATGTGTCTGAATTGCGTGAAAAAGTTCGTGCTTTAGAAGCTTCTCGTTCGTTACTTATGAGTAAATATGAAGATGCTTTAAAGCACATTGAAGAATCTGAATCAGAAATCAAAGAATTATCTGATGCTTTAGCCCATAAGAAAATTGAACTTGAAGATGCTTTGTATAGAATTCGCTCATTGGAAAGTGAGATTGAGGAATTACGTAAGCGACTTGCAAAAGTTACAGAACTTGAAGACGAAATAAAGAAGCTAAAAAGTAGAGATCTAACTCATCTTCTAGAACTAAAGGAACAAGATCTTAATGTTATGAAAATACAACTAGAACGTGCAACAAAGGAGCGCGACGAATATAAGCAAGAACTCGATGAGTTAAAGGCACGTATGGAAAAGTTAGACTTGCTAATTGAGCGTGATGCAAAAACCATGGCGTATAAAGTATTAGAAAAACAAAAGCAATCTACCATTCGTGATTTGGCTCGACCCCTGGGTGTATCCCCGTCCACAGTTCGAACATGGATGAATGAATTTCAGACTCTTGGCTTAGTAAAGTATATTGATGATAATACTGTTGAAATTATTGAGGAACCCTTACCTGCTGCAGAAGATGAAGAAAATAAAGAAAGTACGTGAGGGTATGCATAATTGAATATTCAGCGAAATAAGATACTCTATGCAGATCCCACACAACTTCGAGAAGCCGAAATGTATGAGTCATTACCAGATGGCTCTGTAAAATGTAACTTATGTGCTAGGCGGTGTATCATAAAACCTGGTCGCGTAGGTATTTGCCGTGTTCGAGCTAATATTGACGGAAAATTGTATTCGCTAAATTATGGACGATTAAATGGTATGTATCCAGATCCTATAGAGAAAAAACCTCTATTTCATTTTGCACCCGGTTCGATTACTTTTTCCGTTAGCACACCTGGCTGTAATTTCCGGTGTCAATTCTGTCAAAATCATCACACGGTATATGAACCAATTGACCATACATCGTTTATACCTCCAGAAGTCATTGTATCTATGGCACAACGGAGCAATTCTCAAGGAATAAGTTATACCTATTCTGAGCCTACTGTATTTTTTGAAACCGTGCTAGATACAAGTAAAATCGCTCATGAACTTGGACTTTACAACACATTAGTCACGAATGGCTATATGACTCCTGAAGCTATTGATTTATTAGCTCCTTATATTGATGCAGTAAGTGTGGATTTTAAGGGCTCCGGTAATACATTCTTCTATCGGCGATATATGGGTGTTCCATATCCTGATCCTATTTTTGATGCATTATTGGCGTACAAAAAACATGGAATTCATATTGAAATTACAAATTTGATATTACCTCAGATAGGTGATTATCCGGAAGATACTAAGCGAATTGCTCGTTGGGTTGCCGATAATCTTGGTGAAAATACACCATTTCATATAACTGCATTTCATCCTGCTTTTAAAATTCGTAATATTCCTCGGACATCATCAAAATTACTCTTGAAGCATTTAGAAATTGTACGTAATGAGGGGTTACAATTTGTATATTCCGGAAATATTCCCGGTATGAGTACCGAAAGTACTTATTGTCCTAATTGTAATGAACTTGTGATTAGCAGATATAGTGTTTTCTTAAGTTCTAATAAAGCTACTGAGGATGGTCGATGTCCCAAGTGTGGTGCAGATCTTAATATCGCAGGACTAAACTGGATGCGGAGGAGTACATAACGAGCCTAGATCATCTAATAAAACTTTCTTGGGAAAAAGTAGGTAATGGTTATTTACCGCATTTACTTATGTGGTCCAATAGTAAAATTAAGAAGATCGCTCTAAAATTCAATGATTATTTTTCTGTTGGAATTGTTGGGCCTAAAATTTGTGTAGGCTATGTTGGTACGGACCTTTATCGGCATCCCTGCCCAGCGCACGAAAAAATTAATGGCGGGACTCAATGTAAGTTATGTTATCAGTTAGATGTAAATGCAGTTTGTTCTCGATGTACTGGTTCTGGCTGTGATGCTAGTTCAGAACTTCAAAGTAGGTGTATTAATACTCCAACAATCGTCTATATTGCAGGATTCAAAAGTGGTGTTTTAAAAGTTGGTGTCACTCGTGAATCTCGTGGATTATCACGTTGGCTAGAGCAGGGTGCGGATTTTGCGGTTCGATTAACCACTTGTCCTGATGGTCTCAAAGCTCGAAAAATTGAAGACTTTATATCTAGTAATTTTGGTATTACAAAAGTTGTACGAAGAAATAAGAAAAAGTTCTTCAACTCGACTCAATATTCATTTGAATGGTTCAAACACGAATTACATAAGCTATTTTCGAAAGTGCGTGAACTCTTTGGTTGTAAAATTTCATTGGACAATATCTTTAATTTTGAGCCATTTTATGGTAAGAACATATCCGTTTCTCCTACTGAAATTAATATTCCTCGAGATCTTTCTGATGAAATACGTGTATTAGGTAATATAGTAGCAGTCAAAGGGTCATTTGTAGTTTTGCAATATGAAAAATCTCATTATCTTATTGACTTTTCAAAAGCTTACGGATATCATCTAAATTGGCAAAGTCAAGTCGCAATGAAAGTTCAATCGAGTTTAGAGGACTTTTTCTGACTTTATAATTAATTTTATATTGTTAAAAAATAACTAATATAAGATGGTATTGTATCAGGTGGGGTATTGGAATTGGACAGTCCTCGATCAAATATACAGTTTATAAGTATAATCCGAAAATTCGGTGGGGAATCGCTTATTTCAGTTGAATATAGTAAAAATTCGGATATCGATGAAGATTTAATCTCTGCATTTTTACAGGCATTTTCTATTTTTGCGGGGGCAGGCGATTCTCAAGATGGACTAAGTTCGATCGAAAAAGATGGATTTAACTATATTATTGAAACCACTGAAAAAATTCTAGGCGTAATTGTCTTAACTAAGATTGAAGATGAGCAAAATATTCGAAATAAGTTAAAGGAGTTATGTAAAGAATTTGAGGATATTTATGCATATCATTTAGATAAATGGACTGGTAATATATCTCATTTCAGAGAATTTCTAATATATATAGTTTCTAAATTTCCACTTGCCAAAATTGATTATGATCTTGTTCCGGTAAAATCTATAGATGGCGCAACAAAAACTGTAGGTCAAACTGCTGAAATTATTGAAACTGTTAAAAAGATGATTAACGGGAAGCGAACCGTTTTGGACATAATAAACGCATCAGAAATTCCTGAAGAATTTGTAATCGGCGCCTTATCTTTAATGAAGCGATTTGGTGAAATTAAGTTTAAGCGGTCTATAAAAGAGGAAGATAAACCGCGAATTGTTGCACCAATTGGACCACAACTCAGAAGATTTTACGCCGATGTGGTTGACCAGTTATCCGAGTTATGTACTGGTGAAATGACGATTAAAGAAATATCTTCCAAGTTGGGTATTGAATTTAATACTACTAAGTTTATATTAGAAAAATTAGCTGATTCAGGATATGTTGAATTCTTATAAAAATAAGTGAAGCTTTTTGCCCAGTGCCAAATATTGGTACTTCGGGCTTTCACATTATTTGGTGTAATATCTTCTTAATATTTCTGACAGCCTTTTTAACGTCGTTGAACACTAATCCCAGCTTTGTATCCTGTCCAGCAGTTACAATTATTATATTATCTTTATCAACTGTCATCACAACAGTTACACCATTTTCTCCATCAATAATGATAGCTCTAACATTCCCCTGGTTTAGATTCTGTGCTGTTTGGTTTCCTGTTGCATATAATGCAGCAGATACTGCAGCAATAAGAGCTTCATTTTCCTCTCCGGTCATATAATTAGCTACAGGTAACCCTTCAATTGTAAGAACAGCTGCAGAAGTAATAGGTGATGATTGCACTAGTTCTTTTAACTCTTCTGTAATTTTACTTACTAACGGGCTTGATTCGTATTGGTCTGCATTATTATATCCCATTCACACCTGCCCCATTTGACTAATAATATTTTATTATTTTTATTTAATACTATTTATTATTTATTTTTATCTTTTAAAAGTTGGTGTTTTAATTCGTTTCTATTGTATCAATTAATTTTGTACTTATTAGCCCCGGAGCTTCTATTTTTTCATTTGGTGTTTTCATGATCATTAGAACTTTTTCAGCATCCTCATGTAGTCCATGTTCTCTCAACAACTCTATAAATTTCATTCCTGTTGTAATTGTTAGTCCTTTTTCTGGTATACCATTTTTAATGGAATCTAATAATGCTTCTAATGGTATGTTTCTTACTTTTATTAAGTCATTTTTATGTTTTTCAAGGTGTTTTAGGCCTTTAACTACGATTCCTCTTAATTCCTTTTGGTCTTTTGTCTCTGGTCTTCTTTGCAATATGATCTTGTACCGCTTGATTCCATTTTCTATCAGGTCTTTAATTGTGATATATTCCCCATATTCATCAATTGGTGACTTTACAGATGTTGAAATTAGCCACGCGGTTCCGAATTCTTTTGCGTACCTTGCGCCTTTTAATATTTCAGATTCTGCCAGTGGGAAAAATGAACGATATGCCTTGTATTCACATGCAAGTAACCATGAGGGGTCTCTATTCTCAACTATTAGATCTGGGGTTAATGTGTATCCGGAACCGATTTGTGGTATTGAATAATCTGCATTTGGTGCTAGGATTCGCATCAATTTTAAAAATGCAATATGGAAAATATTATGTCGTAGGTTGCGTGATTCTTGCGGATGGCGTATTCCTGCAGTATGATATAATTTCGGCATATCTGGGCTGATTCCTAATTTTCCCTTGATATATTGCTTTGCTGTGATCCTTCCTTCTTTATGTTGTTTTTTAACTAGCTCTACTGCTGCTACATATGCAAGTGCTCGGAATAACCTTCTGCCTTCGTCAAGTAACTCATCAATTGGATCGATCGGCTCTGTATAATCTTTGGGTGGTTCCAAGCTCTCTATATCAATATATTGAGCTGCTGTATCCAAGTCACCACCCAATAGATTCAATATATTTGTGAATTTTTTTTCAAGATTTTTTGACTGTACATATTTTCGTATTGCTATTTTTTGCTTATTGCTCAAATCCATTTTTTTCCCTGTTACTATTTTTTTGAATTGAAATAAATTTAGATTCTGATATTTTTAGAAGATTTTCTTTAATAAAGTAATCTCTTGGGTTTCTTCATTATACGATACCAGTCCTGCATTTACAAGATCGTGTATTGCATGTAAAATTACTGCAGGTTGAATTCCTGTTGCGTTTGTTAAGGCTCTTCTATCGATTGTTTCTGCTGATGTTTGTAATGTATACAATATTCTAGCATGTGGTTTCCCGGCAAATACGTTTTCAAGCAGTACTACATATATTGACAATAGATCTGAAAGGTCTAGCTTTTCATCTTCTTTACTTTTTTCAGCGGATAATTCCTTGTATAGGGAACTAATTCTATCTAATTGTTTTTGAATTTCGTTTAATTCTTGTTCTAATTCTTGTTTCTCACGTATTATTTGTGCCATCTTTTCATCTTTTGCAGATAGGTCCTCGATCATTTTATTTAATTCTTGTTCTCGGCTTTCTGCGTTTTTCTTAATTTGTTCTATTTGAAGTTCTTTTTCATCGATTTCTTTCTGTAATGTTTCGACTTTTTCTTTAAGCTGAGCAATTTCTGTATCATATTTCTCTTTATCGTTTTTGAGTTCGTCACGTTCTTTTGTTAATTCATCGATTTTTGTGTTTAGTTCATTAATTTGATTTTCAAGGTTATTTATCTTTTCTTTATATTCATTAAGTTCGTTATTTTTTGAGTCAATTTCGCTTTTTAATTCTATATTATCTTTCTCGAGCTTGGATACTTCTTCTTTTAGCTTTGAATTTTGTTCGCTCAAATCATTTGTCTTCGCTTCTAAGGATATTACATATTCCTGTATACTGTGAAAAATTTCTCCTAAATTGTCTCCTTTGATTTCCAAAATTAACAATCCTCCACGCTTTAACACATTCTTAACTTTCTCTTGTTATTTAAAACTTTTCTAAAAATTAATTCACATAACTGCATTACTTGCTTCTAAATGTTTCGCTAATATAAAAGAAAAAGGAGATGCAATTGAATATTAAATGAAATCAATATACGGATATGCTTTTACAAGAATCTTGTCAATCTGTGCAACTGTCTCATCATCGATACCTGTTACTGATTTTTCTAGTTTTTCAATAATATCATTTGGCATAAACTTTAGAAAGTGATCCAGTGACTTTTTGATGAAATATGTAGGGCGTTCACAAAGGATCATAGCAGTAATATCGCCCCTATCTGAGAACAGTAACGTATGATTTGTTGCTTCCACTCTCAATAATCTTGTATTTTCACTAATTCCTTCTTTCATGATTGCAGAAACTGCTGTTATTATTGCTGAAATAACTTGTGTTGGAATTTTTTCAATATCGATTCCTTTAGATTTAACCGCTTTGGAATAAATTGTTAATCCTGTTGTATTGAATAATGCTACTTGATACAATGGCTTGGGAATACGATAAAGATAATCCGGATTAATTATATAATTTGAAGTTAGTAGTACTATACCTATGAAGCTCAAAATGTCTCCTATCATAAATAATTCTCCGCTGATTCCGATACCCTTGAAGTAATTTCCAATGATTGCGGGAATTACTGTGATTAAGAAAATTATTAAAGATAGCAATTCAATCAAGCCATTTCTTTCCTCGGTGACCTTCCATGTTTTCCAAACTACAATTGTTGCATATAGAAATGACAAAAATTTCAAGGAATCATGTGAGAAATCATTAATCATTATTAATTGACTTGGATGCTCTGCAAGGGAGAGTAACGTAATACTTGTACCGATACCCAATCCAAGAAGTCCAGCCAAAACTACCGTTAGAGGAATGCTAGGTGCAGCGCGATCTGCAAGTGAAAAATGAATATATATGAAAAAGTACATTAGTAAGTAAAAGATTCCATTCGAAATAATCCAGTAATTTGAATAGACAAACGATTCTTTGGGGAAGAATGGTCTATATGCTGCAAATGATATTCCAATCGTTCCAAAAATAACACCAAGTGATAATATATTTGCCTCTCTATTTTTTGTAGTTGTTCTGTAAATAAATAATACCGCCAAAATTATGAAGATAGCCCAAATTCCTAGTAATATTATGTCTCCAAGATCTAATGCCATAATTTTGAACTCCTACTATTCTAATTTTTTATATTTCAAAATAAAATATATTATATCTTTCTTATTAGCATTTCTCATATTTTTCGTTTTTTATTTTATTTTTTGAAAAAAATATAATGGTTAATATTGCATTATCTTTCAATCATGTTCTGTATGATAAGAAAGGTTTTTGAATGAATATTACAAAGCAAAACTTGTGGTAATCATGAGAAAAAATTCGCAGGATTTGTCAGATACTGTAATGTCATTATTAAAGAAACGTGGATTTATCTGGGGCCCCTCTCCAGAATTATATGGCGGACTTTCTGGATTTTATGACTTTGGTCCACTTGGTAAGCTAGTAAAGAACAAGATTGAATCTATAGTTCGTAAAGTCTTTGTTCGCGCAGGTTATTGGGAAGTGGAGTGCCCTACGGTTTCACCACGAGTTGTATGGGAAGCCTCCGGTCATGTTGAAGGATTTATAGACCCTGTAACGAAATGTAAATCTTGTGGAAGTATTTATCGTGCTGATAATTTAATTGAGGAATTTCAGCCTGATCTTGATATTAAAGGCAAATCCTTTGATGAATTGACTAGTATAATTAAAGAGCATGGGATAAAATGTCCCTCATGTGGTGGGGAACTTGGAGAAGTTATGGAATTTCATCTTATGATGCGGACTACTATTGGTTTAGATAAAGAGGCATTTTTGAGACCTGAAACTGCAACAACTACTTATTTGTTGTTCAAGCGACTGAAGAACTTCTTTAGAGATAAGTTGCCTTTCAAAGTATTTCAAATTGGTAAAGCATATCGGAATGAAATATCTCCACGTCAGGGAGTTCTAAGACTTCGTGAATTCACTCAAGTTGAAGGTCAAATGGTTATTTTGGAAGAGCAAGAGGATCCCTTTGAAGAGTTTGAAAAAATTAAAGATGAGATTCTTCCTATGCTTCCGTATCAACTACAACTGGAAGGCAAATTTGAGCCCATTAATATTTCATTAGGTGAAGCTTTGGAAAAAGGCTATCTTCAGAAAGAGGCATACGCATGGTCTATTTATGTTGCGTATTCTGCGTTTAAAGAAATGGGATTCAAGGAAGGCAATATTAGATTACGTCAGCATCTTCCAACTGAGCGTGCTCATTATGCAAAAGATGCATGGGATATCGAAATTATTAGTAATAGATATGGTTGGATTGAATGCTGTGGGATTCATGATCGTGGAAATTATGATCTATCACGTCATCAGAAGTATTCAAAAGAATCTCTAAGTGTAAAAGTTAATAAGAAACCAGTTGTTCCTAATATACTTGAAATTGCATTTGGTGTTGAGCGTCCACTATATTGCGCCTTAGAGCAATCATATCGTGAGGATATAATTAAACAAGAAAATAAAGAAGAAAAGCGAGTTTGGCTTGATCTTCCTGTTTCAATAGCGCCAATTGAAGTCGGTGTCTTTCCGCTTATGAATAAACCACCACTTACTGAGCTAGCATCTAAGGTGTACAATATTCTCATTGAAGAAGGTATATACGCTTATTTTGACGTGTCTGGAAGTATTGGTAAACGTTATCGACGAATGGATGAGATTGGGACTCCGTTCTCGATCACAATAGATTATGATTCCTTGGAGGATAATACGGTTACAATACGCGATCGAAATACCATGGAACAAAAACGCGTCAAAATATCAGATTTATCAGAAATCATGAAAAATTTGATAAAAGGTAAAAAATCATTTTCTAATTTGTAAATCTCTTCTCTTTTTCATTTTTATTATGAAAAATGGCTTTTATTTTTTAATTTTATCGAATTTTGTGGCACATGAAGTTAAATTTAAAAGTGCGATAAAGAATCTACTACGAAGAGTTAAAAAAAATATTATTGTGGTGATTCAAAAAATGTTCATAGATCCACAGCACTTGATGCCTGTCTATGGAGTCCTAGCCACAGCAATAGCAGGCCTTCTCTATGCATTATATTTAGTTGTAACAATTGGAAAAGAGGAAGAAGGCTCTGAAAAAATGCTTGAGGTGGCTAACTCAATCAAAGAGGGCGCAAACGCATACCTCAAGCGACAGCTCAAGTCTATCGCGTTCTTCATTGTATTATTGGCAATCTTTCTATATTTCACATGGATTCAACCGACTCCCGCAGGCTATCCTGATATTGGAATTGGTAGATCTATTGCATTCTTGATGGGTTCTACCTTCTCAGCCACTGTTGGATATGTCGGTATGAATATGGGAGTTCGTGGCAATCTAAAGGTTGCTGCTAAAGCCGAAAAACATGACTTTATTGGTGCTCTTCGTGTCGCTTATCGTTCAGGTACCATTACTGGTATGTTAACTGATGGTCTTGGTTTATTAGGTGGTACCCTATTATTCTTAATCTGGCAGGAATATGCCTATGATGTACTTCTTGGATTTGGTTTTGGTGGCACCTTAATTGCATTATTCATGCGAGTTGGTGGTGGTATTTATACAAAGGCTGCCGATGTTGGTGCAGACCTTGTAGGTAAAGTTGAGAAAGGTATACCTGAAGATGACCCCCGAAATGCTGCTGTTATTGCTGACCAAGTTGGAGACCAAGTTGGAGACAATGCAGGTATGGCTGCTGACATTTTCGAATCTTATGAGGTTACGATTGTCAGCGCTATGATTCTCGGTTGGTCTGCACTAGGCGCAGCAGGTGTTGTATTTCCACTCCTAGTTCGTGCAATAGGTGTCATTTCATCAATTATTGGAACTTATGCCGTTAAAGCGAAAGGCAGACTTGAAAATGCAATGCGTGCAATTGAGCGAGGATTCTTACTATCAGCTGCAATATCCATTATTGGATTCATGATTATCAGCTGGTGGTATATGGGAGATCTTCGATACGGCTATGCAACCTTATCTGGTGTCATTTTAGCTGTCGTAATTAATCGAATTACGGAGCACTTTACTGGTACCGATCGTGAGCCTGTAAAAGGAATTGCCCGTTCCACTCAAACTGGTTCTGCAACCACAATTCTTCGTGGTATTGCAGTCGGTTATGAAGCGACCGTCTGGGCAATTATGGCTATTGTTGGTTCAATTATCGCATCAATATTCATATTCTTAAACGAATTCACAACAAATCCGATCTTTGTATTCTATGGTGTAGCTCTAACCGGTATCGGTATGCTTACGTTAACTGGAAACAATATTTCTATGGATGCATTTGGTCCAATCTCAGATAACGCTCAAGGAATTGCTGAAATGTCTGGTCTTGATGAAGACGCTAGAAGCATTGTTGAAGACCTTGATGCAGTTGGAAATACAACCAAAGCAATTACAAAGGGCATTGCTATTGGTTCCGCAGTAATTGCAGCTGTGTCATTGTTCTGGTCATTCTTAGAAGATGTTGGCAAAGTACTTGTTGCAAATGGTCAGCCAGCTGATTCATTAAACCTATCCCTTGTGAATCCGTTTGTCTTCATTGGTCTATTGATTGGTGGTGCAATTCCATGGCTATTCAGCTCATTAGCAATACGTGCTGTTGAGCGTGCCGCATCCACTATCATCTATGAAGTCCGAAAGCAATTCAAGGAAAATCCTGGCATTATGGAGGGTACCGCAAAGCCCGATTATGCCCGTGTAGTTGATATTTGTACTGCATCTGCACAGAAGGAATTAGTCAGCCTAGCATTGCTTGCAATTCTGACTCCAATCGCTGTTGGATTCCTTCTTGATGAAACTGCACTTGCAGGCTTCCTTGCTGGTGCTATTCTCTCTGGTCAATTGTTAGCTGTATTCATGGCATCCGCAGGTGGTGCATGGGATAACGCCAAGAAAATTGTTGAGAAGGGTGAGTACGGCGGTAAGGGTTCATATGCACACAAAGCATCCATTGTTGGTGATACTGTTGGAGACCCACTAAAAGACACTGCAGGACCCGCGCTCAATCCTATGATCAAAGTAATCAACTTGATTTCACTAATTGTCGCACCAATGGTCGTGGTCTACAGACTTAATCCACCCATGCTTGGCTCAATTCCATTGATTCCAATCGTAATGGTTATCGTACTTGCACTCATATTTGCTGCTATTTGGTACAGCAAGAAAGACCTGCCATACGAAATTGAAGCCGTTGAGGCAGATGCAAGCGAAGCAGTTTAAACGGGACTTTTCCCTTTTTTATTTTTTAATTATTAATATAATCGGATATATGTGCGACTCCGATAAAGTTAAACGTGTTTTGTGATTTTACTTCTTTTCGTGATGTAAATTGCCGAGTTCAAGGATTTCAGGATTTTACAAGATGAGTGTAGAAGACCGCCTTAAGAAAGTACAAGAATTTACTGGTCTTCCGGAAGAGGAGTTTAAGGTTCTAGAAAATAAAGGTCCAGTGCCTATGGAAACATTGGACCGCATGATTGAGAATGTTATTGGGGTCATGCCATTTCCATTTGGTATTGCTACTAATTTCATTGTAAATGGTAAGGAATATTTAGTGCCTATGGTGATTGAGGAAGCTTCAGTTGTTGCTGCAGCCAGTAATGCTGCACGAATGGCTCGCCCTCATGGTGGATTTAAAGCAATTGATACGGGCTCCATCATGATTAGTCAAATCCAAGCTGTAAATGTGCCAAATCCATTTGCTGCAAAGATGCGTATACTTGAACATAAAGAAGAAATTCTCCGTATTGCAAATGAGCAAGATCCTATTCTGATCAAAGTTGGTGGTGGAGCACGTGATGTTCGTGTTCGTGTAATTGATGCAGATACTGGGCCTATGGTTATTACCGAATTGATTGTTGATGTTCGTGATGTTATGGGTGCAAATGCAGTAAATACAATGGCTGAAGCCGTTGCGCCACTCATTCAAGAGTTATCCGGTGGTAAAGTTCTGCTTAGAATTCTTTCAAATCTCGCAGATTTACGCATTGTTCGCGCTTGGGCAACATTTGATAAAGATTTGCTCGGTGGGGAAGAGGTAGTTGATGGAATAATTAAAGCATATGATTTTGCGGTACACGATATTTACCGCTGTGCCACTCATAATAAAGGAATCATGAATGGCATTGATGCTGTTATTCTTGCTACTGGAAACGATTTTCGCGGTATTGAAGCCGGAGCCCACAGTTACGCTGCAAGAAATGGATACACGTCATTGACTACATATGAAAAATCTCCAGAAGGGCATTTAATCGGAACTATTGAGGTTCCTCTTGCCGTTGGTATAATTGGCGGTGTGACTGCAGTACATCCAGTTGCAAAGCTTGCTGTTAAAATATTAGGCGTAAAAACTGCAAGAGAGCTTGCTCATATTGTTGCATCTGTTGGGCTTGCACAGAACCTGGCAGCTTTAAGAGCTCTAGCTGCTGAAGGAATACAAAAAGGTCACATGGCATTACATGCACGGAATATTGCAGCAATGGCTGGTGCCAAAGGAGACCTAATCGATAAGATCGCAAAACAAATGGTTGATGAAGGTAAGGTTCGTATGGACCGAGCAAAAGAACTTCTTGAGCAATATAGTCATTAATCATTTTCTTTTTCTATTTTTATAATGATGTTTATATATTTTTAAACCTAAATTTGTATTAGGTGGAATTATTGTCCGAATCGAAATTAGATGAGCTTTATAAGAAATTTGAAAAATATGAACACCGTTTATCAATGCTTGAGGAAAAAATTTACAAAGAAGATTCAATGCCTGTATGGACTAAAGACCTGGCAACAAAAGATGATTTGAAATCTTTCTTGGAGATTATATTACGTGAAATTAAATTTCTCAGAGAGGATACGAACAAGCGATTTGAGGAATTAAACTCGCATATGCGTATATATTTCGGATTATTGACATTTGTGGTTACATTAGTTAATACAATGATTACGGTTATTGCCATACTAATTGTAAACAAGCCATAAATTATTTCTAAATAAAAATTATATTTTTTAAACATGTGTTTGTTTTGTGATTAAAACAATAAAATAATTTATGTTGTAAATAGTTTTGTAAAAATTTTTGTAATTCATCATGGATATATATATATAGATGAAATAATAATATCAAATATGTAGACCATCAAAATAATAGTGGGTCCTTTATAGTATTAGGTGGAGTGGTTTAATTGAGCGAAAATTGTAGAGATTTCGAGCAAATAGCTAAAGAATTTGCGGAGCGAGGAAATTTACTTCAGGCTGCATATCAGTTTAGAAATGCTGCGGATTGTTATGAAGAAAAAGTAAATGAAATGGTTGCTAAATCTGCAGAACATTTTCATATGCATGCTGAATCGTTAAAGAGTGATAAACCTAATCTTAAAGCGCAGGCATATTTTGAAGCAGCTATTATGTATAAAAAAATTAGCGATTATGCTAATGCAATAACATTATTTGAACTTGCACGAGATAATGCTCTCGAAGCAAAAATGACTGAACTTGCCGCACAAAGTTGTTTATGGGTAACATATTCGAGTTATCGTTCAGGACGGTATGACTATATAAAGAAAGCCGCAAAAAGCATGGGTGAACTTTATGAAGCAAGTGGCAACGAGTTCCTAAGTAATAGTGTTATTCAGAAAGCTGTTATGGCATATATTCTTTCAGCGGTAGGCTATTCTGCAGTTCTTGAAGATGATAAAGCAAAAGAATTGATTGAGAAAACAAAGAAGTTAATGACTGCCAGTAAATCTTGGGATTGGCTTGCAGATCTATTTACATTTGCAGATTCTTTAGTGCAGGATAATTATAAGGAATGTGAACGAATATTGTCCAAATTTGCTACGCGTCCGGAATTCTATGATATTCTCGGTGCAGCATTAAAGATCCGCGAGGAATCTAAGGACTAATCTTTTTTTATTTTATGTACATCTACTTAATCTTTATATCTTAGATAAGCTCCATTAATTACATGGAGGTTATTATTTTGCCAGTTCAAGACAGAATTAAAAAATATCTTGACCTTCTTGGGATAAAGTATAATTATGATACTGAAAAAAATGAATTTGGAATTGTATATGAAATTGAAGGTCACAGAGTATATGTAACGATATCCTCGAATGAAAAATGGATTGAAATTATGGCACCACTGCTATCAAAGGATCTGGTTCCAAAAGATAAAGAAAGCGAATTCTACAAGGAACTGTTATATGCGAATCATAAGTTTGCAGAAGTTTGCTTTGATGTTGATTCTGAAGGAAATATTGGAACTTCTCAGGAATTACTCGTATCTGCACTAACGTTTGATTACTTTGAAGAAGAATTTCGTGCTGTACCTTTTGCAGCATTGCACTTCTGGAAAAATATCGCACCAAAATATAACATATCTGATTCTGGATTTAGCTTTGATTGAACTCTCATATCTTTCTTTTTTATTGGATGTTTAATGATTCTAAATATTCCTTAATGCCTTCCTCTGCAATATTAATTTCATCCTGATCTATTTCTAATACATACTCTATTTTTTCCAAGTTGTTTTTTTCTGGATTAAATATTAATTCTGCTTCTGCATATACTTCAAGGCTCCAATTTTTCAAAGAAGTTTCAAAATGATTCAATCTGCACATCCTATTCATTTGTGCTATTTTTTTGACACTTATTATCAAATTCGTTAGAATCACGAAATTTAAAGAAAATGCTAATAATATAAAGTATTTATCCTCACATTTTTGATCATTATTAAAAAGTTCTACTAAATCATTAGTCTCAAAAATTAATTGTTTATATTTTGCAAGGTACGTTTTATTTTCATTGGATGAAATATCCATTTTATTAATTTCAGCGTTCCTAATTATATTAACAATATCCTCATATGTTTTTACTGCGAATTCATAGTTTTCTGCAATTGTTGGTCCATATTTATCTCGTAGTTTGTCTAAAGTTTTTTGATTGTTTTAAGTATGAATGCAAAAATACTTTTTAAAAAAGCATTAAATTGTCCTTTTTTATCAAGGTTATCAAAATTATTCGTTAAACCCATTATTTCTGACTTTATTTCATTTATATTTGTTTTTGGAGAATTTTCTATACTGTTATGTACATATTCTAAAATAGGTGTTGCATAATCATTAATAGGATTTGTCATGCTTGTTATTTTTTTTGTTTATGCTTTTTAGATTTTCGTGTTATATCGTAATGAATATATAATGGAAATAATTACTGGGAATCAGAAATATAAAAAGGGAACTCAAAATGTCGGAGACGAAAGAACCTGAATCTAGTATTCAGGAATCTGAGAACCTGCAGAAGTATGGCCGGCGGAATATGTGGGCCATATCATTTGCAGCATTCTTCAATGACATGGGCTCTGATTTACTATTTGCGTTCTACCCCTTGTTCGTTCTTATGATCCTAGGACAAGGCGTAGACATTCTGGGTGCTATTGAGACTGTAGCTCTACTTGTAGGGCAAATACTCAGTATAGCCAGCGGGCGTCTGGCCGACATGCGTGGTCGAAAGAATTTAATTGCCGCAGGCTATGGTCTCCTTGCAGTATCTCGTGTCACTCAGGGATTATCCCAAGATGCCCTTCAACTTACGGGTGCGAAATCCATTTATGAAATTGGTCGTGGTATTCGTAACCCGCCACGTGAAGCATTGCTAGCTGAGTCTGTTCCACAGAACATGCGTGCAAAAGCATTTGCATTATTGGGCGGAATGGATTCCTCCGGTGCTGTAATTGGTCCGATTCTAGGATTACTATTCTATTTCTATTTCCTATCAATTGGAATGCCTGCAGTTGATGTATTTCGAACATTATTTATAATCGCCGCAACTCCTACAATCTTAAGTATCTTAATTATACTATTTGGGACTCGCGAAATCAAGGTATTCAATAATGAGAAATCTGAGAATAAGCCAAAGAAGCGAAAGATCCCAATCAAGGATACAATTTTAGTCAATAAGAACTTAGCATTATTCACCTTTGCAACAAGTCTATTAGCCTTCTGGGCTTTATCTGAAAACTTTATGTTAGCTCTTGGTGCAAATATCCTTAATTTGCAGCTAACTGACGTTTGGCCCATCATTTTGCTCTACTGGTCCATCAATATTACATTCGCACCAGTTGCATTTTTATCTAGTAAGGTATCCGATAAGCTCGGTCGTTCAAAACCAATAGCCTTAGGAATGTTAGCCTTAGCGATTCTCACATTTGGATTTATATTTGCTAACGAATTGCTCTGGTTTATTCCATTATTCATTCTACACGGTGTATATCAAGGTCTATTCAATCCAAGTCAGAAGGCATATGTTGCTGATGTTGCACTTCCTGACCGTCGTTCTGAAACACTTGGAACATACAGTGCAATCGTCAAAACTGTCAGTATTCCAGGACCTATTGTATTTGGTCTAATTTGGACATATTGGGGCTATCAAATGGCGTTCTTCCTAAGCGGCTTATTTGTACTTCTTGCTTTGATAATCTTCTTAGCCGCAGTTAAAATGCCAAAAATTGAGGAGCCCGAAGAAACCGCAGCAACTACAGAGTAAATCTTATTTACTTTCCTCTTTTTTTATTTGTAATCAATTAATTTTATATGGTCTCATTGGTATAACTGATTTGAGTGGTTTGAATGAGTGACACAAAAGCCCTGAAAAAGAAATTCAAACTAGAATTTGCCAAAAATTATGAGAAATATTATCCTGTAAGTGCTCTCAATGAACTTGGATTCATGCGAAAGCAGTGTCCTAAATGTGGGAGCTTCTTCTGGACTAAGAATCCGGACCAGAAATATTGTGGAGACCCACAATGTGTAGGTGGTTATCATTTCATAAAGGATCCACCGGGTTCAAAGAGGCTTTCATATAAAGGTGCATGGGATGAATTTGTGAAGATTTTCAAAGAGTTTGGACATACGCCAATTCAGCGTTATCCAGTTGTTGCACGTTGGCGTGATGATGCATATTTTGTTCAAGCCTCAATTTACGATTTTCAACCCTATGTTGTAAGCGGTGAAGTAGACCCTCCTGCAAATCCTTTAATTGTTCCTCAATTCAGTCTTAGATTTAATGATATTGACAATGTTGGAATTACAGGGGCACATATGACAGGCTTCATCATGGTTGGGCAACATGTTTTTAATAAGCCAAATAAATTCATTTATTTCAAGGAGGAAAGTACTTTCTATAATTATGAATGGCTTACACGTGGTATGGGCATTCCCGGTGACGAAATTACATTTATTGAAGATGCTTGGGTTGGTGGCGGAAATGCCGGTCCGAACTTGGAATATTTTGTTCGTGGTCTGGAACTTGGAAATGAAGTTTTCATGCAATTTAGAGTTACCGCCGATGGTGGGCTGGAACCACTAAAGACTCAAGTAATAGATATGGGAACTGGTGCGGAACGTTATCCGTGGATTGCAAACGGAACTCCTACAGCTTATGATGTCGTATTCCCAAAAGTATTGGAAAAGATGTATTCTGCTACTGGATTTCATCCAAATACAGATTTAATGATTCCGTTTTCAAGATATTCAGGGCTTTTAAATGTCGATGAGGTACTTGATGAACATAAAGCGTGGGAAAATGTTGCAAAATCGTTGGGTATATCCGTAGAAGATCTACGCGCGGAAATATTTCCATTGCGTGCTTTGTACTCTATTGCAGATCACACTCGAAGTCTTCTTGTTGCGATTCACGATGGGGCACTTCCCAGTAATGTTGGTGGTGGTTATAACTTAAGATATCTATTGAGACGTAGCTTAACCTTCATAAAGCAATTCGGATTCGATTTTACGCTTTCAGATGTATTACAATGGCATATCGATGAGTTTAGTGAATGGTATCCAGAACTAAAAGAAGTAGGCTCTTTGTTTGATATTATTGAAACTGAAGAGAAGCGATTTGAGCAAACACTAAGTTCAGGAACAAAATTGGTCAGAAAACTAATCAAGAAGGGAAATATTACCGCAGATACACTTGTCGAGTTGTATGATTCTCAAGGCATAACTCCTGAATTCGTATCTGAAATCGCCCAAAAGGATGGCGTATCTATTGAGGTTCCATCGAATTTCAGTGCTCTGGTCCAACAACGGCATGAACAAAGGCAATCTAAGATAGTTAAACCTCACTTTGATGTTGAGGACTTGCCTGAAACAAGAAAATTATACTATGAGAATCAGGATTTGGAAGAATCTGATGCAAAAGTAGTAAAGCAACTTGATAATACCCATGTTGTACTAGATCAGACGATTTTCTATCCAACCAGTGGAGGGCAACACCATGATATTGGTTGGATCGATAATGTACGTGTTATTGATGTATTAAGCCAAGCCGGACGGATAATTCATGTAATGGAAAAAGGGGTCAAATTCAGAAAAGGTCAAAAGGTTCATTTGAAGATTGATGTGGAACGACGTCATATACTTTGTAGGCATCATACGGCAACCCACATAATTAATGCTGCTGCTCGTGAAATTTTAGGTCCTCATATCTGGCAGGCAGGAGCTGAAAAAACTGTTGAAAAAGCGCGATTGGACATTACCCATTATAAAGGATTAACTTATGACGAAGAACGTGCAATCGAGCGACGAGCTAATGAAATCGTATATCTGAATTATCCAGTTGAGGTTCGCTGGGAAGACCGAAACGAGGCTGAGAAAAAATATGGCTTCAGAATTTATCAGGGCGGTGCGGTTCCCGGTAAGAAGCTCAGAATTGTGGATATAAAAGGAATCGATGTTGAAGCATGTGGTGGTACTCATTGCACAAGCACTGGTGTTGTAGGCCCAATTAAAATCCTTAACACTGAACGGATTCAAGATGGTGTTGTGCGAATTAATTTTGTTGCTGGGAGCCGTGCTGTTGATCTAATTCAGGAACGCGATAAAATCATTCATGACTTGTGTAATCTCTGGGGAATTAAACCGGATGACCTCGTAAAGACTGCAGAACGCTTCTTTAGTGAGTGGAAGAAACAGCAAAAGGAAATTAAAAAGATCCAGGCTGAACTTATAGAATCTCGAATTGTAAGTGCAATCGCATCAACTGATGAATCATTAATTATCATTAAAGTTCCTGTTAATGATGCCGGTAAAGTAATGAGCGTACTAAAATCACAAAAATCAAAATTGGCTGATAAGGCAGTAATCGTTATCGGACCCAATATGGCAATTGGGATATCTAATAGTGGACTTGATATAAAGAAAGAACTTGGAAAATACTGTGAAGTCGTTAAGGGAAATGAAAAGGAAGCGAAAGGGTTCAAAATTAAGCCTGGAGCTTTTTAATTTCTAATTCCAATGCTTCCTTTATTTTTTCATAATCTTCAGATGGGTTTTCAGATACTTTGCGTCCTCCTGTAGCGCGTTTTTTGTTTCCACCGATTGAACTGATAAATTGTCTCAAAAATGCCTTGCAATCAATATCTACACCCTCGGACGTTAATAGATATTGTTCACTTTTTTGATTATATGTGTGCAGTAATATGATATATGGTGCAGTGATCCCTATTTTTTTCAAAATATACCCTTGATCAGAAGCCTCTAACCCCGCAATACTTAATTTAAAAACATTAATGCCATTGATTGTTTGTATGTTTGAACTTAGAAAGTGCTCGTTAATAATTGCACCTTTTAGCATATTGTAATTCGTTCTAAGTGTGTCGTATTTTTTAATGATCTTTCCGACCTGCTGTAATTCGAAAGGTATTTGTTCTCTTGTACGCAATATTTCATTATAGATAGTGTTCACCGTATTTACTGCAGTGTCGCCTCCAACTATTTCTATTTCGGTTGTGGATTCATGCTTTTGGTATCTTTTTATTTTGATCAATCGAAGCTCGGATGTTTGTCTAACGTGCGTCCCGGAACATGCTGTAATATCATAGTCTCCAACAAAAATAATTCTCAATATGTTCTTCTTTTCAATAATAGTCTCTCGTACTCGTGTGCTATTCGGTAACTCCTCTTTAGATAGAAATTCAATTCTTACTGGTAGATCTAAATCTACAATTTTGTTTGCCTCTTTTTCAGCCTCAAGTATGTGTTCTAATTTTAGGTCTTCGGACTTTATATGTAAAATTGCACGTTCTTCATCAATCCATGTTTTTTCAATTGAAATGTTTGAAACTATTTTTGATAATGCTCTGTACAAGATATGTTCCGCAGTATGATTTCGCATAACTTTGTATCGCTTATTCCAATTTAGAACAAGTATTATTTTACTATTTTTTGGAATTTCCTCATCAACTTCTAAAAGTATGTTTTCGTTTTCTTCAATTACATTTTTAATCTTCAGGGTCTTCTCACGGTTGTCTTTTGTATATATTAGCTCGCCCTCATCTGAGATTTGACCGCCACCTTCAGGACGTAAGATGCATTCTTTTGGAACCACATAGTGCTTTCCATCTTTAGAAAAAGTATCTAAGACTTCCGTTTCAATGCTCTTAAGGTATGAATCCATCAAATATATCTTTTCAGTAGTCATTGTTGTGAGCCTTCCTATGCTCATTTATAATGTGAGAGTATTCTGTGAATCACGCTATTGCTAAAGTATAAATAGTTTTCATAATATGAATTTTAATAACTTGATGGGACGCAAGCCCTAGAAATTAATGTCTGGTGGACAACCATGAAATTCTCACTATTTAAAAAAGATCCAGTAAAAAAGGCAAAAAAGCTCGTTGATAAGGGCGATTATTATTGGGAAATCGATGATTTAGATGCTGCTGCAAGTCATTATGAGAAAGCTGCGCAAATATATGATGAACTTGGAGATTTTGAATCTGCCGAAAAGTATTATTTTGAAGCTGCTCGATGCGGGTTAGAACTAGATGATGAAGAAATGGCTGCAAAGTACAAAACATATGCCGCATCTATTTTAATGAAAGAAAATAAAGCCCGTGAAGCTTCAGATATTATGAATGAAGTTTCAGACCATTTCTTAAGAGCCGGGAAAACGAAAGAATCTGCCCGAGCATTAGGTGTTGCAATTATTTCTGCAATTGCTGCTTCTGACTTCAATCATGCTATAAATCTTACAAAGAAAATAAAGCGAAAGGGCAAATCTAAAAAATTAGATCATCCCGTATTAAAACTCGCTGAATATTTAACAAAAATCATATGTAATGGTGAAGTAATTTCCGAATCCACATTTGAAAAAGCAGTATCTAAAGCGTCATTTAATGATATTGAATTTAATTTTATCTCTCCCGTTATTGAGGGTGCTCGATTATCCCATGATACTACAATTTCTATTGAGCCAATTTCCAGTCTTAAAAAAGTAACAACTGGTAAGGTATTAAAATTCAAAATTAAAATTACTTCCCCTGTACCTTCTCAAGTAATATCTACAAGTTTGCCTTTATCTCGTAATTTAATCATTACAAAGGAGCCTGAATTTTCTAAAAAGCCAGTTTTAAATGAGGAAGTTAAATTTGAAGTCAAATCAAGCATAAGTGGTAGTGCAATTGTTGGCCCATTTAAAATTACTTTGAAAAGTGATAAAGCAATTCTCCACAAGATAACAAATTCAATTGAATTTGAAGTGGAGCCACCAAAAGCCAAAGTAGAACTATTCGTTGATTCCGAGGAATATTCTGTATCTACCAATAATGAATTTCAAATTAACGTGAGAATAAAGAATATGCGGAGTGATTCCATAGATAATATCCTATTAAAAGCAGAATATCAAGAAGGCATTGATTTGAGTCTGGGCACATCTGAAAAAACAATTGGAATTCTTCCCGGTAATTCTGAAATGGATTTTCCATTCTACTTTATTTCATCAGAGCCTGGTGAAAAAATCATTATGTTCAAAGTATTCGAAAAAGACCGCAGTAAAAAACCACTAGACCAGATAGCAATAAAAATAAGAACTGGCTAAATTGCCAGTATTTCTCTATTTTTGCAGGTATTGTATCAATGCCGAGTGTAGGTCTTTGTGTAACTCACTAGGTATAATTCCACGTTCTTCTAATGCTGCTAAGCCTTCATAGATCATAACTTGGCTCTTTGGTCTGTCGATAATTGACAACGATTCAATTTTATGGCGAATTTCTATATTGTCTTTGTTCAGTATATAGCGTCTTAATGCTTTCGCAAGATCTGTAAATCTTTTTCCAATAGATGTAAATGGAAATGCAGCATTAGAATTGGATAATGTTTGCCTTAATGGAGGCGCAACGAAAAGATGTTCCTTATTTTTCAAAGTGACTGTAATTACGTAGAATGGAATGTAGATCGTATCAAAAATAGAAATTTCGGATGAGAATCTCAGATAGTTTTTCAGAAAAGTAGCAGTATTTAGAACCTCATTGCGAATATCATCCACTCTATGTTTGAAATATGCCAGTTCAACAACGATTGATTTTCTAAATTCATCGAATTTCTTAATGCGTTCAAGTTTTTCTTTTTCAAAAGCATCGCGTTTCTTGATAAGTTTCTCCTTTGCCTTCTCAGCTTCCTTCCGAACTGTTTTTTCGTCTTTACTCTTGCGGATCTTCGCTGTCTCTGTTTTTAATTTGGTAATCTGCTCAATTATATCGTCCGTTTGCTTTCTCCAATCTGCTAGATTCTGTCTATATTTCTTGATTAATTCTTCAAGTTTCTCTAGTTTATTCTTTTCGCCCTTTAGATATTGGTTCAAGCTCGATAATCTTAGTGCCTTTGTTTCCTTTTCGATTTCATCTCCCAATTGAGAGACAAGTTCAATCATTTTAATTTCTTGTTCGCTAAATAGTTCACCCGACAAAATCAAAAGTTCTTGTTCAAGATTCGCATCAATTTTGTCAATTTCTCTACTGATCTCTTCCTCTAGTTTAATCTGTTCTTCTTCAAGGCTGGAAACGAGTTTTTCTCTTTCTTCATTTAGATATTCATTCCATCTATCAATGAATTTTTGAATAATTCGACCGATCTCTCGCTCTCTTCGCTTACTTTCTGCGGTTTCTGAAATCACTTTAATCATTTTCTTTACATATTCACTATGCTTGTCGGCATTATTAATCGGAAGTTTATATGCCGAATCCGATTTTTGTGTTCTAATTGTCTTTTTGAACAAATTGTTTCTTAAAATCATTTCATCAAGTGCATCTTCAATGACTTCGATTTCTTCCTTTACTTCATTGAACGGATCATGACATTCTGAGAAGCCTTGAAATTTCTCTAGATCTGTATTCAGACATTTTTCTAATACTTCTGCAGCTTTCTTTGGTTCGGGCAGCTTCAAATATTTAAATTCCTGCTTAAAATAGCCTTTCTGACCTGAAAGCATTATTCGATATTCGCTAAGTGGTAATGATACAAATGGAAAGAGAACTTTGCTAAATGATTTTATCTTTATACCTTTTCGGTTTGATTTTAATTCAGATTTGATTTTGTTATCTACCCACATGTAAATCGCTGCAAGTTCTTCAGATGGATCTGCAGGATCAAGTTCTGTTCCATCCATAAATATGGTTGCGGCTGAAACCGGTAACCGATTTTTCTCCAGCGTGTTTATTGCATTTTTTGCAAGTTCTTCGATAATTGGCTTAAATGACTCGAAAATTTGAGCATTTCCATCCCAATCTTCAAGAACATTTCTGTATTGTGAAATAAACTTTTCTTTCGCTTCGTTCATGAAATCACTTATGATATCATCCGGAAATTCTGAGGCAGTTCCAATTGCAAAAATCGTTCCACTTTTCTCATCGACATTGTATGAAATTTTCATATCCTCTAAATCCATTTTTCGAATTGGTTTTGAACCGGCTTCCTGACCCAAATTAAAAATAGCTCCAATAAGGCTTGAAAATAATAACTCATCGAAATCTTCTGGAATCCATGAATATTTGAATAGAAGTCTACCATCAATTTTTAGTGCATAGAAGAGTTTTATGGGGGTTTGCATATAGATCAACTCTCTGATTCTATTCCTTGGGGCACTGTTTACTATTTATCTAATTTACTTTTAATATTTGCTGATTGTATTTTATTAAATAAAATATCTATTTAATATATTGTTTTATGGAAATTATTAATTTGTTTTTTTATCAAATTATTGAAAAATTGACAATAAGCGTCTTTATATACATTATAATGTTTGATAAATTTGTATTTTTGACTGTAATCTAATCATGCCCTAACTAAAAACGAATTGCCACATTCAGGGAAACATATCATGTTAAACTTGTCATTATAACTATGTATTATTAAAAACTCTAATGGGAACACAAATTTCAGTTTTCTTCGCAAGAAGATTAATGATTATGAACCGTATATTGTATCTACAGTTTGACCATTTACCTCGAATTTTATATTAATACTTTCGGGCGTCTCACTCGTATATCCTTGTACGTTTAAATATACAAAAAATATTCAAAACCCTTGAGACTATTTTTTTCCCTTTTTAATATGAGCATTGTGAGGTGATAAAATGACCTATCTGTCCCCTGAACTCGATTATTTCGATAGAGTATCAGAGGATATTCCAAGGGGCAGAGTGGTCTCTATTTTTTCTCCTCCTGAAATTTATGTGGGTGAATTTGGTTATCCTCGAGTTCAGATAGGGTTTGTTGGGGCTTTGAATCTTCGTGTGAAACCTAATATTTTAAGTTCTCCCGAAATTTGGATAACTATGGGGCGTCAGGACTTTTTCAGAATGCGATCTGAGATGTTCAGATTCATCCAGCAAGTTGATATTACATCAAAGAATCCATGGATTGAGTTTCTTCAAAACATAGTACTTTCGAATAACTTCATCAAAGTAAATGTATCTGCGTTTAGGATTCCGAAACGTAAAGCATATTTTCTCCCTATTGGTATTCCCTATGGTCCCGTTGTTAAAATTAATAATGCTTATCTTGAGAGTGAGTACTCTGTTGATCCTTATGTAGAACGAATAGTTTCTAAAGATATTATCTCTAAGAAATCTGTTTGGAGCCTGTATCAATACGGTTTGAAATTTAATGAAATAGTGCAATTAATGAGTTTGGGACTTATCGGCCGTTTGGAACATCGCAAATTACTTCCAACGAGACACGCGATGGGTGCCGTTGAATCTATTCTTGTGTCTCGATTGCGTGATGAAGTACATAGATTTCCATCAATTGATTTATTTGAGGTTCATAAATTCAATGCGTTTGGAGATAAATTTATTGTCGTTCTTGCCCCAGGTGATCCTCATATCTTATACGATATTATTTCTGACAAGACCGAGAATCCCAATGTAACGTCTGAAGTTATTTCAGCATTTATCAATGATCGTCTGGAATCTATACAATTTCAAGATGCACCTGATTGCGTTCAGTTTCCAATTCTTGAATATTTGTATTCCATTCAGCGAAAGGCATCTGCTATTGTTTTTAGATATTCTAAGGATCGTATCAACCGAAATATGGGTAGTTGGTTCGTTCGAAATGCTATCAAAAATGCATTACAAAAACGACCGAAAATCTTTGAGTTAAGTGATATAATTTATCAATTGCATCAGTTTGCTTCAGTTAATATCGCAAAAATATTATAAAAAAAGAAGAAAAAAATTTTATATCTTCTCTCGGGCTTTTCCACGTGATAATGCCTTGTAAAGTATTCCAAGTCCGACTCCGCCGGTTTCCAATCCTGTAACTAGTGCTCCAGCAGGAAATACTTTCATTACGACACCGAACATGAATGCTGATACGCCTAAGAACAATAACCCACCGAGTGTACCACCAGCTCGGAACATCATTGATTTTGGATATTTCGCTTCGATGATATATCCGTTTGAGGCACTGACAAATGCTTTGTATTTTTTCTTTCCGTATCTATATGTTAATTCCCACACTGGCACATGAATTAGAAATAGCTCCTTTAATTCGATGTTGTCATCTCGCCATTCTATTTTGTCTATCTCCTCGAGAATATGTGCAGTCTGCAAGTTATATGCTCTTTCTTTTGCTTTTTCAGCAGCTTGATCTTGATCTATTTGGCTGTCTATGATCTTTCCATGATATTTCTTAACAAGTGCGATATCAAAATATTCTTTTGCACGTACTGGTATTGGCATTTCAGCAATTGCCTTGTTTATTTTGGTCTGTCCCAAGATAGCTATTTCGTGGCGTCTATCCACAACACCTTCCTCGTCTTTCCAGTGCCAGTGAATGTGCTTATATGCGTTAGGCATTTGTGGCCAACGATCACTAAATGTTGCATACCTGTCTTTTCCTTTATATTCTGTTTTTGCATCAACGTGTGCAATCCAGAATGGATAGAACTTTAAGTCATATTCAATGAATGTTGCTGCCCAACTAATGTCATCTGGGACACCTAACTGTTTTGAGACCCAATATAACAATGTTTCTTGGGCTTCCCGTAATGAATAGTGAACTCGAATCATATAATGGTCTTTAAATTTCTCTCCCTTTACTGTAAATGTTGTACCACAGTAGGGGCATGTAAATAGGACATCTCCCGAATGTGGCTTAAAATCCGCATCACAATATGGACATCTCATAATCATAATCCTCCTTATCGTTTCTCCCTCTGTGTTTGTAGTACGGTCTTAAAACCGAAGAATGTCATTAGGAATCCAATTATAGTAATAATTGCTGAAACAATGCCCGGGGTTGTTTCGTCTAATATGAAAAACAATTGTGCTAATTGCGCAAAAATGGCTGATAAAACGATTCCAATAAGTCCTATGGTGCCCCAAAGAATACGTTGCTTCATAGTAATGGGTATTTCGCCAATTACAACTTTTCCATTATTTGTATCTATTGCAACTTTGTATATATCCTTTCCAAATTTGTACCTAATTAATGTAAACGGCGTTTGCAAATATTTTGTATCTCTGACTTGTACTTGAGTGTTACAATCAAATAGATCTTCTAAGCCACTTTTTGCCATAGCTCTATGGCGGTCCTTGACTCTATCTGTAACTGCTCGTACAAACTCATTCTCATCTATTTCGGAGTTTAATATTATGGGTTTGTGTGGCTTGATCTTTTCAAAATCATATGGTTCAGCTTTTGATACATCCAAGCTGTTCAAATATTCTTCCAGTCCATAGAAACGTGCATATTTTCTAGCGAGCATTTTCTCGTCTGTATCTGAATGTATTTCATCATCCACTGGCACATATCCCGTTTCATAATGCGTTTCGGTGTATGTTTCTGTCTGCCCATCTGCGTTTGTTCTAGTTTTTGTTTCGGTAACTGGAACTTGTACCGTCTTATAACCCGTGTAATGCGTATCTGCTTTGACTTTTGCATACCATGTAGGTACGTATAGTAAAGTATGCTCTACAATTTGTGAATTCAAAAGTTCTTTGTTAATACCTTTATTTTTATCTAGAAACTTTCTGAAGGTTTCTTCGATCTTTTTCTTATCTTTTGCAGGTAAGAACAAGTGTGCTTTTATTTCATTTCCTTCAACTGATGCCGTAAAGCCGCAATATTCACATGTGTAAATTACATCATCGGGACCAACACGGATATTCGCACCACAATTGTGGCACTTGAACATCTTATCGACTTCCGGCATCTCTTCAGAACTAACTGCCATAGTAGGTCCTCCTTAATTAATTATCAATTGATTAGCTGGCACCCTCTCCGCGATGGACTGCGGAGGTTTTGCGTATAGGCTATCTAATGATAACCATTTTGCGCATAATACTCGCGGTGCCTCCGCGAGGGAGCAAATCGCTCCATTTTTATTCTGAGGATGTTTTTTGTTTAGATACATTGTAGTTTCGAAGGTTCTAAATCCTCAATTACTTAATTTATGTTATATGCTTACACTTTTATTAACTTTTAGGCAATTCATTAATGCCTTCGGAAGCAATATTTTTCCATTTTTCCTAAAAGAATTTTGGCTACTAAAAATAAAAAATTGAAGAAGTATATGATACTATTAGTGCTATTGTTGATGGTATTTTGATATTTTTTGATTATTTAATCTTCTATTTGTTCTATCATTAATCTATAATTCGGTAAGCTTCCCAATTTCTCGTTGATTTCCTCGATCACATAATCCCGAAATTGATCATCTGGCTGTAAAAACTTGAGTTTTACAAATATTTCATTATTCTTAATACCAAACTCCTTCACGATATTGAGTGTAAGTATGTCTTTTCCGTACCATGGATGCATAACTTTGCGTAATCGGCGTCTGATCAATGATTCATCCACAATTATTTCTTTTGCTAAGCCGTGTGTTTCTTCATAGTTTTGAATTGCTGATTTCAGGCTGTCAATCGCAAGTACTGCACAATGCATTTTCACCGGTGGCAATCCACCTAATGCTTTGTCTATATCTCTAATTGTTAGTCTTTTTGCCTCTTCGATTGTTTTTCCTTTCGCAATTATTGTAACCATAGATGCTGTAGCAATATTTGATGCACATCCATACGACTTGAATTTAATATCTTCGATTACATGCGTTTTATCGTTTACTTTTAATGTTAATGAGATCATATCTCCACAAGCTATGCTCCCTTCGATTGCTTTCGCATTTGCATCTTCTACTTCTCCAACATTTATTGGATTTGTAAACAGCTCAATCACTTTGTCACTATATCTATTTGACATTTCTAATCACCGCGTTCCTCTCAAATTGGGCTTAGCTCTAATAGCTTTTTAATAATTTCATGTACTGCCTCAATGGTGTAATCAATCTCTTCAATTGTATTATATTTTCCAATTGTAAATCGGACAGATCCGTTGGCATCTTCATGGGTTTTGCCCATTGCAAGTATAATACTACTTGGTTCCAATACTGGACTAAAACATGCAGATCCTGTATTTACTATTATGCCTTTTTTGTCGAGCCATAGTGTAATAGCTTCACCTTCTACACGTCGAAATGAAATGTTTACATTATTATAGTTTCTTTTATCGCCTGTTGGTCCATTTAGTGAGGCATTTTTTAGTTCAAGAAGCCCTTTTATCAGTCTGTCTCTCATTTTTTTGATGCGAGTCACATCGTTATTGTCCCATATCTCTATTGCTTTCTTGAATCCCATAATTGCAGGCATATTGGGGTCTCCTGGTCGTCTACCGAATTCATTTGGTGCTCCACTTATTGGTGATTCAATTGGTACATTACGAGAAATATATAATGCGGCAGCTCCCTTTGGTCCATATATTGGACTTGCATCAATTGTTAGAAGGTCTATCCCAAGATCCTTTACATTAATTTTATTTGCCAAAAATGAATATGTTGCATCAACATGAAGAAATGCATCGTAATCGTGGACAATACTCGAAATTTGCTTTAAGTCATTTAGGCTTCCTATTTCGTGATTCGCATGCATTATTGATACCAAAAATGTGTCTTCATTGATTTTCTCACTCAAGTCATCAATGTCTATAAAACCATCTGGAGTTGGTCTAATAATACCTACTTCGAAACCGTGATGTCTTTTCATATAATAAGCTGAATTCTTCTGGCATTTACGTCCAATTTCAGAAACTAATAATGTCTTTTTTTTCTTTGATCTTAGACTTGGTCCTTTAATTGCAATATTGTCTGATTCAGTTGAACCTGAAGTAAATATCACTTCATTTTCTTCTGCGCCTATGGCATCTGCTACGGTCTTTCTTGCTTCTTCAAGAGATTGTAATAAATGTACACCCATACTATGTCCAACTTCAGAAGTTGGTAATCCATAATATTCGACTAAATATTTCTCAATTTCTCTCACAACTCTATCATCAGCTCTTGTTGCGAGAGCATTATCTAAATATATCACGCCTAATCACCCACTTAACTATAGTTAAGTGCCTAATTCTATTAAATTTATAGTTATAATATCTGATAGAAAAAATATACATATTATTCTTTGGATTTCATACAAGATTTCTTTATAAATTTAAAAATAATTATGAATATTATCTATTGCGTGTAGGAGTAGAGTGTATTAGCACTACTGAATAAATAAAATGGAGCGGGTATTATTGAAGAAAAAGGGATTATTAATATTAATGGTCTTCATCCTCATGATTCAATTTTCAGGTCCAGATGTTGTCAATATGAATAAAAATGACAGATCTGTTGATTCTGATGTAAACCATCTTATTTCAAATTATGATGGTTCATATACTGGTATTGGTGATTCGCGAGAAGTCACTGAGTTTGCTTATGGTGAAAATAAATCTATTTCGCGAACTGACCTGGATTCCGGAGAGACATTTAATAACTATATTCAAGTTCCACCAAAATGGAATACATATGCTGTTGATTCTGTGATTTATGATACTTATGAAACAGCCCAATGGGTTTCAAATTCTGCTTTTTCTGGAACTGCATCTCCGTGGTATTACGTTGAAAATGACACATATTCTATTTGTTACGGCACATATTCTACCACTGGTGGATATGTTATGACGAGTTTTAACATCAGTAACGATATGGTAACTCCAGAGATGTTTGCTGCTTACCGCCAGGATGTATATATTGCACGATGGCATCCGACAAATGTGTGGGTGAATTTTACATATTATGCTAACCATACAGCGTCTGATTATCTTCCAGGATTTTATATATATGTAAAAGTGGGTAATGTTTACGAGCGTGATTATTTCGTATTTTCCACGAATGATAATCTAAATCAGTGGATTTCTGGTTCGTTTATGCTTCCGTCTGATTCAATATCAAATCTCTTGCTTCCTGGTGTTGTTCCTATTGAAGTGGGTATCGGAACGACCTATAATACATACATTCTCGATACGTATGATGTAGCTGTAAGATGGGATAATGTTCAATTGAGTATGCGCGCCGAGGCTATTCCTAATGATCTTGGAATTAAGATGAATGCTACTTCTGTGCCCGCTCCATCTACTAATAGTAATACTACATATATTGTATCTGATAGTCGCGATGCGTATTCTCTTGGTAGTACAATTGACGTTGATGGTTCAAGTTCTGCGCTCTATTTTGGTTATGATAGTAGTTCAAATAAGGAAGAAGCAGGCTTACAGTTTGCATTACCCATTCCACAAGGGGCTTTAATTACTAATGCATATCTAACATTAAAGGCTGCAGCAACCGCTGGGGCGTCATTTACTGCCAAAATATATGTGGGTGCTACAACGAATCCTGCGGCTTTTTCCGCCTCGTCTAGTTCGAGTATTTCAGATATGTATACATTTTGGTATTATTCTGTTGATTGGACTGTTTCAAGTTGGAGTGTTGGTTCTACTTACCAATCACCTGATATTTCCAAATTAATTCAGCGTGTTGTTTCAAATCGTACTTGGACAAGTGGAAGTTATGTCTTGATAAAGATTGATCCCGGTAATGCTGGTAGTAATAATTACAGAGCATTTTATGATTCCTCATCTGGAACGTCTAATGCTGCGAACTTGACAGTTCAGTGGAAGACTTTGGAAAGTTCAACTGTAACCTTTACTGGCAATATACCTAATGATTCAAATAATTGGAAGAATGTTTGCGTTAATTTTACATCGACTAACTCGAATATTGATTTTATGAACGATTTGAAAGCTTATGTAAATCGTACTTCATCCACTACCACGCAATCTGGTGCTAGTGGCGTTGAATTTTCAGTATCAAATGATTCTTCAGTTGAATGGACTGCTTACTTTTATGCAGCTACGCCATCTGGCTATAGCTTGTATAACTTCAGTGTATCTAAGCCTACAGATTGGGTTGCTACGCATGTTTATAATCCACTAAATGTTGATAAATTAAGTTCATGTACTGGTGGTACATCCTCTGATGATTATGTAGGTGTTCCTAATTCCATTGCGCAAACTTATGGTACTTGGAAACTTGTATTTACACAAACAAATCGTGTCACAAACGTGTCTCTTTATGATTATACAAATTCCAGATATGTGTCTTGGATTAATTTCACAGCTGGTGACTCAACGAAAGTTCGAGCTCAATTCACTTCAGCTGCAGATGGTACCATAGCGCACCTGAATATTTATGCTCCTGATGGAAGTATATGGTATTGTGAAGAAAAAGCTATATCGTCCAATCTGGTTGAGTTCAGTAAGGTAACCTTTGCAGGTAGTAATTCATCTGCTGGAAAATGGACTGTTGAAGTTTATTGGAATAATTCAAATGCTGGTACTTTATACCAGGCAGGAGAATTCACGAGGCATTTCGGTGTTCTTCATACAATGGATATGGCTATGATTCTGCCGTCTGATGCTTCTTCAGATTGGGCCACAGAAGCTATTTCCGGTGATTTAATTCTTGTAAAAGTTCGTCTTGATGATCAACAAAGTGGCGAGCACATTGCAGGTGCAACAGTTACATGTAATTGGACTGATGGCGGTTCACCAACAACTATTACCTTTAATGATCTTGGAACTGGAGAATATACCGCATCTCTAAATACTACTCAGCTTGGAGGAATTGGAACTTATAAAGTAAATATAACTGGAGTAAAAGATTACCTTGGAAAGATTCAGAAATGGCTTACAATAAATGTATCCGCTGCAACAACGCTTACTTCTGATAATTATCCTTCTGTTTCAGTAGAATGGAATTTCAATACTACACTTGAAATAGTTTATCAAACCACAGGCGGAACAGGAATTACAGGTGCTAGTATCAGCTGTGATTGGCCTGCAAATAGTTACCACATTACTGAAGGTGGTACTGCAGGACATTATCTAATTGAACTCAATACAAGTGTATATACGTTAGGGAACCATCCAATCCATATCTCTGCAGAAAAGACTTTCTATCAAAAGCAAAACATTTCAATTACCGTAATTATTACTGAACGTGCTACAACTTTGACCTATTCACCTCCTGATACTGTTCCAGTGGGCGATAATTTGGTTGTAGTTTTGACATATCAAGGAGTTACAGACGGCAAATACATTGACACTGCTACAATTTCTGCAAATAACGGTACTCTTGTATCCTCGACACCACTTGGTTCTGGTCAGTATCGTGTTGTGATCGATGGTTCTTCATTTAATGTAGGATATGTATGGATTAATCTTTCCGCGTCATATTCTGGCGAGCCATACTATCAGAATCGAAGTATCGTGATTCGTTTCACAATTAGAAATATCAGTACTACAATTGATTCAGACCAATATCCACAAGTAACTACACCATATGATGTGGATGTTAATATTACATTAACATATGTAGATGTCGATCATTCGACTAATATCGCGGGTGGTACAGTAAAATCAAATGGTACAATCACATGGCATGATCAAGGAAACGGCGATTATTCAGTTAGAATCGATGTTAGTGGATACGGAATTGGGACGCATTATGTGCAATTTACAATTACTAAGAATAATTATGATGTGGCTACCATAATCATACGTGTTGTAATACGTCGCTATAATACACTGCTTTCGTATGATCCTGTACCTAGCACGCCAATAGATGAAAATGTTATAATTTACGTGCATTATATTGTGTCCGATGTAGAAAGTGGTCATAACGGCGAAGGAATTAATAATGCAACAATTACATGTAATGTATCCTCATATACTGTAGTTGGGCTTGGCAATGGTGATTACAAGATTATAATTGATTCTTCTGTATTCACGACAACTGGTGATTATGGGATTCAGGTGACCGCAACGCCGACTTCAATTTCTCCTGACATTTATCAATCGGCATCGTTTGATAGTTTGTCGGTCACAATTAGAAAGCTTACAATGACCGTGGAATATCAGCCTCTATCCGCAATACCTCATGGCGAGAATGTATCTTTGTGGGTTCAATACGTAGTATCCGATGCTGCAAGTTCTCAAGATGGTACTGCAATAGGTGGGGCGCAATCCGGTATATCTGTGAATTACACATATTATACAGTATATGTTGAATCCAATAATTGGTATCGTATTGAGATAAACGCATCTCACTTTGATGAACTCAAGGTTTATTATATCACAGTTACAATTGATGGTTCTGCCGCAGGACTCACGAAATATTCTTCGGCGACTCGTAATTCAATTCCCGTTCAGATCCGTAGAATTCAGACAAGTCTGACTTATGATGCAATTCCGAGTGTTCCTATAGGTGAAAATGTAACAATTCATGTTTATTACAAAGTATCTGATACTGCTAGCAGTCAAAACGGAGATGGTTTATCATTTGATAAGAGTCAAATTGTCTGTAATTACTCAGTATATCAAGTAATTGTTGTTGGAAATGGTGAATTTATAATTAAAATAAATGCGTCCGAATTCACTTATGGGTATTTTGCGGTTCAGATAGATGCATCTACAACTGGACTAAGTAATGATTATTATGAAAGCCAAACTGTTATCACAGGTAAATTTGAAGTTCGAAAGCTATATACTGTAGTCGTAAATCAGCCTGTATCTGATGTTCCATATGGCGATGATGCGATCATTTACGTAACTTGGGAGGTTCGTGATTCTGCAAGTTCTGAAGACGGATCATTAATCTCGGGAGGTTCTGTAGAAACTAATGCAACGTCTTCCTATACTGAGACATCTTCCGGACATTACAAGATAACCATAGATTCCAGTGTATTTACTTCTGTAGGTACATGGTATATTGATATTACATTATACAAGTCCGGTTCTCATTATGAAAATGGAACATTAAATGGCTTGAGAATTATTGTCCGCGTTATATACACTTCTGTAGATTCTCCTGATTATCCTCAAGTTGTAACTCCATACGGTGTAAATGTTCAAATAAGTTTGACATACCATGATGAAGACCATAGCACAGTCATTTCAGGTGGTTCTGTGGTTTCTAATGCTTCATTAGATAGTCAAACTGATAATGGTGATGGTACTTATACTGTCGTTATTGATGTAAGTAGTTATGGAATTGGCACTCATGTATTCTACTTCAATGTGTCGAAATCCAATTATGATACTGCTACGATTGTAATCCGTATTGTGATACGTCGCTATTTAACAACCCTTACTTATGACCAGATCAATGCAGTACCGTCTGGTGATGATCTTGTCATTACTCTTCATTACACAGTGTCTGACTCTGAAAGTGGACATGATGGTGAATATATCATAGGAGCTACAATTATTACAAACTATTCACAATCTGATTATACCTTCTCATGGGATTCTACGAATCATGTATACATTCTTACAATCTATGGGTCTGCGATTTCATCCGTGGGTGTTCACTGGATAATTATTAATGCGACCACTGCTGGCTCTGCAAGTGATATTTATGCAAATGCTACTACTAATGCAATTTCATTTACAGTTCGTGCAATCTCTACTACAACAACTTCGCCTGACTATCCTAGAGTTGTAGTTCCCTATGGCAATAATGTTAATGTATCAGTAACTTACAAAGATCTAGACCATAATACAGTTATCTCCTCCGCATCTGTAAGTGCAAATGTTTCTATACAATGGACCGATAATGGTGACGGAACATATTCGATTAGAATTTTGTCGAACAGTTATAATCTTGGAACATATCATGTTAATATAACACTTACAAAAGCAAACCACGATTCATCATCTATTGTGATCGATGTGCAGGTCCGAAGATATTACACGTCTCTAACTTATGATGCTATTTCCGAAACGCCGTATGATGAGAATGTTACCATTATTATTCATTATGTTGTTGATGATGCTGAAAGTGGACATGATGGTGAAGGTATTACGGGACTTGCATCGAATGTCTGGTGTAATTATACGTTCACAGCTTATGAATTGGGGAACGGAGACTACAAGATCGTTATTTCAAAATCCGATCTAACCAGTCTTGGGCGTTATTATGTTACAATTGAAATAAACTCAACTGGTACTAGTCCGGACATCTATACGGCTCAAACATTAACTAGTGTGCCGTTTACAATTCGTAGAATTTACACATCTCTTACATACGAAGGTGTCGGCACAATACCGACTGGTGAAGATGTAGTTATTACAATTCATTATACCGTATTAGATTCAGCTAGTAGTCACAATGGTGAAGGCCTTACAGGTCTATCATCACACATATGGTGTAATTATAGTTCATATACCGTAACTGAAGTTGGAAGTGGTACATATAGAATAACAATTTCAGCATCAGAAGTTTCAACAATTGGTACTTATGGTGTATTAATTGAAGCAAATACCACTGGAACTACAAATGATGTCTACCAAGCACAGCAATTAGATAGTGTAAGTTTCGAGATTAGAAGATTACATACGGTTCTTACATATGATCCCATTCAGAATACTCCATGGGGCGAAAATGTCACAATTCGTGTTAGATATAAAGTTGTAGATTCTTCTTCCTCACATGATGGCGAATATATTAACATTCCAACTTCCGGTATCACTACAAATGCTTCTGTTTATACGGTTATTCAAGTGAGTACTGGCATATTTGATATTGAAATAAACGCATCTGTATTTGATAGTATTGGCACTTATCATATATTTGTGCAAGCGACAAGTTCAGGTAGTGGAAATGATATTTATGACACTGCAACAATTGAATATGCTCTTGTAAATATTCGCCGTATTGAAACAAGATTGATATATAGTAGTATTCCATCGATTCCATGGGATCAAGACGTATCGATTACAGTCCTATTCAAAGTTGATGATTCTGCAAGCGCTCATGATGGCGAAGGACTTGCCGGCTATGCAAGCTATTTTGCTTCTAACTTCACAATAAAATCCGTAACCGATAAAGTAAATGGTTATTACGAAGTTGTACTATCAAAGAGTGGATTTGCCAGTATTGGTTCGTACGTTGTTCTGATTCAAGTTGATGCAGAAAGTGCAAGTCCGAGTGTCTATGCAAATTCTGAAATCACTGTAAGTGTCTCAATCCGTGAGCGATATAGTCGTCTTGATTATGATCCTCCTGCAAGTACACCATACCTCGACAATGTTACATTTACAGTCTACTTTATTGATGATGATAACGGAACTTATGTTGATGCTACTACGTGGAAATTAAATGATTCACTCGTTGAAGGTGTGGATTACTGGATAATTCGGCAGTCTCGTGGTGTATTTGTCGTCAAAATAAATACAACAAATCTTTCTTATGGTAGTTGTTATGTTGAATTAAACTTCACTCGAGCAAATTATGCGTGGGCATCACGTAATGTGTCTTTCACAATTCGTCTAATTTATACAGATGCGATACCCTCCGTGTCCAGTCTATCAATTCCAATGGGCGAATCGATGTCATTCACAGTTGATTTCACGGATCGAGACCATGACACGCCAATTTCCGGAGCTACCGTTATTGCTAATTGGACATATTTCCATTCTTCCGGTGAGGCAAACTATACCTACTCATATAATTCTGTTACCGGTAAATACACTATTACAATCTACACTGAAAGTGACGATCCACTCGGTACGTGGGAAGTTGTCTTTAACTTTACAAAGAGTAATTATGTAAATGGAACCTTCTCAATTAAAGTAACTATACGCACGCATTCCACATCATTTTCATTAGATACCGCTGCAATACCTACAAGCTATTCTTCAAGCTTCAAAGTTAATGTATCATATTACGATGAAGATTTATCCGCAGGAATTGGAAATAGCTCCGGCTATGTAATGATGTATGCAAAGAACGCTTCTGGTAATATTTTATTCACCGTGGGAGCGAATTCAGATCTTGGTACCGGTCATTACACATTTGTAATTCCTGCAGATCAATGGCATGTAATTGGAAAGTTCTCAGTTGTATTGTATGTGAATTGGACAGGCCCCACGCCTAAATATTATAATTTGACATTGAACATCACACTTACGGTTCGTGGCTCTGCAACATCTCTATCTATTTCAGAAGGTGCTCAACCTGCTCAATACTACGAAAACATATCCTTTGTGATTTACTATGAGGATAGTGATAATAATACTGGAATAACCAATTCATCAGCATATGGTGCAAATGTACATATCTATATTCAGTGCTTAACAGAATCAGTAGATGTATCATTAATCGATATAATAGAAATAAACCCGACGACAGACCCCGGTTTATACCGTATTCAATTTAATACATCCATTCTGTCCAAGTTTGGCTACTTCGAATTTCGTGTCTGGGCGAATTGGACTCGTGGAGCAATGCCATTATATGAAAACCAGACTTTAGTTATTGGAATCCGTGTCACATCGCGGCAGACATCAGTATCTTACGTGCCGCCATATACAACTGCGTATGCCGAAATTGCTGCTTTCAATTTCTCATATCATGATGTCTTGAAGGACAATGCGTATATCGGTAATAGTTCTAGTATGCATATTCAGTTGAACGGAATAGATCCACAGTACTACAATATTACGTATTTCAGCTCTGACAAAGTCTTCAGAATTACAATTAATACAACTGTGTTCGGTGTGGGCGACTTTACAATGTATCTAAATATAACTTGGACTGGTGTTCCATATTATTACAACCAGACCTCGGTATCCGTACCTATTACTGTTCGATATCGTAATTCCTATCTTGACTCGCAAGCTACAGAACCGGTTCGATATTCTGATAATATTACGCTAGTATTTACTTATACTGACCTCGATGATATGGTTGATATAAGTGGAAGCAATCTATCAATTTCATGTACCGGTCAGAACCTTGAAGGATATTATACAATTTACGATAATGGTGATGGTACGTATAATGTCGTATTGGATACTGACGCATTTACTGAGCCCGGTACATATACAATTCATGCAGTCATGATTTATAATGGAAATAGATATTTGTCTAATGCAACACGGGATGTACAAATTCGGGTGCTGTACCGATTCTCAGTTGCAACTGCAGATCCAAGTGGTCAACTTCCATATGGTTTAACATTTACGATTTATCTGCATTTCTATGATGGTGATACAACTAATGCCATTACAAATAGTTCAGGACATGTTGGATTCTATATTACATCACCCGCAAATCTCAATTATAGTATAGCTTGGTGGTATAGCGACATTTACAATTTAACAATCTATGACTCCGATTTGCCTCTTGGTAGTACTACTATGAATATCACATTCACATATGATCATATTAGTCCGTTTTATAGTAGTGCAAATGCGGTCTTTACAATAACAATTCGTGCTAGAACATCCGACTTTGGCGTTTCCGACAGTCCATTACCAACATCCTATCTTGAACTGCTTAACTTCTCAGTAACATATATAGATCTTGATACCTCAGAAGGAATTTCCGGAGCTACAATATCTCTTATCGGTATTGGGACTTCCGAAACTTTGACTGAAAATGTAAACTATTGGATACATTATGCAGGTAATGGCGTTTATGAAATTTCAATCAATACTACTGCACTTGGTGCTCCCGGAGACTATAACGTAAATGTGACTGCAAGTTGGAGTGGAGCTCCTTATTACGCATCACGGCACGTGATTGTAGTCACAACGGTATCTCAAAGGGATAGCTCACTTCTATTTGGAATAAGTCCTGTAGATACTCAATATCTTGATAATGTAACCTTTACAGTTCGATTCCTTGATGGTATTACTCATGAGCCCATCGATATTGCAACATCAAACTTTGAAATCCGAGTAGGACCAAGCCAGCGATTGCTAGCATCAAACGAATTTACTATTGTAAAATCTGATGGTTATTACACAATCCAAATAAATACAACAGTTTTAAGCTCAAACCTTGTGTCCGACTATATGATAAATGTTACTGCAGTATGGCCTTCTGGAGATGCACCATATTACTTCTCTGATTGGATCGCTACAACAATTTCAACAAAGGGCCGTAATTCCGAATTGAAATTTGAAAATGTTGCAGGAACGCCTATCGGAGATAATATTACAATTGTATTCCGTGTGACAGATGCCGAGCGTGGAACTGGTATCTCTAATGCAAACATAACTTTAATTTGTCTCAATAGAACTGTACAATATTGGCTTAGCGTTAATAATGGTACGTATACAATTCTCGTAAATACTAGCGACTTTAATGAACTTGGAATATATCATTTCAAGATTAATATCACGTGGGATGAAGGTGTTCCTCCATTCTATTCAAGTTATTATAATAATCCAGTTCAGGGAACTGTGAAAGGAATTTCAACTAGGCTCTCAGCGGATGCTGCCAATCCCGGAAATGTACCATATTCAGATAATACTACTATCACAGTACACTTCCTGGATATCGATCATAATCTCAGAGGTGTAACTGGTGCTACAATTTCAATCAATTATACGGGCCCATGGACGTTCTATTCACTTGGTGGTGGAGATTACCTGATTCGTATTAATACTACTCAGATCACAACAAATGGTCTGACCAAGATTGTAATTACTGCAAGTCGGCAATTCTATGAAAATCAATCTGTTATGGTTGCATTCAATGTACGTGATATTTACACATTACTATCATGGGAAATCAAATCCGACCTTATTGCTGGTGATAATGTAACTGTAATTCTAACGTACAAAGATCTCGACCATACTGGAGTGTATCTTGGCACCGCAGATTTAACATGCGATTGGACAAACACAACCGGAAAACCATACACGATTATCAATTATGGAAATGGCACGTATAAGCTCACATTAGTGACTGCTAGTCTCGGAGTACAAGTCATTACGGTACACGTTATTGCAAAGCTCGCACACTATGCGGATGGAACTGCTGGATTTGATATTGCATTAAAGAACGTTCCAACTTCGCTTACACCTTACAAAGACGTACTTCGTGTAATTTGGGGAGAACAAGTACAAATTGGTGTAATCTTCAATGATACTTATCATAATGTATTTGTTTCAAGCGCAAATGTGACATTTACGTGGAATGGAACACTAAGGCAAATGAGTGAAATATCCGCCGGTAATTATTCATACATTGTAGATACAACCGAATCACCATTTGGTACATATGTACTTTCAGTATCTGCACAATTAACAAATTATGAGACTAGTGTTGTAATAATCACATTAATCGTAGATCGTGTGCCTACAGAATTAATTGAAGTTGAAAATCATTATTCGATAACAGTTACAACTGTAGGTAGTTTTGACTTAATATTCCTTTACAATGATACTCATAACGGCATTCCAATTGGAAGTGCGACTTTATCATATTCTTGGGAAAATGCACAAGGTACAATTCCATCTAATGGCACTAATGGATTCTACGCTATTAGCTTGACTGCATTGGGTGTTCCTGTAGGTACTTATACATTGATAGTTACAGCAACTCGTGATAATTACGAATCTGCTAACGCGTATATTGCAGTTACTGTAATTGTCACACCTACACAGATTATATTAGAAAACAACCCCCAAACTGTTAATTATCGTGATGTTGCTAACTTTACTGTACAATTCCTCACGATGGATGGTATACCGATCACAGGTGCTCAAGTAAGCTATACTACTGTTGGTATCTCTGGAAACTTGACAGAAATAGGTAATGGTTGGTACCAGTTATACTTTAATACGTCTGCGATTTCCGTCGGATCTTTCAGTGTAACCATAGTTGCAAAGGCTGAAGGATTCAAGACTTCATTTGATAATTATGTGCTTCAAATTACACCAATATCGACTACATTAAGTGGATTTGAAAGTTCTGTATCTCAGATCTATGGTGATGTTGTAATTGTAGACTTTAACTTCTCAGAATCTTCTACAGGACGCGCAATTGTCGGTGCTATCGCAACGTATGAAGGTGCAGCAGGAAGCGGAAACTTAATCGAAATAGATAATGGTATCTATCGAATGATACTTAATACTACGGCAGTTACACCCGGTCAATACAAAGTTTCACTACAATTCCGCAAACTGAACTTCCAGACACAAAGAGTTACGATTGACCTGATTGTAAATCCAGTGCCCACTGAAGCTCGCGGTCCCACTGTCTTCGTCACACCAATTGGTGATTCTATGCAAATTCATATACAATTCTGGGATACGCACAATGATGTTGTAATTCGTGGAGCTACTATTGCAGGTTCTTGGAAGTATGGTCCAGTTAGCTTTGATGAGGATCCCAATGCTCCAGGAAATTACACATTTACCGTTGAAGGTAATATACCAATTGGAAGTTATGAGATGCGTCTATCTCTCTACAAAGAAAACTACTCATTAGTTGAAACCACTCTAACTATTGTTGTACGACCTATTCATACGCAAATTACTTCAGAAATGCCCGTACTAAACTTAATCTCATTACAATCAACATCCATTACAATTCGATATATGGATATAGACCATAATATTCCAATTATAGGTGCTAACATCAGTGATTTCCAAGCTGTTGAATTTGTCAGTAATGAAATTGTCACAGATCAATTTACAGACTTGCACATTACCGAATTAGGAAACGGATACTATAACATATCGTTCAAAGTTCCAGAAGTAACCCAAGATGTCATGACATATTCATTGAACATAACCTTCTATAAAGAGAACTATGATGCTGCTTCCATCGTATTCACAATAAACGTAAAAAGTCCTACATCAGACACTATGCGAACCATTATCATGACTGGTGGAATTATTGTTGCGGCATTTATTGTTCTATTCGGAATAGTGTATGTTAAAGTTCTCAATGTTCCTAAGAAGATACGTGTCATTAACACATTGGTAAAATCACTATCTAAGAACAAGATTCCTAAAGCCCCATCTGGAGTTCCACAACGAAATGAAATAATCTCAGGACTATGGAATGACCTGCTTGAACCATTTGAAATCCAAAAGGATGCATCTCAAATTCCGATGGAAAGCGTTCCAGTCGATGTTCCAGAACTTGGAGAACTATTGATCAAATTAGTTGAGCTCACAGGAATTACTCCAGAAGAACTTGAAGACTTCCAGGCTGAAATTGCAAAGATGCGGCCAAGTGAACGTATCAACTTCGTAAAAGAAGTCATTCGCCAAGAAGCAGTACGAAAAGCAAAAGCGGCTGGTAAAGACTTGGATGAATTCTTACAAGAATTAGAAGAACGTACCGCTCGTAAGATTTCTCGCGAACATGGTACTTTACCCTCAACTACAACAAAGCCAAAAGAAGAACCTGAAGAAATTATCCCTGTTGAACTAGAAAAAGAACCCGAAGAGGCACCAGAAAAGATCGAATATATCCCTGAGCACGAAACAGAAAAGTTAACCGAATTTGAGCTCCAAAACTTACGAAAGGAACTAGAAGAGATGGGAATCGAGCCAGGTGAACTTGATATTATTATGACACAAGCCAGAAATCTATCTCGCGATCTTGTTGATGAACTTATCAAGACTCTTAAGGAACGCATGAAAAAGGATGAGTAATACCTCTCATCTTTAATTTTTATTTTGTACCTTATTTTTGTGAGCATTCAACTTGAAATTAATGCAAAATGTGAGTTCTCTTTAATTGAGCATATAAATAAAATAAAAATAAGTAAATTAGGGCATAGACCATTACGGTCTCTTTCCCTTAACTTATGCTACTTTAGTACCACAGCTTGGACAGAACTTGGTTCCGGGCGGTAACTTTGTACCGCAATTTGGACAGAATTGAGGTGTTCCGCCTCCGCCACCACCGCTTGCAGGACCTAATCGAGCACCACAGCTCGGACAGAATTTAGCACCTGCATCTACATGCGCACCACAGCTCGGACAGATTACTTTTGCGCCGCCACTTGCTAATGTCTGACCAATAATAGCGGCTGCACCAAAACCTGCACCTGGGCTTCTGCCAAGTGAGTCTGCTGCACTTTCAGTAGCTTCCATGGTTCTTAATCGATCTCCAGCGACTCCTCCAGTTCTGAGCCAGAATAATCGCTCACGATACTTCTCAGTTGTATCAATACCCTCAAACTTGAGATCAATTAGTTCAAGTCCAATTCTCTCGAATGCGCGGCGTACTGCAACCTTGACTTTCAATGATGTTTCATCAAGTTGTGTGAATACTGCTTGAAGATCATAATGTGCAAATTCATCAATTACTTTCTCATTAATGAATGATCGCAGAAAGTCATTTACGGCATCACTGGTATATGCTCGCTGATTTCCGACAACTTCATTTGTGAATACTTTCTCTTCTTCTACCCTGTACCAGAAATTACCATGAAACATCAAAGGTGCGAGGTCAGATGTCTGTCCCCTACCACCAAACTTTCCTTGGAATTGTGACTTGGAAATGAAGATAACTTCTGATGTAAACGGATTCTTATCGTATCCCTTGATCTTACGTAGAATACCAGTCAGTATCGGTAGGTTCTTAGTGGTAAGTGTGTACTTACCCGGCCCAAATGTATCAAGGGCCTTACCATCGCGGTAGAATATTGCTACTTGATTCTCTTGCACAATTAGCTGGGCGCCCCACTTGAGTTCAGTATCTGGGAATCGCCAGACAATTTCATCAGGGCCTGCGCCACGCCACTCTATAACTTGAGGCATCTTTAATCCCTTTCCATTTCTTTTGCACAAAATTTAGTGCCTATTTACTCTTTCGTTAAAAATGCTTTTAACCCTATCGGAGAAATTCATTCCGAAAGTCCCAATCTATATTACGAATTATACTATTTTATATTTTTCGTATTCCTAGTACGTTTTTGTATTGTTATTTCGCTTTCTTGATACAAATTATCAAAATAATTGCCTGTTTTTACTAGACCAATCAGCTCGGTATCTGTAACATTTTATTGTAGCCCATACAATAGATCATAGAAAATTAGATGGTTGGTCCCGCCCGCCGGATTTGAACCAGCAACACGCGGATTTCTGTCTTCAACGGACTACAGTCCGCTGCTCTACCAGATTGAGCTAGGGCGGGTAATATTTCGAAACTATTTTCGTATAATTCATTTTTCACATTTAAACATATCGTTTGATGTTAATTCTGCCCGTGGTATGCCTAATATTTTTTATAAATTTTGTTTGTGTAAATAGATAATCATTATATCAATCATAATACCAAATTTGCTAAAAGGGCGCTGATTTCAGTAAAAAATAGTATTAAGAATGGTTATTAAAAAGTAATATTTATATGTGTATTTACTACATGTTTTAAACAGGTGAAGGGTTGGGTCTGTTTTTCGTATGTAATTGCCCTCAACAACAACGAAACTCCCCCCTCCTAACCGATCTCCCAACCCTCACCAAATTATTACTTTTATAAATTGATTATTTGTTTATCAGTCCCAATAATAATATTACCAGAATAATGCTTTTGCAATGTTTCTAGTTCGTGTTCCTGTTCTGCGAACCACATTGGGTAAATGTGTACCAGAATCACGGATTTTGGATTTGCTTTTTCAAGAATTTCAGCCATCTGTGATGTAACTGTATGAACTGTAGATTTTTCTTTTAATGAGTCTGGGAATGCAAGTTCATGAATTAGAAGATCTATCCCCGTTGCTGCTTCGATTATTTCGTTTGTGGGTACGGTATCCCCGGAATACAGGACTCGCTTGTCATCGAAGCTAATCAAATATGCAAGACTAGGTGTATCGCCATGTTTATTTTTTATTGTCTTGACCGTTATGCCGTTGAATTTGATTGCATCGCCGAGTTGAAGTGGATTTACTTTGATCTTTATTTTGTCTTTTAGATATGGATATACTCCATTAAAGACAGCGTCATACCATTGTGTAATGTTTTGAGGTCCATATATCTCAAGTGTGTCTGAAAAGTCCTCTAACCACATAGTTTGGACTAACGTAGCAAAATCTGATGAATGATCCACATGGAAATGCGTAAAGAAAATTCTTTTAATCTTCTTAAAGTCAATTTCCAACTCCATAAGGCGTCTTAATGCTCCAGAGCCAATATCCAATAAGTTGAATTCGCCCTTGTGCTCAAATAAAATAGACATTTGTGCTCTATTCTTATCAGCCATAGATGAACCTGTTCCAAGTAATGTGATCTTCATAGATGAATGTAAAATAAAAAGAGAGTATTAAGTACTTCGACTTTTAACCAATTGAAATCAGCCATAACTCCAGAGATAGTAATAGATTCGCCAATAGTGGGAAAATGAACCATACTGCGTAGTTTTTCGCAGGAGCATAAAATCTGTGTTTGTTTCTCCAAAGCCATAGCCTCTTCTTGTATGCGAGCGGCTCTAATATGATAAAGTCGAAAATCATACTTGACATTGCTGCGAGAATACTTACAGTCCATAACATTATTGAGGTTGGCTGATTATTTCCGATCAGCAAAATGTAGAACCCACTATAAGGTCCTGCAATCGAACCAATCCATAGGAACAAAATCGATATTGGAACAATACCAACATATAAAATGTGCCTTCCTGTATTATACGTATAGTGACCCTTGGATGATACAATGTTTTCGCCAACCAATGATACAAGCGTAATAAAACCAATATAGGGTAGCAAAAGCTGCCCGAAATTGTAAAACATAATTATTAATCCCTGGATGGATAAAACAAAAAACGATGCTAAGAATCCAAGCCCATCCCTTTTCGAGGTAGTTAATACCTCTCCCAATTGTGGAACTAACGTGATAATTTGCGATTGTACTTTTGAATATTGCTTCCTTATTAATGATAGAATCATACTGATTCCTCTCTTATTTTGTTATATTTGAAATGACAAAAATATTTTGTTATTCTGAAAATATAAAAATTACGTTTTTCTTAAAATCGTAGTTGCGTGTTGTCATTAGAAATTAATTAACTATTTGATTTTTTCATAGTGCAATCTTTCAGAAATATTTGCGTTGGTTAATTTATTACAATGAAATAATGTGTTAGAACAAAAAATATATTTTGTTAATTTGCGTATAACAAAAATGAAGAAGTAAAGGATGTGAACCCATGTCCTCTGGAATAAAACTTGATGAACGGTCTATATTGCAGGCATTTATTGATTTAAAGGTGTCAGAGGTAATTGCGAAAATTTACATATATCTTGTCAAAGTAGGTGGTGCGACATCCAAGCAGATCATAGAAGGTACAAAGCTTTATCCATCAGCGGTACGAAAGGCATTAAGTCAGATGTATCATGAGGGCTTTGTAAAGCGTATAAAATTAAGCAACGATAGAGTGGGGCGAAAGCCGTTTCTATTCAAGCCTGCGTCTCCGAAAGAAGTTATGGATCGATTGATGATACGTGTCAAGGAACGTTTTCAAAAGTTACAATATCTTAATCAATATTTTGAAAAAAGGAAAGATTAATCGCTGACTGAATACACCCAATCAGCGCACTGTTCTATTGTTCCATTGTCATTTGCAAATATTAATGTCTGTCTATCAATTGTGATTGTTGTAAATATTTTTGCCAATTTTTTGGAGAAAATTTCGTTTGAAATGTCTGCCCAGCCATCCCATAGAAGTAATGTGCTATCTGTGTAATCTATTAATGACATGAGAAATGAATATCCGAGCGTTATTCTTGTATCTCTATCTAATGTTTGCCAGTATTTCCATTCATTATCGATCATATAATCGACATCTATTGGTGGTATTGGGTCTGTAATAATTTCGTTAGGTGGACAATTAATACGTAATTTGTAATTCTTATCCGTAATGCGATTCAGAATATGTTCTGCTTCGTTAATCAAATTTTGTTTGTTTGCCCGCAGTCTTTTGCAAATCAAATCTGTGAAGCTATTTACGAAATATTGCATTGGGTCTCCATAATGCGGTATTGCAACTACACGATCGATAAGTGAAATACCAAACATAGCTCTTAGCGATCTTATGGCATCTTGATTTTTTTCTTCATTATCTACTTGCCATTTAATCTTATCAGGATATATTTCGGTATGTATCTGCGTTTCGTATTCGTCATAACCTACAAATAGATCAATTTCGGCTTTTTCTTTTTCTCCTATTATATCTTTCAAATTTCGTCCGACGATACGTTCGTCTGTAACCCCTAACGCTATTGCAACAGCCTTAAAAATATCCGTTTTTCCGCTATACTGTTCGCCTTTAATTAATGTTATACCCGGTTGGAAATTATATTCGAGTTCGTCATATAAATATATATTCTTTAATCTTATCGTATTTATTACAAGCCCTGGTAGAACATTATCTGTTATTGTTGCCATAAATGGTCCACCCTCTTCAAGTTGAATACGAAATAAAATAATAGAGAAGTGGGTATGTGAATACCCTTCGCTTAATCTAAATATTTCATCATGAATTGTTTGCGCTGGTCCCACTTGCGCTCTAATCTCTGCAGTATTGTATAGATTCTGAAGGTGTATTCCCACGCCTTATCAAAGTGTCCTTGAGACATTTCATCTCTAAATTGTTCAACAACTTCATTAATATTTGCCAAATCCTCAATAAGTGATGCGTCGAATTCCATTAATCTATCAAGTTCTTTATTGTCTATTTTCTGACTAGATCCCCAACTTGCATAACCATAATCTGCATACTTGATCATACTAGTGATCTTTTCCTGTAGTGCCATAATATTCTCGAATGTTTCCCATGTGTTTGTTAGGTTGTATTGGACAACCATTTCTTGAAGAGTTGCTAAGTCATCTCCGATTTCGTCAAGCGTCTTTGCAAGAAAATCTCGAAGAACTTTATCTGATTCGCGTCGTTCTTCCTTCTCTTTATATCCATGATAAATTGGTATATAATGAGTTATCTTACCCAAAATACCGCTCTTAGTATCATGTGCTACCTTCTTACGCATACGCTTGGCAATTTCATCCATGTCCTTTCCCATTTAGTTTCACCCTAACTTGCGCGTCGTGCGCGCTTGTCAATACTATTTTCGAATCTTAGCCTTATAAATTATTAGTCTTGAGTGGTATAATATGTCGTTTCAATTGCATTTCAGCTGAATATATGAAAATATACTCCTACATGTATTAAAATTAAAAAAATATGGGATATTGAAGTCTCATACACCGCGTAGAAAGCCTAAATACTTTTTAACGAGTGCATTTGTTTCATTTTCGAATGTTTTTTCATCTTTTTCTTCCGTTATGATTTTTTCAATATTGTCTAATATGTTTGTTAGGCCATCTCTAAGTATTTTGCCGCCTCTGTTTGTAATTATGTATCCACCAATCTTTTCGCGTAATTCTAAAATTATTTTGTATTCTCCTGCCTCAACTAGATCTATAGATTCCTTAGTTCCTAATGCATGTTTCATAAGTGTAGTAATTGCACTTAGAGCTCCTGTGAACACACTTTCATTTATGTCTACGCTCATGAATTTATGTGTATATATTGGGACTCCTGTTTCATCTAGAATTCCGAGTAAGACAACATCATATGGTAAGATATATGCGACTCTTGGGTCTTTTGTGAATGATATTGCGATTATGAACACTCCAATTGCGACTACTAGTAAAATCATAGAAGGCACAAAAAATATTTCCACCATGACAATAGCGATCATTGCACCATAAAAGGCAATAAATGAGCCTATGAGCAATAATAGTGGCTGCTGCTTATTTTTCACATCCGAATGCCTAAACATTTCATAGGTCATTTTCGTGAATTGTATTGCAACTGATAGCATAAATATTAATTGTAATATTATAAATGGGACTTGTGCTGCCGCATAATATCCAAAATCTGGTATTGTATTCATTGCAAATCCATTTGGTGGTGGGACTCTCGCTAGTAATAAGAACGAAATTGCACCAAATAGGGTTCCATAGACAAAACTCTTTGATACGCTTACAGAACCTTTTTTTGCACGTTCAACAAATACGAAGACCATGAACATTCCAAAATAAGAAGCAATAACTCCAATTTCATACATAATGCATGCAGTATCAAGATCACTTACACTTGGATAGAGCGTTGAATGAACTGCCCATACTGCGAGTGAGATGTTTGCTATTGCAAGATATATTGAGATTCTTAATTTGTTTCCCATATATGATTTTAATAGTATTCCCGCTGAATACAACATTCCTAATGATGCAAATCCACCGATAATAAAATGAATCAACAGTGCATCTGACAATTTATATTCTCCTTTTATTTGTACAAATATATATTATTATATTATAAGCAATATTTTAGTATTTGCATCAAAAATCAAAAATCAAAACAAAAAAGAGAAAAAGAGTAAAGAACTTACCATAATCTGTATTGTCTCTTGATAAAGCCTTCCCATACTTTTGGAAGTTTTTGTAGAGTCTCTTCGATAATGCCTTCGGCGGTCTTTCTGATTTTATCTACACCATTTGGAGAATGGATTTCTAAGTTAACTTCAAATGGTTCAGTAATTGGTGCTCCGATCTGGCTCACTAAGTAGCAGTAGACTTGTTCAATGTCCGGTTCCTCTTTGATCAAGCGTTCTACAATTTCCTGAGCTGCTACATTGTATGTCTTTCCAACATGACTTACAGGATTCTTTCCAGCTGCCGCTTCAAGTGTCATTGGTCTATATGGTGTGATTAGACCATTTGCTCTATTTCCACGACCGACTTGTCCATCATCTCCGTGTTCTGCAGATGTACCAGTTACTGTTAGATAGTACAGTCCAACCTTTGGATCGTCAGCATTATTCACAGTGACTGTTACGGGCTTATCGGTAATCTTTGGCGCAAGATCTAAAATTAAATCGTTAATTGTTTCCATGGTGTTTTGATATTCGTGGGGGTCTTTAACTTCGGTAGATATTATTGCAGCTGCTACTGTAAGATGTATATTATCGCCTCTTCGGACTCCCATGACTTTTATATCTTCACCGATTTGTGGATATTTCTTTTTGGTCTTTGGGCTGTTTAATAATTGTTCGGCTTCAAATACAATTTTCTCAGTATCTGTAAGAGGTGCATATGCCACACCGAAAGATGTATCATTTGCTCGTGGGATTTCGATGTCCCCCTCAAAGTTTCCAACAAGATCTGTGCTTCCCTGACGAATCTTGTAGTCGATAATAATATCGCCACTAACGTCGAGATGTGGTAAATCTTCTTTCAGCCATTCCTTTGTGTGTTGTACGGCAAATTTTCCAATTGGTACTTTGTTTTCGAGATTCTTACCGTAAACACCTACTGCTCTTCCTACAAGTAATAGATAAATTGGTTCTACAATCTCTCCATTACCAAATGTTGCATTTGATTGACCGCCTGCAATTACACATTTATCGACATTGTGGTGTAATACTCGTCCGAAAGTTTCAAGGTAGAACTCGCTAAGCTTTATTGATAATTCTTCAGCTGCTTTGTCTGCTAAACTGTCTGGGTGTCCTTTTCCCTTTCGTTCAACAATTTCTACTCTCTTTCTGGCGACTGGTACGCCCTTTCCTTCGGTGATTTCAATATTCATTGGGTATCAACTCGCTTAATTTTCTGAATTTTTCATCTTCAAAATGCTTTTTAATACTTTTCATAGTTACCAATTATAAAAATAACTCTCAGTTATATTTTTAATTTATGAAGAATTTTTATTATTTTTTGTTCCACTTGAAAAATTGGCGGTTGTTTTTTGCTATATTTAAATCACTATCAGTTTTTTGCATATCATAAAGTATATTTAGAAATAAATTTCAAATCGAATATGTAGAATATATGAAGGGTACTCGAAAATGATTATGATTACGGGTAGATTCCTAAAGCAGTTACGTGAAAAGGTCGGTATGACTCAGGAAGAATTAGCAAGAAAAGTCGGTGTATCACAAGCACATATTGCGAAAATCGAAACCGGTAAAGTGGATCCTAGACTTTCAGTAGTTAATAGAATTCTTCAGGTACTTCGGAATGAACAAGTTATCCTATTGAAAAATGTAATGACTCGTAGAATAATTACAGCTCGCCCTAACGACCCGTTGATTCGTGCCGCTGAACTTATGAAAGAGCATGGAATTTCTCAGATTCCTATCATTGAAAAGGGCGTGTGCGTAGGTACTATAACGGAAAAGGATTTCATTAAGCATCTTGATAAGGATCTTGCAACGACTAAAATTTCTGAAATTATGGAGCCGCCCCTACCAATCTTTCCTGAAGATACACCCGTTCGAAGTATCTCGATGCTATTTGAAATTTACCCTGCAATTCTTGTTTCTGAGCATTCTACAGGCCGAATTGTTGGTATTGTCGCACGCTCAGACCTCGTGGGTACTGAATAACTATTTCAAGACGGAAATGCCTTGTGATAATCCTTATAATCATAGGGTTTATAGGTGTTGAACAATATCATACTGATAGAAAAATACTTAATAATCTAATTGATACAGAAGCGAAATGTTTTAAGTTATTTGTACCGTATTTTAAATTAGGGTGGTCATTTATATGCGCGATAGTTTAAAAATGTTGGAAAAGCTGCTCAGAGACCTCGACGTCTTCATAGAGCGTTGGGCAAAGATTCAGAACCGGTCCATCAGATCCATACAAATCGTTTCAAATAATCTGCTCCAACTAGAACATCTAAATGGGGACCTTGGCATATTTAATGATAATGAGGAAATTAGACAGCGCGCAAAAGATAAGTTGTATATTGTATTATTTGATAAGCTGATCCCCCAATTACAAGCCTCTGTACGTGAGTTTTCGACGCTTATGCGAATGACCGTTGCTATGCGAAATACTCTCTCGATTCTTGTCAACTTTGTGGAGTCTTTACGGTCTCTCGTAGAATTTGATAGGTCGCTCGAAAATATTCTTGGCTATTACGATATAATCTTAGATAACGTTGAGAAAGTTCTTGATATGTTTGAAACTGAATATGAAACGAAAATAGTTATTTATGATGAGCTGAAGAATGGCGAACTAGATTTGCAAATCATCACAAATTATCTGACAATTTGGACTGTTGAACCAAATATCGAAGTTGATACATTGGAGAAATCAATTCGCGATCTTGAAGAGAATTATGAAATTCTCCGAGCATCCTATGGGAAAGACCGTATCAAGTCTTCGAGTGTTTCATATATGCATGAATGATATTGTGGTCTCTTTTTTTTAATTTTTATACGCCATCAGGAAGGCTTGCATATCGCCTATGAAAACTTTCGTGATGAATTGCAACTTAAAACTCTTGAACATTTTTAGAAATTTCTTATTCCCGACAATTACGCCTATCTTTAAATCCGGGTAGTCTCTGATAATCTTTGCTAATGCTCCATATATTGCATTAAGATTCACATTGCGACCTATCCGTATTCCATATGGCGGATTTGTAATTACGAATTCCGTGTCCTCGGGCCATACGGCATCTCGAAAATCTGATTCTATGAATCTTATTGTATCGCTGGTAAATGATTTCTTCAGATTTAGTTTTCCACCCTCAATGTATTCATTTATTCGGTCGATGCCCACAAGATTTTCAGATTCCATATTTATTTTTCGAGTCAAGCTTTTCAGTACTCTACGGTACTTGTCTGGGTCAAACCATGGTAAATTTTTAAAATGAAAGTCATCACGAAATACTCCATTGTGTATGTTGCGAATCTTATGCGCAGCTTCGATCAAGATTGTTCCGGAGCCACAGAAAGGATCTACTATCGTTCCTCTTTGATAATCAGTAACCTCAAGGAGTGCTGCAGCTATATTTGGCTTAATACCTGCTGGATGAAAGAATACCTTGTATCCTCTAAAATGAAGTGCATTACCTGTCGTTTCGATGGCAATTTGAATGTGATTATCGATCATCCATGCGTTTACAATTATTTGTGGAAAATCTAGATTTACTGGCGGTCGATATCCATATGATAATTCGCACGAATTTTGTATCGCCTCTCCAATCGCTGCTGCTATATCCACACTTGTAAAATTATGTTCTCCCACACGTTCGACCCGAACTGCAAATGTTGTATGACGTCCGATGAATTTCCAATCAAATTCCCGTGTAACCTTTTTTATATCCTCTAAGCTTTCTACGTGCTCGTCAATAAGAAGAATGTTAACCCGTTCTGCAGTTTTCAATCTTAGATTTAAATCATAAAATAAATTTGGTGGGCCGTCTATTATGATCCTCCCGGATAGCGAGCGCAGTACGTTGAATCCCTTTCGTTTAGCTTCCATTACTGTTATTTTTTCAATACCTCTCGTTGTGGTTACCAGATATTTCGTTATGTTGTACATTTTGCATTCATTATCCTTTCGCGAGTTAGTTATTTATACTTTTGTAACTGGTCCCGTTTCATAAATTGTGTTTTTTAAATATATATTTGAAATAGATCTGTCATTATTATACGAAGTGAGCTTTCTAAATATGCAAGTTCTCTAATGGCAGCTCAAAGAATATAAAAATATAAATTAAAAAAATCCTCGTAAAATCTTCGTTGTGTTTAAAAGTTAAACTTCGGCTTTAAGACGTTGATTTGGCATCATAAAACTTAAAATTTAATGTGATTTGTAAGTCTATAATTTTCAAGCACGAGGTGATCATATGTCTAATCGTAGTAATAATGAGGAAATGGTAGTTACGCCTTGGGAAGTTAAAGGCGATATTGACTACATGAAATTGATCAAGCAGTTTGGGACTCAATTTATTACTCCCGAGCTTCGAAAGCGTTTGGCTTCGTATTCCAATGGCGAGGAACACATGTTCTTACGTCGTGGGTTATATTTCTCCCACAGAGACCTTGATTGGATTCTCGATATGTACGATAAAGGAAATAAGTTTGCATTATACACCGGGCGTGGTCCCAGTGGCAAGACTCACATTGGTCACCTCGTAGCTTGGCATCTTACAAAGTTTCTCCAAGACATATTTGACACAGAATTATATTTTCAAATAACTGATGATGAGAAATTTCTATTCAAAGAGCATTTGGGATTAGATGAGACAATTCAACTTGGGTATGACAATGCATTAGACGTAATTGCAATTGGCTTTGATCCTAAGAAGACCTATCTCATCCATGATGTTCGTGATATTGACTTGCTTTATCATACCGCATTACGGGTTGCAAAGAAGGTCACTTATTCCACAGTTCGAGCTGTATTTGGATTCAGGAATGATAGTAATATTGGTCAGATTTTCTTCCCAGCTATTGAAGCTGTGCCCGCTTTTCTTCCGTCGTTAGTTCATAAGCGTAAGGTTCCTGTACTGATTCCCAGTGCAATTGACCAAGATCCATTCTGGAGAGTTACTAGAGATATTGCTCACAAGCTTGGATTTTACAAGCCAGCTGCATTGCAAGGTATGTTCCTTCCGGGTCTGTTAGAAGGTGGGAAGATGTCCTCATCCATAGAGGACTCTGCAATATTTACCACAGATACTCCGAAGGCAGCAAAGAAAAAGATTATGCGAGCGTTTACGGGTGGACGTGTCTCCGTAGCCGAACAGAGAAAGCTCGGTGGTAATCCAGAAATATGCACAGTATTTCAGTATTTCAAATATCTATTTGAGCCTGATGATAGAAAATTAGAGCAGATTGCGAACGAATGCCGTTCTGGTGCTCGGTTATGCGGTGAATGCAAGCTTGAGCTTGCTGATAGAGTTGGTAAATTCTTAATTGAGCATCAAGAGAGACGTGAAAAGGCAAAGGATATAATTGATGAATTTTCCTCGGATAAAATTAGAGAAAAATTAAGGGGATAACACCCCTACCTACCTTTATTTTTTAAGACGCTGTAGTGATTAGTTTCTTCTCATCTTTTGTAATGCCATATCGTTCGCCTGTCAAAATCAGGCTTGAAATTCGCGCATTGATCTTACTTTCAAGTTCTTCTAGGCGTTCATTTCTAAGTGCCGGGGGTAGTATCTTTACTTTCTTGAGTGAGGAATTCATTGCTTTGATGAATGCTTTTGACTGCAATTTTTTCGGCTTTTTCTTTTTACTTTCTTTCTTTACAACATTAACCAAGAATTTAGTGATTTGTTCCTCTGCATGAGATTTCGCCATCAGGTCGATGAAAAATTCAAAATTATTCAGTGCATCTTGTGAATCATTCTGTAAATTCTTTGCAGCTGTTCCAATAATATTACTAATCGTATCTGTGCCGACTGCAATTATTTCTTCGGGCGTAAATAGACAGATGCTCACATTAATTAATGAGCTTGGGATAAACGCTCTTGCCATAATACTAACGACTTCATCCATGTTTGTTATATCTAAATCTCTTCTTGCATATTTGTATGCGACATATGATAATGCAGATTCCCACATCCATGAGCTGTCTATTTCGTCCAATGTGTTTTCGAGTCCAGAATCTTTTTCAGCGTATTTATCAAATAGGCCAAGTTTCATTATTAGAAGTATCTTTTTACCTAATGATTCACGAGTCTGATGTATTTTCGGATTAAAGTATCTTAATGCAGCTGCAATTGCATAATCTCCTCCCGTGCGCACATCTTCTAGTTCTGTGCGTGAAGTCACTACATCTCTTAGGCTTTCTGCATTTTTATTGAGGAGTGTTTCAAGTGATTTTACTAATTTTGAAGATAGCTGTGAGATTTTGTCATTTTCCTTTTGGTCATACAAGTCTCTGACAACATTACTTATCGTTTCATTTTTAGCTTTTAGAATTTCAAAGAAAGCTTCTTCAAAATTTGATATCTTTGCCTTGCTCATGGATATTTCTCCTTTTACTCTCTAAATCTAGTAATATAAATAAAAAACTAATATAAATGAATTCTGGTTACTTGTTTTTGTGCATTAGTTCAAAAATAGTAGAATATTTGAATGCATTGGGACTCCTAATACTGCTGAAATAACTTCGCATTTTGTGCGTAAAATGTAAATTGTAGGTTTTCTAGTTTCTTTCTGAATTGCGGGAAAGGTTTCTAGATTTGCTTGCCCTTTACTGATAATGATATCCGCATTTTTCACTTCATTTATGAACTCTTTTGATACGTGAGTGATTGGTGTTCCCATAGTGGCAGCCCCTGTAGAAATGACCCGTGCAATTTTATTTAATCCTACAGATCTTGCATCTTCTAATGTGGCATCATTCATCATTGGACCACTCTTAACTGCTACTGTTACATCAATCCCTTGCTTTCTGAGAAATTCTATAAGAGGGATATCAAATACTATTTCTCCTGCGTTGTCCATTATGTACAAGAGATGCCTATATTTTTTCAAATTTGTAAGTATTTTATCAGAATCATCTATTGTGAATCCTTGGCCCAATACGTCATGAAACACATTTTCTAGTTCTTCGAACTTAAAAACAAAACCACCCGTGGCAAAATCGATCAAATTTCCTGTAATCGCTAAGGCGACATAGCATTCAAATCTTGCTTTGATATCTGATTGGTTGCATTCATTTTTCATTTTTGAGATAAGTTCCAAAGCTATTCTGTTTGACTTTTCTTTCAATTCCTTATAAGGGTCAATGTTTCCAGTTCTATCGCGAATATACTCTAATAGTTTAACAGAAATGGGTGCAGGTTCTATTCTATGTTCAAATCCTTGTGCAACTTCTTTAAGACAATATGATACGAGCTCAAATCGGAGTTCCGGATCTGTAGTTGAGTTATTAATTGCGTTAGTAAGTGCCTGCATTAAACATGTCGCACATTGTGGTTTTAATCGTACACGAATATCATCTATCGTAAGATTCTTCATGCATAGTACCCCATAGAATTCTAATGTACGCCATTTTGGATTATATATACTTTTAAAATTGTTCTTGAAGTATGCTTTTGCGATTCTATTTATTATTTAGCAATTTTTGCTCTACCATTGGAAAATCTTCAATGACTCGCTCATCAATTGTATAGTAGTATTCCATTGTTATTGCTGCATCGTGATAGAAATTCTCAGGCTTAAGAATGACATTAAAATCAATATTTCCGATATCAAATAATGGCATATGTTGTGCTTGTTCTATCCAATTTCCGAGATGATATATGCGAATTAGCTCCTTGTATTTTAGCATCATTGACAATACATCGTCTGTCTTTTTAAAAGTGTGGGAAGTATCAAAGCAAATTCCATGATGTTCTGTATTTTCTAATTCAAATTGCACAAAATGGGCAATTTCACCTACTGAATTAACAATTCTTCTTTTGCCCGGAAAATTTTCCCATGCAATTAATATGTCATTATCTTCAAGAAATGGTGTAACCCGTTCCTTTATGAAGTCGATTGCTTTTTGCCTCTTGTTTACTGTTGATGGATGTATCACTATATAGCGACAATTATATTCGTGACATAAATCTGCACAAATTTCAAGTCCTTTCATAAATTCATCCATTTTTCTTAGTTGTAAAGCTGGACCATGAATCGAATTTACAATTAGTTCTTTCTCTTGGATCTTTTGTTTTAATACGCTCATATCTGTATTGAAAAATTCGTCTCTTTTATGAAATGCTAATTCTATTTTCTTTACCTTTTCCAGAATTGTATCTTTTGCACCTGTAAGTATATTATTAGAGTCCATTCGAATCGATACTTTCAAGTAATTCACATCCACATTACGTAGAGTACAATCAAAAATATATATCTAATATTACATGAATTTTATATAAATTTAATTTAGCACGTCTTTTATTTATTAAATTAAAATGATTAAACAATAAGTCGCATTCATATCTTTTCGCATCCATTTTTATGTGCATGATCGAGATATTGTCCTCAACAATTCAAATAAAGTCCAATAATGTTGTTTGTGTTAAAATTCCTTTCAATACATCGGATTTTGAAATCCATTCTTCTTTTGGAATTCTCAGTCTCCTTGTCATTTGTTCGATGGCTTCGTGTGCCGTGTTAAAGCGTTCTGGTGGTTTTGCCATTGCCCGCCTGATCGTTTCTCTTACTTCCCATACACCTACTGGAAGATAATATTCATCACTAATTTCTCGTAGTATGACCGCTGTAGCAATCCGCCCTCTTTTGTATAATGCCTCTAGAACAGCCAGTCGCCCGGCATAATATCCTCCTGCCTCTTTAACGGCATAATTGCTGCGACCACGTGCGCCCTCATTTTCAGCAACAATTACTGGCTTTTTCGCCATTGCGGTCCAGAGTCCGCCGGGCATCCATGCCTCAAGTTGTTCAAATGTCCAAGCGCCCGGTGCAAGTAGTATTTCGTAATGATTTCCAATATATTCCTCATGATATACTTCATAATCATTTATTGAAGATTTGTCCGCTAGCAATTTCATTAGTTTCTTTCCTATAATATCGTCAATTGCAGTTATTGACCATCGAGTCGGTACTAGCTTCTTATTCTTAAGACCCAATACACCTGCAGAAAACACTCTTGTTAGGTAATACACATCAAATCCATGCTTGTACAATTCCCAGACAGCTGTAGTAGCGCGTGTATCTCCCTCTGAAAGCATATCTACAGTTCTCGGAATCTTCGGATTACTCCCAAGTTTCACTTGGACAACTTCACCACTCGGTCCCATTGGTTGTGTAACTGCACTGTAAAAAATCGATACTTTCGGCGGCTTGCTCAATTCCAGCTCCGTATCCACTGAACGTACAGAAAGTGCAATATCCACAGATCGACTCCATACCTTATTTGAACTAGGATTCTTCACTCGTACTTTTGTCATGCCTCGTACCATAACTGAACGTAACCTGATTATTTCATCAATTGGTTTTCCATACCATTCTGCAGGATTATCATACAATGGTGGATTGTCTACATCCGCTGCAATTGTCATTGGTCCTGCAAAAACTGCTGGGTATCCTGTCCTACCTACAAATACCGATGGTGGCGATGGTCCGTATATGTCTCTATCCATGTCTACTAAAATCGGCTGAAGTGCATTTAGCTTCTCCAGAATCGGACACTTTGGCCTACCACATAGATTCCTGCTCATCTTACAAACTATGCATAGTTCCGGAGTTATCGGAATGTTCATCGTTCGCACTTCCACCTCTATTATGTGAATATACACTTAGCAATTTATGTCTTTGTTTAAATTTTTATTTAACTATATATAAAAAAGTTTATATTGATTTATGTATTTATTATATCATGTAATCAAATATTTTGCGGGTGAAACCTATGCAAATTGAACAGGTTGTTTGTAAGGATCTTGTCAAGGTATACAAGAAGAAGAAGCGACTTAGTTTACTTCCCCCTAGATCAGAAGTAACGGAGATTCATGCATTAGATGGATTAAGCTTTACAATCTATGAAGGCGAAATTTTTGGTTTATTGGGGCCTAACGGTGCGGGTAAGACGACCACGATTCAGATTATAGCGGGTCTTTTACTTCCAGATAGTGGAGAGGTTGAAGTTGCTGGAGTAGATGCAATTAGAAATCCTAATTTAGTTAAGCGGATTGTTGGTGTGGTTTCTGGGGGTAATCCGCGACAATTATACAATAAGCTTACGGCCTATGAGAATTTAGAATATTTTGGAAGGCTTTATGGTATTCCAGATAAGGAATTAAAGTCACGAATTCTAGAGCTGCTTGAGTTAGTTAAGTTAGCTGACCGTTCAGATGAAGAAATTGAGAAGTTTAGTGCCGGTATGAAGCAGCGATTGTTAATTGCCAGAGGATTGCTTCATGATCCCGACGTACTTTTATTAGACGAGCCCACAGTTGGTCTTGATCCTAAGTCTTCTCGGGATTTGCGAAAACTTATTCGCGATGAGATTGGGAAGAGGGAAGGTAAGGCAATTCTGCTTACAACGCATGAAATGAATGTTGCTGAAGAGCTTTCTGATAGGATTGCAATTATCAACAGGGGTCGTCTGGTTGCATTAGATACGCCGTCTGGTCTCAAACAGAATTTTAAGCTTGGTAGATTGATTGAAATAATTGTTGAGACTGATGATGGTATTCCAGTATCTCAGATGCAAAATATTAGCGGTGTTCGTTCGATTTCGGTTACAAGCATTGAGAATAGCATCAATCGCAAACGGGTTTTAATTGAGACCCTTAATGGCGACAATATTATTCCAGATTTAGTGGACCTATTAATTCGTCAATATAACTATAAGATAATGAATCTGACTCAGAAAGAACCTAGTTTGGAAGATATTTTTATTATGGCGACATCTGAAACTGAGGAGGTCATGGCAATTGCTAAGTAAGAATGTTGGTCCGGTTCATTGGTGGCAGATTACTAAGGGCACATTCAAGAAGGAAATGTTGTTCTTCTACAGATACAAAGGTTGGTTGATTTCCAGTATTATACAGCCAATAATTTGGATATTGCTGTTCGGTTATCTTGGCAAAGGATTTGGAATCAAGGAAACAAGTGCGGGCGTTGATTTTACATCTTATATGATCCTTGGTGTTGTGAGCTTAATGTTGATCAGTCAGACCATGTGGGGTTCTGGGAATGCTCTACGAACCGAGCAGTATCGCGGCACTCTCGAATCTATTATGACTGCTCCTTCAAATATAATCTCTATCCTCATTGGTTTCTCATTCGTTGATCTTGTACAGTCCGCATACATGATGGGGGTATCTGTATCATTTGGTTTGCTTATATTTGGTTTTGTGGGCAATCTTGTAGATTTTGTCGCGCTTATTGTTGTCATGGGCATGATCATTTTCAGTCTGTTCGGTTTTGGTCTCTTATTCGCTGGAATTACTTTAATGATCAAGCAATCCGGAGCGCTCATAAATCTGATACAGCCCATAATTTTCCTTCTGAGTGGGATGTTCTTTCCAGTATCTGCACTACCTGAACCGGTTCGTACAATTGGTTTATCCTTGCCAATCACACAAGGATTAATGGCATTACAGGACGTTGTTCTTCGTGGTGCAACTCTGACTGATGTCGGGTTCCAGATATTCTATCTATTTGCGAGTGGTGTTGTGCTCGGACTGTTTGGATATTATGTATTACGAAGGCTCATGCAAAAAGCAAGGAAGCTTGGTCTCTATGGAACATTCTAGTTAAAATATTTAAAGAGGTATGATATAGAGTAATTGAAATTTATGGAGCTGCAAATCATGAGGATAGAGTTCAAGTCGCTCAAGGAACTTGCGGACACACTAAAAGTTCTCTCAAATGTGAAACGTCTTGCGTTATTGGCATCGCTAGCTGAAGGACGTAAGTTTCCCAAGGAACTGAGCGAAGAGCTTAACATGGCATATCCTATCGTGCATTTGCAGCTCAAAAATCTTGAAAAACGTGGTTTGGTTAAGTCCAATTATGAGGTTGGGACTGATAAATCTAGCCCTTATGTTAAGCGTTATTTTGAGTTAATCGATTTTGAAATTGTTGTAACCCCGGAACTTATCAAAGAACTTGCTAAGGTTACGGATAATAATGAAAGTAATAATGAAGAGGAGGATTAAATATGTCTGGACGTATAGCTGCTATGGCTGCTAGTGCGATTGCAATTGGCTTAGGCGTTCCTGCCCTACTTATATATGCTGCTGCCGTATATCATCTCGATCTTATCTTTACGGGTATCATGATATTTCTTGCCTTGCTCGGTGCTGTTGGTGCACCTGCAGTGATTGGTGCTTTGTCTTATCAAGAAATGGATGATTCAAGCTATTTGCGAAGGCAAAACTCTATTTTGCGCTCGGGACTTGCCGAAGCCTTAAAGCAAATCGATGAATTAAATGATAATCTTGAGAAATTGCTTGATATACTAAAGGCGGAGGTATAATCCGTATGGCATCCAATTATCCAGAAAATAAATATGAGCGTATGTCGATTGAACAGATCGTGAGCGAGCTTAAGATAAAGTTACAACGCAGTAATGATCTCATGAAAGAAATCATTAAGACCTTTACAGAAATTAGAGGCGATTGATTTCTCATTTTTTCATATTTGATGATGTGTGCCTTCGCATTTTTTATCTATTTAAATAGCATCCCTTAAATTTAGTTCTATTTCTAACATACTCCCCGCATTGAGATGCGAGGGTTCTGCGTATAGGCTATCCAGCGGTAGCCATTTCGCGCTTATACTCGCCGTGTTCCGACGAGGAATCTTTGATTATCGCTCCAGCTCTTTAGTATGTTTAGTTCCATTAAGATTCGGATAATCTTCACTGTTTTGAAAAACGATGCTTTCTCGCAGAGTGTTTGTAAAAGTTCTCAGTTATTCTAAAAAAAGTTGAAAGTTCTGAAATTTTACTTTATTTAACTGGCACTAAGAATGTCACCTTTTTAGATGCGGGAGAGTGTCAAACTGCTTTTGCAATTATTATTACTTGTGGTGAATTTTCTTGGTCAAAAGGATTTTCCTTAAAGTCACCATAAGCTTTTTCGATTCGGAATCCGACGCGTTCGAGAATGTCTTTTAGTTCATCATAGTATATTGGTGTTAGTCTCGATATGTGTGTTTTCATTTCCCAAAATCCACTATTGTTAACAAGTTTGATTAAGTGTATTTCCGTCTCGTCATTTGATGATATGAAGAAGCGAACGAAAACGATCTCCCCATTCTCAGTAGTACGCGTAATTAATGGTAGATATCTTACTCTTTCTTTGCGTACCCACTTGAAATTTCGTAGATGTATTATGATAATTCCATCTTTCTTAATATTACTTCTTAGCTCTCTGAGACAATCTGGTATTTCGTCTTTGTGATGGAGTGCAAGACTGTCTCCAAGACAAATGGCTGCATCATATTCGCCCTTAATACTTTGGCTGATATCCTGACATTTAGAAACTGAAAACATAATTGTCAAATTTTCATTTCGTGCGAGATTCTTGGCTTTTTCAATCATAAAAGGATCTTCATCAATTCCACGAACCATATACCCTTTCTTCGCAAGTTCTACAATGTGTCTTCCAGTTCCGCAAGATGTATCTAAGACCGTCTGCACATTATATTCCTTGAATACTTTTTCCAAAAATGGAATCTCTCTTTCTAATCGGCTTTTCCACGGTATTAATTGATCATAATCTTCTGGATGTACCTGTGATTGCATTTTGGGCACTCCTACTCGCGCTTGTGTATCATGCCCCTTATTTTGTGTACTTAAAATAATTTTGCATTATGCATTGAAAAGTGATTCTTTATAATTGCATAAAAAAGTTTTATTTCACAGCTGCTATGGTCATTTTTGTCGATGAAAGAACAATTTTATTTTACTTAGAAAATACTTTTATCTCATGGCGTACATATTATGTAGTATGAATTTATTTTTTACAAACACTCTGCGAGAAAGCATCGCTTTAGAAAGCGGTGATGCATCACATAAAATAAAAGTTCATTGTGTTTGTATTTATAATAAATCAAATAATTTGAGAATTTAGAATAAGTCGCGACTTGAATGCATGCGGCGCATCCACGGATTGCTTCCAAAAAGCTGGAGCGATAACAAGCTCCCTCATTGGAGCACGACGAGTATATGCGCGAAATGGCTACTCTTGAGTAGCTTATACATAGAATCCTCGCATATCACTGCGGGGAGTATATCATAAGAGGTGATGCTTACTATGATGTCTCAAATACCTATTAACCTTGATAAGATTAAAAAGGAGGACATAGATAAAGAAATTCTCCGGGTTGGGATCATTGCAGAATTAGATGCAATTAATCTATACGAGCAAATGGCTGCACTTGCGCAAAATGACTACATTAAGAAAACATTATTGGATATTGCACGCGAAGAGAAAGCCCATGTTGGCGAATTTCACGCCCTCCTATTAAGACTTGATGAAGAGCAAAAAGACGAACTTGAAGAAGGCAAGAAGGAAGTCGATGAACTTTTTGAATGAAATATCTTATTCTCTTTTTTTTGTTTTTTTGACTATTTGGCATAATTCTACTATCAGTAAACTAAATAGTCTAAAGTTTTTTATGGGTTAGTTAGTAGAAATGATTATTGTAATCTTATAGAAGGGTGCTAATATTGAGTAAAAAAACAAAGCGTCAGGCAATAGGAAAAAAGACTGATTCTAAAAAGGAAAAGCCTATTGAGTCTAAGAAGTTTATCAAATACCGCTGGTCTCTTTATATTCTCTTAATTGGTGGAATTTTATCCATTGCTGGAGAATTTTTGCCAATTGAGGCGGTGCAACAAGTGTTCCATTTCAATTTATTCGAGACTTTTCTCATATCGCCAAATCTGTTCTTTATTCTTCCGATTATAGGCGGAGGCATTATGCTTGTTGCGGCTGTCTTTGCATACACTGAACCTAAATATACAATTCTGGGCATTGTCGGCGGAACGCTTACATTTTTTGTCGGTATTTATTTGATACAGGCTCTGGACTTCGCAAGGGCTGCATTTCCAAGCATGACCATACTTACAGGTGCCGCACCTATTGTACTGTTGATATCCGGTGGTCTCGGATTGCTCTCATATCTCATAAGAAATAAGGAGTAATTCAAAATGTATGGATATTCTCATAGGTCTAGTATATTACGAGATCTCATGTATTATCGTGCTACAACATCATTACTCGTTATTAATATCGCTGCATATGTAATATTCTCAATTCTTTCCCTGAATCCAATAATTCTGAGTAACTCCGTGATCTTCATGTTTGCGGAAAATTCATTCATGGTTCTTCATGGTGCGTACTGGCAGCTTATTACAGCAATGTTCGTTCACTTCAATATAATTCATATCGCTGCAAACATGATTTTCCTTTACATTCTAGGTACAAGACTCGAAGTTCATAGAGGAGGAAGCACCGTTATTATTGTATATTTCCTGACAGGTCTTCTGGGCAATGTACTATCGCTTTTACTACCTCTAAATACGCTATCCGCCGGTGCTAGTGGTGCTATATTCGGATTGTTTGCATATCTTGCTGTTATTCTTGGTGGAAGACGCGAATTTTCACGAGCGGCAGGCACAGTGTTCATCTTCTGGGTGGCTTCAGTCGGACTAAATGTAAATATAATCGCTCACTTCGGTGGTATGATCGGCGGTCTTATTCTAGGCTGGCTGGATATTAATGGTGTTTATCGACTCCCAAGTAAGAAATATTTTGAAGAAGACTGGACCTATGGTTATGGATATTGAAATTACTTTTTATACTATTTTTTGTTTTTTAAAAAAATTTATTAGTTACTTGTTATATATTTTTACCTAATCGGTTATGAGGTATTAAATGTCTGGGGCTAGACATTTTTACCTTTTAAATGGAGGCTTTCATATGTCTAAAAGGAACATAGGATTACTTATGATTCTATTTATGTTCATTTTGCCATTTGGCAGTATGGGTCTAAGCTATAATACTTCTAATAACATGTTGAATAATAAATCCACTATTGCAAGTGTTAAACAAGTGACTCGGGAAGCTGAGTTTCATATTACAAAGAATTTCAATTTTAAAAATATTATTAATCCCGAGAACGCCTCAAAAAGGAATGTTGATGCTTTGCTAAGTGGTATTTCATCATTCTCTCCTAGTTTGAATTATGTATCCGACTTGGATGTATATGAATCATCTATTACAATAAAAATTACAAAAATAAAGGTTATAGAGGATCGTGATTTTGGTCCTGGAGAAATCTATCTTAAAGTGAAACTGAATAATTATTATGAATACACTCTTAATAATAATGGACAGAATTATGTTGCAAATGATGGAGATATAGTATATACAAACATCAAAATTACAAAGTCAATTTATAGTATTACTAAGTATATCATACGGATTGATGGATACGAAAGCGATGCAGATTTTGATGACTATATGGGTGGACTACAGTTATCCTATGATGCAGATAATACTTATGATACATCAAGCAGGTGGTTTTCACTAAATACATTTTCTCCAGATGGCGGAAATCATGATGTACAGTTAGAGGTTTATATGTCGATATCCTTTGATACGCATCACTATTCCTATCCGAATGATTTTTACCAACCATATGGTGATGGTTCATACTTAATCTCTCTAATTTATTCTCCAATTTTGTATTATGATACTTTTGATCGTGGTGATATTCCCG
>CAZPUN010000022.1:0-19344 GCA_964589775.1 uncultured archaeon
TCATATATTTGCCAGCCATAAGTTGAGCCATCTTCGAAGTCATCATAGAGTGTGTTATCGATACTAATATCATCGAAGTACCAGTTACCACGGGCTAGGAATGCATCGACTGTAGATATGGTAGCGGATGGGAACACAGTACGTACATCATGGAGCAGGTCGAGTTTGACAAGGTTCCAGTTTCCTTGTTCTAGATGTAATGGCAAGAACAGATATCCATTTGAGTAGTATGGGTTGAAAGTACCGGGTTTGTATGTGAGGTAGAAGCTGCCTGCGGAAGTATCAACACGAATGTAGATGTACCAATAGGAGTCCAGAGGCTTTGCGGCGAATCTGAAATCTACTCGGTCTGAATATTGTGGTCTATGGCCTGCAGGAGTATTGTATGCATGGTCTGAAGCGAACCAGAATCTGAAACCGTTTCCGGTTCCGGAGCTGACAGTTCTTAAGGCTCTTGTATTTTCATCGATTGCAACTTGCATTTGAATTGGATAGCTATTGTTTATACCACTAAATAATGTATAACTTGTTGTACCGCTGCCATATGGTAGGTCTGAATATACAAGAGACAGAACACGCTCATTAATTATGAAATCAAATGATGCAGAAGTTGAAACTGGTATTGCTTTGTATTTATTGGGTGATAATGAATCTGAAATTATATGAGTATTTGATGTTGTGATTACGGGAGCTTCCCAATCATCAGGGTTGTCTATATAGTAATGCTTTGTGGCAGTTGAAATTAAACCACCGTTATCTATGGCTACTGCATAGAATGTATGCCAGCCATCTTCGAGACCAACGGTCTCTCTTCTCTGATATAGATCCATATGTACTCTCCAGATACCTTTCCATCCGATTTTTCCATCTACCTCGCCCGTTCCTTCAACATTACTTGCAGAACTCGTAAGTTCAATGAATCCATGTGTAGATGATGAGCTATCTGTACTGCTCCATACAATTCCGGATTTATATTGTACTTCAGTTACATTTACGGTTATATCAGCTCCATCCTCATTTGATGGTGCAATAATTCTAACGCCGCTCCTAAGTACAAGTTCTCCGTCTACCTCGACAAATTCTGGAGGTTGTATATATGCTCTAGCAATTCTAATACTATTTCCTGAATACCATGGGCTCCATGTTTCTGAGTCACCATAAACTACTTTTAGAATAGTTCCTGTTGATGATAGGAATGCGACAGCAAATTTTGCTGGATCCGGATTTGTAATTTTTATTTTGGCTTGTATTAGATATGTATCTGGTTCGCTATATGAATACGTAAATACTGGTGCTGATGAACTAAGTATACTCGTTGATGAAACTTGAGCCATTCTTGTCTGTAGAGCATCAGGATCATCTACAAATACATATACATTTGAAACGCGGCTGGTCGTAATACGCTCGCCATCTACTACAGGATATTCATCGAAGGAATATAGATCTAAGGTTGCATTATCTCCGCCTATTGAATATGTTGTATTAGCCCAGACTTGTGTGGGAACAGAGCCAAGAGTTCCAAGTATAGACGTTGTAATTATTCTACTTATTGGAACGACCTGTATATCTCCATTCTCATCAATTTTGTTTAGCAGTATTGATATCGGATCCACGACATTGTTTAAGTATTCGGGACTTGGATCGATGCCTGAATTTGGTGTTATGAACGTGATAAATGGTGGTGTATGATCAAATGCACTTCCATCTACGATTTCAGCTCCCTCAATCTCATTTAAGCTACTACTGAGAAAGTTCATATTACATGGTATTCGCCATCCGGGAGATGTTTCCCAAAGTACGTTTGCAATATATGTTGGGTCTGATGTCTTTTTACCTGTAGGTAGATAAAATGCATTTTCACCAGTTTTATCGATTAATGTAAATTCTCCACTCTTTTTGAAAATTCCGATGTTTATTTCACCCGAAACTTTTGCTTCTGCCTCAATTACAGGCCAGTATACGATATACTTATCAAATACAATTTCATCTGGCCGAAGTAATACTCGCCCCTCAAATGTAATACTTAGTTTTACCTGTGCTTCTAAAGTCACCTTAAATATTGAAGTATTGATTTCAATTTCAATCGTAGAAACTGTCAATCCAGGTATTGGAATATATTCTGTATTACTAAAGATGAGTTCTAAGCCATCATCGATTTCTGTTGCTATAACCCAAATGGATGCTACGTCCTTAGGACCAAGTGTTACTGTCGGCAATAATGATTTCAATTTCTTTACTAAAGCTGAAGAGTCTGTATCGTTTTCTTCTTTATAATCTGAAAAGTCAAGCTCAATGTCTGCACCAGGCGTAATTTCGATTCCACCATAGAATCGTGTGAAGCCAATTCCTTCGAATCTGGAACTATACCATGCTTCGACAGTTCGTTCGCCATATGGACTGGGAATCTTGGCATAACCTCGTAGCTTATAAATTGTATCGTCAGGGTTTCCGCTTGTAGATTTGTAAATTATGTTGTTATACCGGCTGTCGATTGTGTTTGCAGGATTATTATGATCGCTAGCATAATAGTCTAAAAGAATATCAAAGTACAACATGCCTGCAATTTTTACATATAATGTAATAGGTACTCCTTCTACGACAATGGTTTTCTTTAGTTTCACCGTGATTTTGATTGCTATCCTCAATACCTTTTCATAAATATCTGCCGGATACCCATCCTCACAAAATGCGCTTTCTTCGATTGCAGTTGAAAATTCAAATTTGACAGGACCAATCTTCTTAGAAAAGTGTATCTTATTTATTATTGATTCAATGACGTGCATAACGTCATCTCTAGTTATAATTATTTCTGGGGGATCTTCATCTGAGAATAACTGATAGAATAATCTAATTAAAGTATTTAATGGGCCTTCTGTATCATTCAAACGTAGGGTTCCGATCACGTGGTCTATATAGTCCTCAACTGCTTGGTAATATGAATTCTTCCAGTGTAAAGCTTGCATTGGCTCTATTGGATTTAATATACGCCCAATAAAATCGACATACGTTGAATCTACATAATCTGCAATATGTTCTAATAGTAGGTCTCCTTTATTTGAAACAGTTTTTAGAGCTTCACCCAAGTGAACCGCAGTTGTTATTGCACCAGGGAAATAATCTATCTGATCATCGAATCCCTTAATTTCGTAATAGCTGTCCGTAATATAGTTCTTTATTTTGTTAGAACTACATGATAGGAATAAATGATATTTTACATTCGTATTTTGTATATCGCTAGCTATTGAATCCCAGGATATTATTGTATTTCCAATTTGAATCCCATCGTCTGAGCCATGAAATACATAGATAAATGCTAGTGAATCACTTGACCAAACAGCAGAATGTGTCATCTCATTGTAATCATCAATGTTAATGACATCATAGTCTATATAATCATCAATTAGACTATCTAATAAAGACACTGCCTTGGTTGATATTTCATCATTTTCAGTAAATATTAATGCAGAGTATTCATAATTTGTCGGCGTAGTGACTAGACTGTTACTAAAAACAGTCCCAGCCATACTGCCTATGAATAGTGCAAGAAGTATTAGGGACACTCTCTCTTTTCTCATGACTATGCTCCTCCGGTCATGGTACAAAAAATGAAACATTACTTATATATAAATTTTATATTTTGCTTGAAACAATAAAATAAATTTTTGAGTCACAATATTTTTCGTTATTATAAAAAAAGATAATCTGTAATTTTAATTTTTATTATAAATATAAATATATTATTTTATAAAAATGCATCTAGACGCCTTGTAATTGCAAAATACAAAAATGATGTTAGAATTTCAAAAATAGGCGCTATTTTTATACCAAAATCAATTATTGATGATTTAATTTATCATTTTGTAAAATACAATTTGGTTTATTTTTACAATTATTTTCATTGTATCTTCAATTATGAACTAAAAAGGTAAAAAATCATTTTTCTACATTTTGATGGCATATTTTTTTGGTTGATATGACTGCAACTATATTTGCAAAACTTATGTATTCATACAAGTTACATACTGCCATTGAATAAAATGAATTCTGCTTCTCAATTAGTGAGAATGAGCACTTTAATGAATAGTCTAACAAGTCCCATATTTCAATTTTTTCCGGGCTGAGAACAAATAATTGATCATCTTGTATCAAAATGTCCCATATATTACGACTATTCGAATCTATAGCACGAAGAATGTTCATATGGTTGTCAAATATCAAAATGTGACCGTCATAACTACCGACTGCGACATACTTTGAACTGACATCAAGGGCAATCGGGTCATAGATCTCCACATTCTCAACGATCTCGCATGATTTATTCAAAACATAGAGACCAGGTTTAGTTATGGCATATATGTGTTTGTCATCCACTCGCATTTTTATTATGTTGTCGAGCGGTTTGGATTCGGCAGATTTCTTGAGGGTCATCTTATCAAACTTCATAATTCTATACGACCCAACAAAGATGTTTTGTGAATCTACGGCTATCGAATGCAGATTTACGATATCTGCCTCAAATTTTTTATTATCTCCCAAGTTTCTGTTCCATATGTAGACCTTTCCATCCAATGAAGATGCATAAATGTATTCCGAATCCATAACGGCATCTGTGATTATGAGCGAGTGAGCTGCCTCAGTATGTCCAACAGGGGTCCAGCTGCTTTTATCCCAAATTATGATCGAATCTTTCGAAACCGTATATACAACTTTATCATCTGCTAAAATTCGAATGATATAGTCCAAGTTTCCTATCGAGTCTTGAATTCGGTTCCAATCGCTCTTCCGTCGCACGATAAGATCATTCAAGCTCAACGAATAGTAAAGATAGTTCTCATCTGCCATGATAGAAATTATATTACCTTCCTTAAATCTTCTATATACAGTAAAGTCTTGTGCATTCAAGACCGTAAGATCGCTATCTGAACCGATATAGATATAGTCCAAATACGCATTAATTGCATTTATCCATGAATCGGTAATTTTTATTTCATGTTTTATTTTCCTACTCTTTTTCTCGATAGTATTTAGCATGCCCTTTGATGTTCCTATATATATAAAATCCGATGACTGTGCAAATGCAGTCCATCTGCAATCTGTTGGAATTTTTATCAGTTCCGGTTTGCGGTCAGGCTCACTCCATACAACAATACCTTCAAAACTGCTTAATGCATATAGAGTAGATCCATCAACCAGAATTTTAGATATTGATACTGGAGACGTATATCGTGAAACTACATGGTCATCATTAAGATCATAGACGAGAATCTCGTTATTTTTAAGTAGGACATAGAGAAAATGTTCATTTTGAGATATAGTAATATCAAGAACGCCCTGCTCAGTCTGAATTACGCGTTTATAATCCGAAAAATCCGCTTTATTCCACACGTATATGTTCCCACTGATTTGTGCAGCATAGATGTTTGTTTTGCCCACAGCTATGGCAGATGAATACATATCTTTAACTTCAAGTGTATGCTGCAGTTTCCACGTTTCTCTATCATATGCATAGATTCTATCGGTTGATGCGCAATAAACGAATCTTTCGTCTTGCATAATATATTCGATACCATTTTTTAATGCAGGTGTAGTCAGAAGCAAAGGTGGCAAATAAGCAGTTGCACTTAATTTCTGTACTGCCATGATACATACTTCCCGATATTTTTCATAATCTCTTTTTATTTATTAGGCTTATCTACATTTTGATATATATGAAATAAATATATATGAGTATAAACTAAAAGAATATGAACTAAAATGATTCGTGGAGTAATTTTTGATTTTGATGGTACGCTCTCAGACTCTATTCCAGTCGTCATAGAACTGCTAGATGAAGTGTTTGCAGAATTTGGAATAGATGTAGATGCCAAGAAGGCAGAACCTTTGATTGGAATGGACGCATGGAAAATCATCGAAGAAATTACCGGTATTCATGACCGAAAAAGAATAGATGATATTGTGCAAAGGTGGGCAAAAAAATATGTTGATGCGGTGCTCGTGGAAAACCGAATCAAGCTTTTCGATAATGTAAAAAATGTTCTTGAGAAATTAAGAAACATGGGCCTTCGAATTGGAATAAGCACATCGATCATTTCACCAATCGCAAACAAGTTCATCGAACATTATGGACTCACGAACTATATCGACGCATTGTCCGGCGCAGATGAGGTCGAACGCGGAAAACCTGCCCCAGATATCTTCATTAAAACTGCAGATAAATTGAATCTGCCTCCTGAAAATACTATTGTTGTTGGTGATGCAGAATATGATATTCTCGGCGGGAAAGCAATGGGCGCGATCACAGTCTTGTTCGCGCCGAATAGTACAAAAAATAATACTATAAAACCGGATTTTGAAATTACTAACCTTGATGACTTAATAGATCTCATTAAAAATATGCAAAAATCGAAAATTAGAATATCTTCAAAATAAAATATTTCAGAATTTACTCAAATTTTTAATAATGATTTGATAATATTATAAAATAAAAAATAAAATTTTAAAAAATTTATTTTCTTATAATAAAATTTATATATTTGATTATTTTTCAGCAAACATACCGCGAGGAGGCGAAGCGATGAAGAAGGAGTATATTAGCTTAGCTCTGCTCATATTACTTGTAGGTAGTATGGCAGGTACAATGGCTAGTCCTATAATTCCCACTCGTAATTTCAATTCGAGTGTGATTGTATTTGCAGACAAGAATGATTCAATTGTAAGTAAATCTGTAAATTTGCTTAGTAATTTGTTTGATCAAATAGTAGACTATGAAGTCTATTATGTTGACAGTTTTAGTAGTATGGTTCAATCCAATGAATGGCATCAGGATGCATTAGCACACATATACATATTTCATAGCAATGAATACAGTATAAGAATAGGATCTTCAACAATTTCATGGAAGTTCTTCGCTAATGAAATAGAATCCACTGGAGTTAAAAATCACTTTTTCATTGGATGTAATTCGGCAAGGATTACAAAGTACATTACGAATCCCCATATCCATGTTAAGGGATTCAACGAGACCGTTGATTATTTCCCTGCAACTATATCAACTGCAGCGTATTTTGCAGACATTTACGATAAGGTATCTGAGAATGGTTTTCGCTTAATGGATAGAATTCAAAAATTCATAAATCGCGAAGATAACTATATGAAATTTGTTCAGAGGATTATTACGCCAAAAGAAGTCATGAAAGCATTGCACTGGAACAATACATTGTATTATAAGAACAAGACGCTTTTCAATAATTATCTATTAGCTGCTCTTGGTCTTAATACGACAGAAGTAAAGAATTTTGGTTTATTCCAAATTGTTAATAATGTGTATCACTTTTTGACAAAAGGCAATCTAACAACTTATTTATCAGCTTCAAAGATTGGAAAAATGATAAAAGCGTTCCTAAAAGGTCTATCTAAAACATTCAAATTAAGCAATACTACAAACCTAAAATTCGGATTTTTAAGCGTAGGCTCAAGGATAAAGACACTTGTATTTTCAGATGATTCCTTGCCTATGGATGTTTATGCTAAAATCAAACAATTATATATGACACTTACCGTAAAGATAGCATATCATGGAGAAGTCAATGGAATTCCAATTACGGTCTACGTCAAATTTAATTTCTATGTGTACTTCGACATTCTCTTAGATTATTATGCAAGTGATCATTTCCATCCGGATGCTGAAATTACAAGTGCATACAACGGCAGGATGTTCGTATCCAAAACTGGTCAGCCTGATTCTACGATTTACAAGTTAGTCGGTTATGCGAAGGTTCCCAGTCCATACGGTGAACGAACTATCGAAGCATGGTTTAGCTCTACACTTAAGGGCGTTGGATTTACTAGATTATATGGCGGTATGGTTTCCATGCCCGGTGCTTCATTTGAGTTTGATCTTACAAAATTATCCGGTAGTTCGGACAATAATAATAAGGGTAACTCAACAGGTAGCAAGATCTTGAAATTCCTCAAGAATTTAATACCAAAAGTCAAAGTTACCGGTGGAGATATAGTTTCATTATATTTGATGTTTACTGGTACAGATGATGGAGTTAATTTAATGATCTCATTAGTTGAGAACCCCATATCCTTTGGCGCAGAATTCAAATCATCTCTAAAGACCAATAAAAGTTCTATTGAAGTCCAACTAAATGTTGAAGTCAAACTAAGTATCCCTATGGAAGGCCAGATGAAATTTAGAAGTGATAAAATAATTCTTGAAAGGCTGGTTACGTATTTTCCGGTAGCTTTCATGAAGCTACATGGCCATATAAAAATTAAATTAGGCAAAAAGGGATTGGATAAAAGCTTTACTTTGATTAATCGTACAGGTTCAAATGCATTCTACTTCCCAACAGGCAAAAAAGTATCACCAGATTCATATATTGCAAATGTAGAGGCCGAATACAATAATGTTTTTCATATTAATCATGGCATAAGATTATTCAAAGTCGAGTATAAACCAGTACCAGATGTAGAAATCATCATGGGTTCAGCATTCGATCATTCCCCACCATATGTGACATTTATGACTCCACTTGCTGCTAACGATCCAAGCCTTCACTATGATATCCTTCAAAATATCATTCAAAATATATCACTATTTCAAATCAAAAAAGGAAAGGCAAAGTACATTCCATTAGGTGACTATGTTTCTTCAAATCTATTAAGCTCCGGAACTCTGCAGGCGTTTGTATTTATGAATAAGACCACGAAGATATCCGGAGATAATGCAACACTAAGAATTTATACATTTGATGAGCATCCTAAAGTAAATGGCGTCTGGATCATGAATAATAAAGTGTCAAAAGTGTTTATTACAGTAGATGACGAAAATGCATTTCTATCCAATACGACCGAGGTTTCTGTTCAAAGAACATTAACAGCAACTAATCCAACATATCAATACACATTCAGCAGACCTAAAATGTATTTGATGCGCGCAAAGATTAAAGTTGAAAATCCAGATCCAGATAAATTCTTCCTGGTCTTCTTGGACAATTCCGGACATGTCTTAAGAATGGTTCGTATTGAAAATGGTGAAATATGGACACCATGGTATTCTGGAAATACAATTAGATTTGCTAGAGGGTACTTTTCAATAAATCCGAAGTTCATAAATGTTGATGGTGAAATTGTTAGTACAGGTGGACTTCAATTTGAAATACCTTCGACAAGACCAGGAGCCTCAATTTCGATTAAAATCCTGAAGATTGAATACAAAGCAGGAATTGTATGGAGCAGTACAGACAGCTCATCATCATCACATGGTTATATTAAGCTTAAATATTCATACAGAAACACTACTGGAAATGGTGCTGTTGCAGATAAAGTGGGATGGAAAGGCATTTGGTATGCATATGTAGACTTATATCAGAGAAAATTACAAGGACTTGAAAACGGCTGGCACACATTTTATGTATTTGCAGTTGATAATGCAGGATATACTTCTAAGGATGAAAAAGTATTTCTAATTGACAACCCTGATGATTGGGAAGCCCCTGTGATCACTTCCAACGATCAATTAAATCTAGATACACAAACACCAAACTATGCTACGGCTATGGATGCTTCAACACATTCACTATACTTTACCATTGAAGATAGATTCCTTACATTGAGATACAGAAATCTGCAATATGGAAGTGGAAGCACAAGCTATACTGTTTTCAGTGGTATTAATTTGAATTATGCAATGGATATGATGATTGCAATTGATGAGAACTCACGCGTTCTTCGAACTGTCAGCTCCGGAACCGGAAACGGTTTCAAATTCTGGTTCGCTTCAGACCACGCATACAATACTCCTGCAGGCCATGAACCACAATACTCAGACCGAGTAGATTTCAGATTCGCCGCAAAGCCTCTGGACTCCCATTGGTACATCTACATTCGTGTTGATACTTCCGCAGGCAGCTTCTACCTCACATACAAACCCGGTACTTTTAACCCATACTACTCAAATGGATATCTGTTCTTACCGCTGAACCTAGAACAAGGAAACTGGAACCTTGTCAAACTCGACCTGCTCCATGATGTACGTACGGTGTTCCCATCCGCTACCATATCTACAGTCGATGCATTCCTAGCCCGTGGTAACTGGTACTTCGATGATATTAGTATCGATAACACACTCTATGATGACTTCGAAGATGGCTCAACTTATGGCTGGCAAATATATGACAGTTCTCCAGCAGGCGCAAAGATGTATGTTACTACCGATAGCAAAGCCATGAATGTTACTATGGTTTCTGGAATAACTACAAAAATATACACAACACAATTCCAAGGAAAAACACTGATTAAGAAAATTATTCGCAAGTATACAATTAATTTGTATGATATTGTAGGTCCAAAATACAACTCAATGCTTAGATTGTATATAACAAGCGGAGACAATAATGGTAATACAAGAACCTATGGATTCTGGCTTCCAGTGTACAATGAAAAGCCCGGAACAATTACAGTAATTCAACCGACTCAATCTACACTACCCGGTGATTCAACAATTAATATCAAGATTAGAGCGACAGATCCAAACAAAATTTCAAAAGTTAGAATATCTATATCAGACGGACATTACGCAATCATGCAATATAGCTCCGGTTATTACGTATATTCATGGAGACCATCAAAAGAAGGAAGCTACAAGATAACCTTCACAATCGTTGATACGTATGGATTCACAACATCTAAAACAATTAATCGATACGTCGGAGACTTTTCAGGCTCTATTAATATCATATCAAAAATATATTCATCAAAGACTCAAACAGTCTTCCTAAAAATTAAGGCAACAGATCCAGATGGAGTTGGCTACATTAAAGTCCTTGTCGATAATCAGTACGTAGGAAGAATGCAGTATTCTTCAGGATATTACACCCTCTTAATTCATGTAGGTTCTTATTCAAATGGTCTTCATACAATCAAAATCATTATGTACGATCATCAGGGTGACAAAACCACAAAAACTACAACGTTCTATAAAATTCCAGATATTCATCCTCCTGATGATCCTATACATAGCTAAAATTAAAATCTACATTTTTTCTTTTTTCTTTTTATTAAAAATATCATGCGAGTGTTTACGATCAATTTTGTATTAAAATCCAATTAATGTAAGATTATGGACTAATACGGTTCAAAATTTCTTGTTTATATGAAAAGTAATCCTAAGTATTCTGCATGTGATTATATTGTATTTTTGTATTGCGCGCCATTTGTTAATAATATTGATATATATACACCACCATGAACAAGTTGAATAAGGCGAATATGTTATATATTAAGGTCTCATATATCTGAAATCAAAGAAATAGCCAAAAAATTACTATATTTTATTAAAAAAACCTACAAAATTTTATGTTTGAATATTTTTAAGGCATGAAAAAATCCCGCGCAAAAAATTAATATACTATTGGGGGATATATGGAAGTATTCTCTACAAAATTTCTGAGTAATATAGCTGAGTGATTAGTGTGGAGCCTCAACAAGGACTATTCCGGACTTTCGATGTCGTAGTGAAGCCTCATACAGAAATGTGGCGCATACGGATGAGTACTGGGGAACAACTTTCCCTACTTGTGATCCAGTGGTTAGCAGAGGAATTTGGTTTAGAGCCAAATAATTTTCATGAGGTATATCAATTTTTCAAGGGCAAGACCGTGCATAGTATAATATCAGAGAGTTTGCAACACTACATATTAGGTTTAGCGTACAAGTTTCGTGAGTTTGCATTAGATGACTATATAGGGCACGACGAAGTTGCGGATGCATTGCGTTCGGATATTTTAGGTAGTCTATTTCAGAGGGGGCTAGATGCCGAGCAGCGAAAGAAATTAGCATCCAATTATACGTTGAATCACATTGCGGATTATATAGCAGCACGGTTCGAGGACATGAAGTTAGTTCGAGTTGTGGATCCATTTTGCGGTTCAGGACGGCTAATTACGTCGCTCATAGACAATCGAGCCGAACGTGGTGATTTGAGGCTCATTCGGATAAACGACATAATGCCGGAAGCAGTTCTGATTGCGACAGCGCGTATATATCAGAGGCTCAATGAATATGGTATGGATACAAAGCTTGTTGGTACGATTGGCGATGGTTTTCAAGTATTCTCACGCGGTGCAATATACGGACCATCAGACGAGAAATACGACCTCGTGGTTATGAATCCGCCATTTACTCGCACACACAGGCTTGATGAGAAACAGCGTAAGAACCTGCAATGGCTTTTATATTACTACCGTGATTTTGTGAATGGTCAGGCGGGCTTGCACATCCACTCAATTTTTCTTGCGGATTATTTACTTAAGAAGAACGGGCATCTCGGAGCTGTTCTGCCGGCTTCCACGATTTTGTCGGATTATTCAAGGGGTGTGCAAGAATTCTTCCTCAAGAGGTACGAGGAAATTGAATTTGCACTACTACAGAATTCGAATGCATTATCTGAGGGTAGCGAGATTCGTGAGATTTTGTTCTTTGGACGAAAAGGCAAGGGCTCATCATTTGTAAAGTTTCATCGCCTAAGGGACGATTATTCGATAACGCATTTGAGGATTAAGGCAGAGGACCTTATAAATGAGTGGAATTGGTACAAGTTTCTGAATATGAAGGAGCTTGTAAGGCTCTATCGGAAGATTCTTGGGACAGGGCTCATAAGATCCGCAGATGAGATGGCGTTTGACATCATTCGCGGGATAGAAATGTACGGTCCGAACTTTTTCTTCTTTCCGAACAAGGATTGGAAGATACTCGCGGATAGCCCAGAAGAATTGGTCATTATAGACCGCAAGGGAAATCAATTAGAAATTCCGAAAAGATTCTTGGTTAAAACATTGAGGAAGCCCGGACTATATTCGAAATACATAACGCCCAAAGTAAATGAATATGCGCTTTCGATTCCACCTGGCGATGTTGAAGATTGGTTCAAAAGATACACTCAGCTAAACGAGGATAACGCACGTGTGTCCCAGCGAAATTTCGGAGACGAGTGGTATTCACACATTTATCACCAGCTGCAGATTAAAAACCCATATGGTAATGCCTTTATTATAGATAAAATGGGAATTTTGACAACGAGCGTTGGCTCTCATTTTCTTGATACTCCGACGGTTTGTACGAAAAACTTCTACCTTATCAAAGATGCGAACTATGAAGATGCCAAATTATTATCTGCATGGCTGAACTCCTCATTGTTTCTGACAATCTTCCTGACGAGTAGGCGAGAGATCAGTGGCTCTTTCGGTCGACTTCAAATTTCGGATTATAAGCGTGATCCGACATTCATAGATATTAAGAGAATTAAGAATAGAACGGCAATAGTCAAAGCATTCGATGAATTGAGAAGTGATGCACTACCCCCATGGCGAGATAGAAAAGCCTTAAGCGTACATATTAACATTGATGAATTATTCATAGACGCATTAGGTCTGGACACCGACATTGTAGATCAAATATACAATGCGCTGGTTAATATGTTCAAAGAACTATCAATGCGTGATAAAAGAAAAAAATAGAGTGAAGAGTTCTTAGAGAATCTCTTTTCTTCTTAAAATTACTACAATTACGACTAAAGCTACCACTGCTCCACCCAAAATTGTGTATATCACGCTTGGTGCAAGTGTATTTTGTGTTCCCGTATTGGTGGAATTGTTTGTTTCCGTAACATTCAATTCGATCTCGCGAGTGATATATGATGCAAGAACCATATTGTTTGGGTCGAGCTTAATCTTTATAGGCTCTTTATCAACAGTCAGTTCGTAATATCCGGTAGTTTCGTTGATCCACACGCGGAATATTTCGGAGGTTGAATCATTATAGTAGACTTTGACCTCAAGTGGCATTGTGAATGTGGCAAAATATTGACGAAGCGTAAAAACAATTAAGTATGCATTTCCATTTGTTGTAGCCTCAGCTTCTCCAAAGGCGAATGTAGCGCGATAGCCATTATATACCCATTCATCGAAGAACCAATCTAACGATGCATTATAATGTGATTCCATAATGTGCTGAAAGTCTGGAATATGAACTATTCGAAATGCATAATGCTTGAAATAATCATGCATTGCGTTGAAAAATGCATCATCACCCATGACATACCTTAGCATAGCAACTATAATGGATCCCTTTGTATATACTAAAGTACCATAAAAACCGTGATTTTCCCACCATGTCATATTGTGGTTCACGCCAAAATCACTTTGCGTATCGCCAATTGCAGTCGTGTAGCTACTCATATCATCATGGAGATATGATAAATATGAATCCCAGCCATATACATATTCGGTATAGAGATATTCAGAATAGCTAGCAAACCCTTCATCGAGCCAAGGTTCCATGTACGGGTCATTTCCGCTTAGGTACGCCCACCATTGATGCCCAAGTTCATGTGCTGTTACAATTTCAAAATATCCCTGACTACTATATGTCCGGTCTGAAATCTGAACCAGCATGGGATATTCCATTCCACCATAATTCATCGGGGTCTCTACGATACTCACACGGTCATATGGATACTGGATATATCGAGAACTGTAGCAATCGATAGCTTGTACTGCTACTTGAGTTCCGTATTCGCCGACATCTGCATCTTCGCTTACATAATAGCTTGTAATATTAATTCCATTGTGTATGATGGAATGAGTGACAAAATACCTACTTGCACTAAATGTGAAATCACGAGTCAGAGTTGCATTCCACATCCAGATATTGTAAGAATCAATAGATAGACGCCCGAGGAATGAACCAGTAGCTGCAATAATCATGTTTGAGTCTGTAGTTATATTCACAAGAAAACATGCGCTTTTAGCGTAGAATGATTCGCCCCATGTTGTATATGGATAATCTGTCCATTTGCCATTTTCATAAATAGCCATGACAGGTAACCAGTTTCCAAAGCTTGCAATCGGCTTGCTATGTACTTCGCCATATCCATATCGATCTCGTAATGCTGGTAGATTTTCTTCAAATTTGACAACAAATGTAAAGGTCTCGCCAGGTTGCAATGCACTCGGCAATGATATCTTTAGTGTAGTATATCCGGTAAGCGAATAGCTAAGTGGATTATCTGCTTCATCTACAACTGCGTTGAGTTTAAAAGCAGGTGGATCTCCGGAATTTATGCGACTATTGTAAAAACCAGCCCACGCATGCATATGTAATTCATTAAATGAAACATCATACGTATTTTTGAAAATGACTTTTTCAATTACGTCAACATGAGGATATGTACTCCAAGTCAGATTTGCATTCACTTCATAATGGGTAAAATTCTCAGTAGGCAGGAACGTCAAGGAAGTATCGATACTTGCATTCTGAAAATGCACTCTTGAAACGTTCGGTTTAGAATTTATATACAAACTTGATGTGCCGGTAGAAAATAACGATAGCACAAAAATCGCAATTATTAAAGCCCCTACCCGTTTCATATTATCACCGCTTAGAATGATATGATGACTTTAGGATTCGGATATTTAAAGATTAATATCTAAGTATTCGAATATTAGGAAAGGTGTAGTTTCATAATCCAATTAAAGCAGGGCTGAATTAATTTCATTTTTTTAATAAATACGAAAATCTTATTACAAAAAAATATAACATGATAGAATGGGATTGGGATAATAATGAAAATTCCGAAAGCGCGTAAAAACAAGAAAAAAATAGATGAAAATCGAATAGAACAGAAAAAATCAATAGAGTTGTCAGACGAATTCATAAAAGACTATGAGATGGTATACACATCTATAGAATCAAATAACGTTCCTAGAGGTCGAAAGGCAGGACATAAAGTTAAGTCCGACTATTATTATCGTATGTCCCTTAAAAATGTCGATGGACAAAAAAGAAAAATAGATAGGTGGAATAATGCAACCAGTTATTTAATTTTGGGAGAGCTTTCAGAAATGAATGGGGACGTAGAATCAGCCATGAACTATTACGATAAAGCTTTGCATGAGAATACAGATTCCGAACCATTAAGCAGTGTGATTCTGAATTCAAAAGGAATTGCAGAGATCAAGATGGGCGACTTTCAAAAGGCTATTGAATCATTTAAGGACTCTCTTTCCTTTGCGAAGAAAAGCAAATCGAATAAATATATCTCCACAATACTTAGCAATATTGGAACCGCTTATAAAGCAATAGGAAACTTTAGTGAGGCAAATCAGTATTTTACCATGTCAATTGAATATGCAAAAGATATTGATGATGTATATGTCGCACGATTGTTAAATAACATAGGTGAGATCTTGATTGCTTATGGCGATATAGAACGCGCAAAGAAACAGTATCAAGAGTCCATACAATTGCTTGAAAATGCTGAGACGTATGATGAGATAATTGCAAAAGCAATTTCATTGAGAACGCTTGCGAAAATTTATAAATATCAAGATAACTTGAATGAATCTGAAAAACTATATCAGGAGAGTTTAACACTTCTAAGGGACTCACATATTGCACAATTAAACAGAGTTCTTATGGATATCCTAATTGATCTCTCAGTTGTTTTTGCGCGATCCGGTAAAGCATCAGATGCAGAACAATTGCTATTTGATGCTCGTGAGTTTGTCCGGAAAAATTACTCAACCGAATTTGAATTGAAAATCGACTCTGCAATTGCGGAGGTGCTAAAGCTAAATGGGAATTCTGCGGAATCTTTGAAAGTCTGGGAAAAAATAAAGGACTCAAGCGACAAAAATGGAATAACCGAGCTATCAATAAGATCTCGCCTAATGCTCGCAATAGACAAGATAAATACACTAAATCTCGAGGAAGCAGATAAGATACTATGGGAAGTTATCGCATTATCCCGTACGTTAGGGATTCCTGTGATTCTTGTTGAAGCAATGATTGCACAGGCGAATGTATTAGCTCTAGAAGGTAAATTTAATGAAGCACTCAAAGTGCTAGACGAATCAAAGCAGTATCTTGACAATATTGGAAAAGATCTGCATAACAAGGTTAGAGCTGAAGAAGCAAAGATCAAAGCATTGATCGATGCTAAGAAAGGATATGAAATTGCAGAAATAAAAGAAAAATATGAGCCAAATCTTGAACTCGGCGATATTATCGATTATATTTCAGAGATCGATGCCGTAGTTCGAATTAATATGTAATGGCTCTTCATTTATTATTTTTTGTTTTTTACAGTTCCTTTATAGTAGTTGAGAAGACCCCCTGCAAGTGCAATCTTCTTTTCGCGTTCTGAGAAATCATGAGCAACTTCGATTACCATGTTGCCGCGAGTCTTGTTTATTAGATGGATTTCGTAGATATCTTCTTCAATCGCCTTGCGTATATTTTCAAGTAAAATGACATCATGGACCTCAGTGAGTTGATAATCTACATCCTCAAGGAATCTCAGAGGCAGAATTCCTACGTTAATCAAATTAGTTCGATATGCTCTTGCAAACGACTTTGCAATTATTGCACGAACACCAAGACATAGCGGAGCAAGTGCAGCATCCTCCGTAGAAGCACCTTGACCAAAATTCTCTCCTGCAATAATAATGCCTCCGCCTTTCTCTTTTGCTTTTGTTGCTCGAGTTATGAATGCATTATCGATTTCCGATAAAGTGCATTGGCATAATGAAGAGAAATCAGAACGACATGAAAATGAATTTCGAGTGATCGGTAATATATCATCTGTAGATATGTTATCGCCTAATTTTGCTACTGTATTGAGTTTCATATGGTCCGGCAGCGGCTCAATTGTTGGAATTTGAGAAATGTGTGGGCCTTTAATCACTTTAACTTTCGAACCATCCTTCGGAGGCGGAATCAACATTGAATCGTCAAGTTCAATATGCTCTGGAAGTTCAATCTTGGGCGGCGGTCCGAGAACCTTAGGATGCACAATCTTTCCATGTATGGCAGATGCTACAGCAACCGCAGGACTACATAGATAAACGTTGGCATCAAAAATTCCACTACGACCCTTGAAGTTTCTATTAAATGTCCTTAATGATACACTGCCAGTAGGCGGCATAAATCCCTGTCCTATGCACGGTCCGCAGGCATTCTCGAATATTCTGGCTCCAGCACTAATTATTTTCGCAAGGTCGCCAGAGTCTGCAAGATATTTCATGACCTGCCTCGAACCGGGAGATATTCCAAGTGCTGTATCTGGGTGTACCCGATGCCCGTCTAAAAGAGACGCAACGGTCATCAGATCCTTTAATGAGGAATTTGTGCATGACCCTATTGCAACTTGATCAACTTTTAGACCCGCAACTTCAGATACTGGAACAACATTATCCGGAGAACCGGGTTTCGCAATCAAAGGCTCAAGAGCATCCAGATCAATCTCGATGATCTCATCAAAATCCTTCTCTTTCGCTTCCGGAATAGCAATCCACTCATCTTCGCGGTTCTGCAACTTGAAATATGCTTTAGTAACCTCATCCGATGGGAATATTGAAGTTGTGGCTCCGGTTTCAGAACCCATATTGGCAATCGTTGCGCGCTCGGGAACCGTCAGGTCTTTTATTCCGGGACCAAAATATTCGAATGCTTTCCCAATTCCACCTCGAACGCTAATTCTACGAAGTAGCTCTAATATTACATCTTTAGCACAAACATAATCCGGTCGCTTGCCGACCAAGCGGACCCCTACAATTTTTGGCGTCTTTAGATAGAAGGCACCTCCACCCATCGCAAACGCGACATCTAAGGCACCGGAACCAAAAGCGAGCATTCCTACCGCACCTGCAGTAGGCGTATGAGAGTCGGAACCTAATAATGTCTTTCCGGGTTTTGCAAATCGCTCTAGATATACCTGATGACAGATTCCATTGCCCGGCTTGGAGTAATATATTCCATAGCGCGCCGCTACAGATTGAAGATATCTTTGATCGTCAGCATGCTTGTAATCTATTTGAAGTGTATTATGATCCACAAAAGAAACGGAATGTTCCGTCTTTACACGGTCTAACTCAAGAAGTTCAAAACCGAGATAAGCAAGAATACCAATCGCATCTTGTGTCAATGTACAATCAATCTTAAGACCGATTTCGTCACCATATTCTCCTGCTACAATATGCTCTCTCATTATCTTCTCAATTATCGATACCATTTACCTAGCCACCACTTTTTATATATATGCATAAATCTATGTAAAAAGCACTAAAAGAACTTTACTCTTCCTTTTTTTATTATTTAGATACATAAAATGAATGATTTAAAACATGTATATAATAATAAAATTGTTTTATCAAATGACCAAATATTTATTTTCGACAGAATTTAATCATTTATATCAAAATACCATTAATATCATATTTGCCCTATATTTTTATCATTAATAATATCAAATTTTATAGACTAAACAAATAGAAATTA
>CAZPUN010000023.1:0-160455 GCA_964589775.1 uncultured archaeon
CAACTAAATCATCTGACAATTGTTTAAAGCCCAATGATCTATATAGATGTTCAGCAGGTGCATTTTTTCGTGTTACAAATAGTATTAACTCATTTTCATCTTTGGATATCTTGTTTATTGCGAGTTTTAGAAGGCTTTTTCCTAATCCTTTTCCTTGATATGCTTTCTTAACCGCAATTTCAAGTATTGTGGGTATTTCATTGTATTTATCAATTAAGATCACTGCGACTGGTTGTTCTCTATGCATTACTATAAGGGAACATTTTAGCAAAATTGAGTCATCGCTTTTCAAGAATTCATTGATTAAACCTCTTATGCTTTCTTCGTTTTGAACTCCTAAGATCCTCTCGTCTATTGTGCCTTTATATGCATCTTCAAGAACCTCTGCTATTTGTGAGATTTGTTCTAAATTAATTGTGGATATATTATACTCTTCTGGAAGTTTTGGGTTATCGAATTCAATTAACGGTTTTAGTATCATACAATATCTTTGATGATCTATTTTGAATCCCATATCCAAGAAGATCTTTAGCGTTCTTTTGTGAAAACAAATTTTTTAGACACTTCGATCATATCGATTATTTTCTTTACAACTTGATATTTGTCGTCAAATGGCTCATCGATGAAAAAATATGATATTGTTTTTGCTAATCTAAATCCCCCAATAAAATTGTCATTAGTATCGAATATGCCGTAGTATTTCGCTTTACTTTTATTTATCTCTTGAGATACAAATTCTAAGAAATCATTTAGGTCTTCCATTTCATATCGTGGCCTGAATGATTCAGATAATTTTTCCCAGAATTGGACTATTTTTTCAATTGGTAGTTCTTTAATTTTATACATTTAATCCACTCGCATTATGCTATTTGTATAATACTAAAAAACAAACATTAGTTTTTATTTCAGTTATGATTCTCATGATTTATTTATTTTTTATTTTTAAATTAATTTATGTATTTTCAAAGCGAAAAATTGACCTATAATGAAATTTTTTGATTTTAATTACATTCTATGATGTTTCATAATTATAGCTTACAATTTGTGCATTATGATTGAATAATATTCAAAAACTTTAAGAAAGATGTTTTAATGTCATATAATAAATAAAAAAGCAAGGCTGTTTCTAAAATGACCGGGACTTCATTTGCTATTGGAATTGTAGGCAAGCCCTCTGCAGGAAAAACCTCATTTACAAATGCAGCGTGCTTTACAGATTTCAAGGTTGGTTCATATCCATTTACTACAATTGATCCTAATTTTGGTGTTGCATATGTACGCCATGAATGTGTATGTAAGGAATTCGGTGTAAAGGATGACCCCCAAAATTCCATTTGTATCGATGGTATTCGCCATATTCCTGTTAAGATAATTGATGTTGCAGGTCTTGTTCCTGATGCTTGGCAAGGACGCGGTTTAGGAAATAAATTTTTGAACGATCTTAGTACTGCTGATGTTCTTATACATGTTGTTGATATTTCTGGCTCATTAGATGAAGAAGGGCGTCCAGTATCTCCCGGCAGTCACGACCCTATTGAAGATGTTTTATTCTTAGAGCGCGAGATAAATCAATGGATGTTAGATATTGTAAAACGAGATTGGCGGAAGATAACGGGCCGCATGCGTGCTGAGCATGCGAAATTTGAAGTCCTACTTGCTGAGAAATTTGCGGGTTTGGCAATAAATAAAACACATATCCTAAAAGCACTACGGCTTGCAAACCTGAATTCGGATGTAGCTGATAAATGGTCTGATGAAGAACTTGAAAAATTCATAGATGCACTTAGACGGGTATCAAAGCAAATCATAATTGCAGCAAATAAAATTGATATGCATACTTCAGAAGAGAATTTAAAGAGATTAAAAGAACGTTTTCCGGATTTAACTATTATACCTACATGTTCATTATGTGAGTATATTCTGAAAGATTTTGATAAAAAGGGTATTATATCTTATATTCCCGGAGATAATGACTTCAAAATTTTAAAACCCGAGAAATTAAGCGAAAAGGAACTTGGAGCCCTTGAAAAAATACGAACTAACATATTACAAAAATATGGGTCTACAGGCGTTCAGAAAATTCTTGAAACTGCGGTATTTGATGTATTAGATATGATTACAGTCTATCCTGTAAATGATCCCACATCACTTACGGATTCAAAAGGTCGTGTTCTTCCTGATGTTTATTTGGTAAAAAATGGAACAACAACGCGGGAATTTGCTGGGCTTATTCATACAGATCTAGCAAAAAGTTTTCTATATGCAATAGATGTACGAACTAAGATGCGATTAGGTGAAAAGCATGTTCTGAAAGATCGTGATGTTATTAAGATTGTTTCTACTAAAGGCACGTAACATCACGTCTTAATTTTGTCTCTGGTGATTTCATTGCGTCAATTCTCCCAAAAGTTAGAAACAATATTTGCAAGTAAGGCACATGTTCGCGTAATCGAATTTTTTTTGTTAAATTCTGGTGAGATAATCAATCTGTCATCAATTGCACGCCTTACTAAACTATCTACGTCTACTGTTCACAGAGTTGTTTCTAAATTAGTTGATCTTGGCATTTTAAAAGAAATACGAATCGGAACACAAGTTAGAGCATTTTATTTGAATAGTGGAAGCAAAATAGTAAAAGCGCTCAAAGAATTTTATGACCAAATTTAGTGGTGCGGAGGGCGAGATTTGAACTCGCGAACGCCTACGCGAGCAGATCTTGAGTCTGCCACCTATAGTCGACCCCATTAATTAGGCGTCCTTGACCGGGCTTGGTTACCTCCGCATTGTTTTAATGTTTTATTTTTTCAAATATAAAATTAATGGGAATGGCATATGTTTATGCATGTATGATTGTACCAATTTTTTCTCCATTTATTATTTTCAATATATTATCCGGATACTTTCCATCAAATATGATCGTTTTTATATGTGACCGTCTAATGATTTCTACGGCGACCATATCAAATAGTTCATAGCTCCCAGCTTTTGAGCCTGAGTGTTCCATTAGTTTTTGAAATTCTTCTCCGGATATTTCTTCTAATTTTCTGGCGCCGTTTTCATCAGGGGGTCTATCATAAACGCCATCTACATTTGTTGCATTAATCAATAAGTCTGCTTTTAATGTTTCTGCCATGATTGCAGCAACGGCGTTTGTTGAATGCCCTGGAGTTAATCCACCCATTAAAACAATTTTTCCAGATGCAGCAAACTGCTCAAGTTCTTCGACAGTAGTTGCGATTTTTGGGTATGCAAGTTCACCCAGTGCTTCAGCTAATATCTTTGCGTTAAGGCGCGCTGCCTGAATGCCAAACTCATCGCAAATTGATTCAGGAGCCCCTAATGTTCTAGCTGCTTTTATGAACATACGTGCCGTTTTTCCGCCGCCTACGACAATTCCAATTCTATTACCTGTATCTATGATTTTTTTTATTACATTAACGTATGTCTGAATTATTTCTGTGGAAATCGAGCCGTCATCATTATATAAAATCGAGCCTCCAATCTTAAGTACAATTCTCATAATTGTTCTACCTTGTAAAATCTTTGAAGGAATGGTGGACCGTCCGGGGTTTGAACCCGGGGCTTACGGTCATTTTTGAAATGATCTCCGCCTTGCGAAGGCGGCGTGATGCCACTTCACCAACGGCCCACTGATATTATCTGGTATCTAAAAAGTATTAAAAATTTTGTGAAGCGCCTTATTTTAAAAAAATGGAAGGGGACGTTGGAACTTAAATTATTCCATATCTCCATTTTCTAATGGATACGAGTGCATAGGCAAGTCCCAAGGTTACAATTCCTAAGAATCCGCCTACAATTGCTAAAACGCCGAAATCAAGTCTGTATTGAAAGACCATCCATGAGCCCAAGAAAAGAGTAATGACATCCATTATAGCAAAAAGGATTGCGTAAATGTAATATTGATAATCAAATTGTATATGTGATGTGCCTATCGGGACTTCTCCACATTCGTATGTATCATATTTTGCTTCAGATGGGACTCCTTTTGCTCTAGTGAGCTTAGAAGCTGTAAGCATAAGAATAGCAAATAAGGTTCCTGAACCCAACAATAGAATTACAGGCAGGAATTGTTCAAATAATGTCATTGCTATCACTATCCACAATAAAATATACTTTCAATTTTAAATATTTTGTCTGATACATTTCCATAAAAATACATATTTTTAAGTCTTTAGTTTCATTTTTGTAAATTACATGTGGTAATGTTTATAAGATTGATAACAAATTTTCTAGCACGCTACTAAAGATAATTTAGGTGAGAAATTATGGCTTGGTCCTTGGAATTCATCGAATTCATTATTTTAGCAGGACTAGCTATTGCTTCTGCTATACTTACATTAGAAACCCGCGAAATTATCTATGGTCTATTCTATTTTGGAATTTTCACGATCGCTGTTGGCGGTCTTTACATATTGCTTAACGCGGGTTATCTAGCTATGTTTCAAATGGCTATTTATGCAGGGGCAGTGGTTGTTCTTGTTTTCTTCGCAATTATGCTAGTCCGAAGAAAAGAAGGAGTTCCAATGTGTTCATATCCCAGTATAAAAACAAAAGTTGGTAGTGCAATACTTAGTATTCTTCTAATTGTATTTGTGCTTTACTTTGTATTGCAATATCCATGGGTACAAGCAGTAACACTACCTGTTGTAGATCCCGGTGATATATTCTATGTTCTAATGAGTAATCAACTTCTATCCTTTGAACTAATAGCTGTATTATCTACAGCTACAATCATTGGTGGTGTTGCTTTGGTACGAAATGATATCGAAATTGAAGAATCTGAGGAGGGTCAATAATGGACATACCTCTTGATTATTTCATTATGCTGTCGGTAATGCTCTTTGGTGTTGGTGTATACGGAGTCCTAACCAGACGAAGTATCATCCGTATGCTTATGGGCGTTGAAATTATGATGAATGCAGCTAATATCAACTTGATTGCGTTTTCAATTTACTCATCGCCATTCAATTTGAGCGGTCAGGTACTAGCTTTATTCTCAATAGCAATTGCGGCTGCTGAAGTTGCAGTAGGTCTTGCAATACTGATTCTTGTATATCGCAATCATTCGACAATTGATGTTAGCGAGTTAAAATCTCTTAATGGGTGATTACTATGGGATTAAAAAGTTGGGCAAGAAAATCATCATTATGGCCAGTCCGTTTTTGTATAGCTTGTTGTTCTACTGAAATGGCCGCTGCAATGGCATCTAGGTTTGATATGGAGCGATTCGGAGTTATGCCAATTTGGGGACCGCGCCAAGGAGATTTCCTTATGATTGCAGGATATGTCTCTAAAAAGATGGCAAAAAGATTAGTCCAAATTTATGAACAAATGCCCGAACCTCGATATGTTTTGGCACTTGGCGATTGTACGATGTCTGGTGGTCCTTATTGGGACAGTTACAATGTAATCGAAAATGTTGGTGATTTAGTCCCCATTGATGTATTTGTACCTGGATGTCCACCTAGGCCTGAAGCAATCCTGAAGGGCATTGAACTAATTCAACAAATGATCGAAAAGGGCGAACGACCTAAAGATAAAAAGCCCGTTGTTGTTCAATAGGAGGGTTATCAGTGGCAACAAATGACGAAATTGTTCAGGTCTTAAAGGATAAATTTGGAGATAACATAAAAGAAGTTGTAACTGATGATTTCAAACATACTTATGTTACAATTTCGAGAGATATTCTAAAGGATGCTGCAAAAACAATTGCAGAAAACATGGAGAAGCCCCTTGCGGAAATGGTTGCTGTTTCTGATTTTGCGGAAAAACAAGAGTTCGAGCTTGTATATACCTTCTGGGATTATGTAGGCAAAAATCTAATTCACTTGAAGGTATATGTTCCATATTCAGATCCAGTTGTTCCATCTCTTGCATTAGACTTTCCTGCTTTAGATTGGTATGAGCGTGAAGGGCACGAGATGTTCGGTGTAAACTTTGAAGGTCATCCAAATCTTGCGCCATTATTACTTGAGGGCTTCGAAGGTGAATATCCGATGCGAAAGAGCTTTAAGTTAGAACGAAACAGGTAGGTGAAAATATGAAACAGCAAGTCGAAGTTTATTATGGTCCTCAGCATCCTGGAACGCATCCGTTTTCAATTCTTCTCAAGCTTGATGGTGATATCATAATTGATGCAGAGCCCAAAATAGGCTATGTTCATCGTGCTATAGAAAAATTAGCCGAGTATCGCGATTTCTATCAGAACATCCCCATTATGGAACGTGCATGTTTTCTCGAAGATCTGATTCATGAACATGGATATATGATCGCTGCAGAGAAGCTTCTGGGTGTTGAAATTCCAGAGCGCGCAGAATATTTGCGTGTTATTACTGCCGAACTAAGCCGTATTATTAGTCTTTTAATGTGGTTCAGTATGTTCGGTGGTGAAACAGGTCTTAGCACGACATTCATGTGGGGCTTTACAGACAGAGAAAAATTACTTGATATTATGACTGAAATTACAGGTGCGCGTGTTGCATTTGCATACTTCCTACCTGGTGGTGTGCGATGGGACTTTCCTGAAGGTATTGAGGATAAGCTTAGAAAATATCTTGACTATCAAGAAGAACAACTAGATGTCTATAAAGGACTATTAATGGATAATTCAATCTTTATAGACCGTACCAAGGGTGTGGGCGTTGCAGATCCAGATACGCTCATAAAGCTTGGAGCATCCGGTCCCGTTCTTCGTGCAAGTGGATTCAAATACGATCTTCGTGTTGATGCACCCTATGGTGTATATGATCATTTCAAGATCGATACCCCTGTTCTTCATAATGGCGACTCATATGACCGTACTATGATTCGTCTTATGGATATTAAAACAAGTATTGACATTGTCCGCCAAGCGTTAGACCAATTACCTTCAGGAGATGTACGTGTTAAAGTGCGTTCCAAGAAGAAAGCTGCACCTGGCGCAGTATATTCTCGCGTAGAATCTGCAAGAGGTATTTTGGGCTACTATATAATTTCTAATGGAACAAACAAGCCATATCGAATTAAGATTCGTGGGCCTTCGTTCTCTCATATGTATGTATTTCCACACTTAATTCGCGGTCTTCATCTGGCTGATGTTCCTATGGTATTGGGCACATTAGACGTATGCCCTGCAGATCTGGATAGGTGATAGCTATGGATTTCCTGATGACATTTATCCAACTGTTCCTGTTTCCAGGCTTTACATTTGTATTGATCTCCGCATTAATGCTTATGTACCTGGAGCGTAAAATCATTGCAAGAATGCACATGAGACGTGGTCCCTACTACGTTGGAAAGGCTGGTATCTTGCAGACACTTGCAGACTTATTGAAATTACTCTATAAAGAAGTAATTGTTCCTAAGACTGCATCAAAATGGGTGCTGTTGGGTGTTCCAACATTAATGTTAATTCTATCATGGGCACCTCTGGCTGTAATCCCATATGATAGCTGGTATTACTTGTCCAGATTCAATGTAAGTCTCCTATTCGTATTTGCAGCATTATCAGTGTTTCCATTCTTAGGCATGTTATTGGGTTGGGGCTCTGGAAGTAAATATTCATTAATCGGTGGTTATCGTGGAGCGTCACAGCAAATCGCTTATGAATTGCCATTGTTCCTGTCTGCATTAATTCCTGCATTCTTCGCTGGCAGTTTAGATCTATGGGAGATTGCAGCAGCTCAATCGAAAATCTGGTTTGGCTTCCTGCATCCAATTGCAATGATCTTGTTCTTCATATCAATGTTAGCTGAACTTGAAAGAATACCATTCGATATTCCTGAGGCTGAAAGCGAACTTGTTTTCGGTTGGAAGACTGACCTTAGTGGTATTTACTTCGGGTTCTCAATATTTGCAGGTTATACTTTATTGTTTGCAGAATCTGCATTCTTTGTCACACTATTCTTAGGCGGATGGAATGGGCCATTCTTACCCGGTTGGCTATGGTTCTTCATTAAGACATTCATTGTACTATACATAATGTTCTGGATTCGAGCTGCACAGCCCCGATACCGAATGGACCAATTACTATCAATTAGTTGGAAGAAATTTGTACCGATTGCAATATTCAACATAATCTTGGGAGTCTTCATAATGCTATACATAGTTCCCATAATTGGAGGAATATAAAATGGGCAGACTTGGATTTCTAAAAAGTATGTATCTGACATTTAAGCAGTTTTTCAGAAAGCCAGTCACAGTGTTATATCCTGAAGAGCGAATTCCCGATTTCTCACGATACCGTGGAATTCACTTATTAAATATGCAAAAATGCAAGGGTTGTAACCTATGTGGTATGGCTTGTCCTAACTTTGCCATTAAAATGGTTGAGCGACTAAATCCAAAAACTGGTAAAATGTCCAAATATCCCGAGATCAATATGGCACGTTGTATGTTCTGTGGATTATGCGAAGATGCATGTCCATTAGATTGTTTGAAGCTCGGGGGAATATATGACTTTGCAACTGATTCATTTGAAGAATTAATATTTCCCCCTGAAAAACTAGCGGAGTTATGGGAACAAAGATTCGGTACTCCCGCATTATTAGAATCAAAATCAAATGAGTAAACGAGGGATGATCAAAGTGATTGCATATTCATTAACACTTGCATTGGTAATACCTGCAGTATTTGCTTTAGTGATATTTGCAGGTCGTGGAAAATTAGGTAAAGCAAGTGGGATTTTAGCATCAATTTCATTATTATTCTCGGCATTTCTAATCCTTTCAAACTATTTTGAAATTGCAAGTGCAGGAGTAGTTCAAGAGTCCTACGTCTGGTCAGACTATCTAGGGCTTACTATGGGCCTATTATTGGATTCACTAAGCTTCCCATTAACTTCTATGATCGCCATACTTGGACTAGTAGTTTCAATTTATAGCGTTGAATACATGAAGGATGACAGTAAGAAAGAATCTTTCTTTGGTCACTTTCTGTTCTTCTACATTGGCATGTTAGGTGTTACCCTAGCAACAAACTTGTTTGAGTTCTACTTCTTCTGGGAACTCATGTTAATTCCATCATACTTCTTAATTACAATCTGGGGAACACCTGAGCGTGCAAGAAAAATTGGTGTGAAATACTTCCTATTCACTCATGTTGGAGCACTTGCAATGCTTATTGGTATTGCATTTACTTATGCACATGCTGGCACTTTCGATATTGCTGCGATTCCTGCAGCTCTAGCTGGTTTGGATGTCTCAATTACATTACCTATATTTGTATTGTTTGTAATTGGGTTCGCTGTTAAAATGGCAATATTTCCGTTCCACACATGGTTGCCAGATGCACATGGTGAAGCACCCACACCAATCAGCGTTTTGCTTAGTGGTGTCATGATCGAAACAGCTGGATATGCACTTTTGCGAATTGCAGCAGCTTTCTATCCCAATGCATATCAACTTAGCTCATTCTGGTTAATGACATTCTCCGTGATCACAATGATTTACGGCGGAATGATGGCACTTGTTCAAACAGATATCAAAAGATTGCTTGCATATAGCAGTGTTAGCCAGATGGGCTATGTAATGTTTGGCTTATCTTCTGCAACATTACTTGGTGTCATTGGTGGTATGTTCCATATAGTTGTACATGCACTAGGAAAGGGTATACTCTTTATGACTGCAGGAGTTGTAATGCATCAAGCTCATCACTTACGAGACTTGACAAAAATGGGTGGTCTGGGTAGAAAAATGCCAAAGACTGCTGTTATTGCATTCATCGCTGCATTAAGTTTAGCAGGAACTCCTCCACTTGGTGGATTTGTAAGTGAATTCTTCATATTCTCAGGTGGTTTGACCTCTGTTATTGCTTACGGTACAACTCTGGCATATGTGATCGGTGCATTTGCATTATTGAGCTCCATACTCTCTGCAGCTTATATGCTTAGATTACTATGGAAAGTATTTCTAGGTCCAACTCCAGAGCACTTGAATGATGTGAAAGACCCCTCAATATTAATGTGGGGCTCCATGGCAGTATTGGCTATTCTAACCGTGGGCTTTGGTTTATTCCCAGGCTTAATGGTAGATATCATCAGCCATTCTGCGCATGCGCTCTTAAACATTCCATAGGTGGTGGTACAGAATGATCTTGGATTACTCTCCTATCCTGATATTCATGGTACCTTTAGTAGGTGCATTATTGGTACCTTTAGTTGGAAAATTACCAAGAAAAATCCTTGAAGGATATGCTATTACTGTAGCATTGATTTCTGCATTTCTTGGAGTCTATATGTTACCATGGGCCATTGGTATGCAGCATCCCATTGTCATTCGGTTCGACTGGTTACCTGAATTTGGAATCAGTTTGGGCGTATACGCAGATCAACTTAGTCTATTCATGGCTGCAATGGTCTCATTTGTAAGCTCATTAATTGTAATTTACAGCAAGGACTACATGGCTGGAGACGAAGCATATGTCCGATATTACTTCTTCATATTGTTCTTCATTGGAAATATGCTCGGTCTAATTATGGCTGAAAACTTAGTATTGCTCTTCATGTTCTGGGAAGGCGTAGGTCTTTGCAGTTATGGACTCATTGGTTTCTGGAATAAAGATAATGAGAATGTACGCAGTGGTACTAAAGCATTCATAGTCACCCGTGCAGGTGATGTAGGTCTTCTTGCTGGAATTATCATTATCTATCTACAAACTCATACACTTAGCTTTGTAGAGATGGAAGAAAATATTGGTGCTTTTGCCCAAGCACTTGGTGGCTCTATTACTTTGGTAGGGCTATTGTTATTCGCCGGTGCTGTTGGTAAATCCGCACAGTTTCCATTGAATATCTGGCTTCCTGAGGCTATGGCTGGTCCTACAACGGTATCTGCATTAATTCATGCTGCTACAATGGTAAAAGCTGGTGTATATCTAATTGCCCGATTCTTGCCGATCTTCTTTGAAATAAAGGAGATTCTTATTGGCGGAATTGCTGCCTATGCATTGCAAGTAGAAAATATGTTTACTGTAATCGCTTGGGTTGGTGTATTCACCGCATTTATGGCAGGCTCTATGGGCATGGCTGCACGTGAGCTCAAGAAGGTTCTTGCATTCTCAACAGTCAGCCAACTTGGATACATGATGATGGGACTCGGCGTAGCTGGATTAATGATGGAAAGCACCGAAGGATATTTCGCATCTGTATTTCATATGACTGCCCACATGCTATTCAAGGCACTCTTATTCTTATCTGCGGGTGCCGTCATTCACGCAGTGCATACAAAAGATATGTTTGAAATGGGTGGTCTAAAGGATAAGATGCCCCTAACATACAAAGTGATGCTTATTGGTGCGTTATCTCTATCTGGTATTCCTCCGCTTGCCGGTTTCTTCAGCAAAGAGACACTATTTGATGTTGTCTGGATTTATGCTGGTGAAGTTGGAACCATGGGTCTCATAATGTTCATCATTGCTGTAGTTGCTGCAATATTCACATTCTTCTACAGCTTGAGAATGATTGGCGTTGTCTTCTTTGGAAAACCAAGTGAAATTGTTGAAGAGCACCATGCACATGATCCTCATATCTACATGAAATTCTCCTTAGTTGTACTTGCTGCATTAACTTTAATCAGTGGATTCTTTGGACCATGGATCGAAGCCTACTTAATTCCAAGTGTTCATATGCCCGGTGTTATTGATGGCCTTATGATGCTGTTTGGTAAAGTATTTACACCAATCAGTATGATGGTCTTGGGTACAATCTTAGTTGTAGGCGGTGTTCCGGGATACTTCATATATATCAAGCGTAGTTGGAACGCAGAAAAGATTGGTAAATCAAAGCTTCACACCTTCCTATACAACCGCTGGTATTGGAATACAATTCTCGTCAAAATATTTGTCAATGGATTCCATGCCTTATCTCGTGGTATCTTTAATACCTTTGAAAAGGCTCTAGATAAACTAAATGATGCCATTGTCAGTGGTAACATAAAGTTATCTCATGGTATGGAGAAATTTGATAGAAAAGGCGTGGATGGTGTGGTCAATGGCATTGTATCTGCAAGTGTTGCAGGTTCAAAAGCTGTTGATAAGACACAGACCGGTAACGCACAAACCTACCTGCAGGTTGGCTTAATCGGTCTTGTAATACTGTTAATAACATTGTCGTTGATACTTAACGACCAAATTACATTCTTAATTCAATGGCTGGTGAGCTAAATGGAGCTAGGACTAATATCAATACTCTTACTAATTCCCTTGATTGCCGCCGTAATTGACTATGCTGGCGGTGTGAAGTCTCCCAAATTTGCCAAGTACTTTGCAATACTCACCACGACAGTAGTATTCATCTATAGCATGTATTTCCTTATGGTGTTTGATCCTACTAATGGTGGTATGCAGCTAATAGAAAGTTATGAATGGATGCCTGCATTTGGATTAACATTCTCTGTTGGTCTTGATGGCATAAGTCTTCCATTACTATTGTTGGGTACCTTCATGACTATGATTGCAACAGCTGCATCACCTTGGATGATTCACCATCATGAAGCAGAATATTATGGATTGATGCTATTATTTGAAGTAGGACTGTTAGGTGTCTTTGTCAGCACAAATCTAGTATTGTTCTATGTGTTCTGGGAGCTAGTCCTAGTTCCCATGTTCTTCATGATTGCAATTTGGGGAGGCCCTACAAGAAAATATGCTGCAATGAAATTCTTCATCTTTACGCATGTAGGTAGTGTGTTGATGCTTGTCAGTATCATGGGCTTTTACTTCTTCTCAAGTCCTCATACTTTCAACATTCTACAATTATCCAATGTATTTCCAGCTGATTTGCAGTTCTGGCTTGCATTGGGTATATTCTTCGGTGCTGCATTCAAGCTACCTGCAGTCCCCTTCCATACATGGTTACCCGACGCACATGTGCAAGCCCCCAGTCCTGCAAGTGTACTACTTGCCGGTGTTCTGCTTAAGATGGGTGGTTATGCATTCATTCGTCTTGGTATCGGCTTAGTTCCTCAAGGTATGCTACAACTTGCACCATTCCTTGCGATCATGGGTGTGATCGGTGTATTCTATGCTGCTTATGCGGCAATGGGTCAAAAGGACATGAAGAAATTAATTGCATTTTCAAGTATTAACCACATGAGCTTTGTACTACTTGGTGTTGCTGCCGGTACTGTAATGGGTATAGTTGGTGCAGTATTCCAAATGGTCAGCCATGGTGTAATCATCGGTATGCTCTTCCTTATTGCTGGAATAATTCAGCATCATGCGGGTACTCGTGATATTCCAGTGCTTAAGGGACTTGGCAATTCACTACCAAAGCTTAGTCTTCTATTAATATTTGCATCATTTGCATCATTTGCTGCTCCACCGTTAAGCGGTTTCATTGCTGAATTAACTGTATTAATTGCAGCGTTAGTTGTATTCCCACAAATTTGGATTACTGTATTTGGTGCTGCAGTTACCACTGGTCTTTTCCTGTGGCTGATTATTAGAACCATTTACAGTGAGCCTGATGAGCATACTGTGAAAGTATCTCCTATTAGCAAATGGGAGTTACTTCCTGTTGCAATCTTAGTAATACCAATTGTCCTGCTGGGTCTATTCCCAGGGCTCTTGTTCGAATTGATCAAGGCTACTGCAGGACTGTTAGCGTTTAGGTAAGAGGTGACGATAATGGCTGCAGAATATCTATCTCTTATGCCGTTTATCACATTGTTCGGATTTGCATTAGTTTCACTTATATTCGGTGGTATCAGGAAATGTAAGATTGCTATCGGCTGGTCTGCAGTAGGTGTAATCTTAGCATTCTGGCAAACATTATTTGGTGGGTACTTTAATGGTGCCCATCTATTCGATGATACAATAGTAATGGATGCTTTCTCCCAATTCTTTGTACTACTCTTCCTTGGTGTTGCATTTTTGATCTTAGTAGCTGCACCATACGAAATGAAAGCACGACCTGAGTTTGCTGCTTTAGTCTTGATTGCAACGATCGGTATGTCTATGGTTGCACTTGCAAACGATTTATTGGTGCTATTTGTATCATGGGAACTAATGAGCATATCAACATACGCTTTGGCTGCTCTTGGAAAAGACAAAAAGTCCACTGAAGGTGGTATCAAATACTACCTTTACGGTATCGTTGCATCTGGTTTCATTTTGTACGCTATCTCATTGCTATATGGTATCACCGGTACTACAAATCTTACTGCAATTGTTAATTTCGTTGCAGCAAATGGTAATTTAGCTTTACCTGTCGTAGGTCTCAGTGCATTCATATTCATATTGGGCTTTGGATACAAGATGGGTGTTGTTCCCTTCCATATGTGGATTCCAGATGCATATGAAGGCGCGCCGTCTGTAATTGCAGGTCTGCTAGCTGGTGGCTCAAAGAAAGCAAGCATCGCTGCTATGTTCAGAATAATCGTTGCTGCATTACTTGTAATTAACTTTGGCTGGACATTTACGATTGCAATAATCGCTACAATCACCATGACCTTTGGAAACTTCTTAGCTTTGAGTGAACCAAAAGTTTCCAGAATGCTTGCATATTCCTCAATCACACAAGTTGGATACATATTAATTGGTCTTGCAATTGCAACTACAATTGGAGTAGCAGGTGCACTATTCCAAGCTCTCACACATGCCGTCATGAAAAGTGCTGCCTTTATTGCTGCCGGAGTTGTTATTTACAAACTATCCTTAAAAACAGTGGATGACTATAATGGTTTAGTAAAGCGCATGAAGTTTGTATCCTTTGCATTGGCTATAATGTTGTTATCTCTCGCTGGTGTTCCACCGCTCGCTGGATTTATCAGTAAGTTCATTCTTTTCTCGGCAGCAGTTGATGCCGGACTTGTTTGGCTGGCCGTTGTCGGAGTGCTTAACAGTGCATTCTCCTTAGGTTATTATCTGCGTTTGATCAAAAACATGTTCGTAGAAGATGCACCTGAGGATGCTACGCCTGTCAAGGTTCCCTATGGAGTCACTATTTCATTAGCTCTTGCAGTAATTGTAATCATAGTTATGGGAATCTATCCCGCACCATTCTATGACTACATAATTCGTGCTGCACAAAGTATAATTCCGTAAAAGTACTCTGTACTTTTTCTTTTTTATTTCTAAATAATATTAAAAAAAGGAAGAAATTGTGTTTTATGAGTTGGTTTCGCCTCTAACGACTGTTAGAATTATACTTGTTGTTGTTTTTAAAATCCACTGTTGAGATCGCATTTCTTCGATTGTTTTTGATAGCTCGCTTAATGAGTCAAATTCTGCAATTGCAAAAAAGTCGTAGTCTCCTGTAACCTCATAGACTTCTTTAGCGGCTTCAAATTTTGATAGGAATTCCTTAGCAATGTTTGACTTCTCCGGTACGACATGTATTGTAATAATTACTTTAATTTTTTCACGAACTGATTTACTCATTTTTACGCACCTTTCCAAATTATACATATAATCCAAAGATTGGCCAATATAAAAGAACAACTGCCATTATTACTAATATGGAAACTATTGTTATAATTGTTCCATGTATTGCCATTGTTCTGAATTTCAAGCACCCTCTCTCATAGACTAATAGATTTGGTAATGTTTCGATTGGAGTTATAAATGATATATTTGCTGAAATTGCCACGGCCCATAAAAATGGCATTGGATTGAGTCCCAAATCCATGACTGTGCTGTATGTTAATGGAATCATTAATGCAGTCGTTGCCATGTTATTATTGATGAATTTATTGAGAATTATTGAAAATGTATAGAAGAACAACAATATCCCTAGTGGTGAATTTATTTGTTTTACAAACGGAATTATCTGCATGGCAATCCAATCAATTGCATGTGTTTTTATGAGTGCAGTCGCTGCGGACATAGTAGCTGCAAGTAAAAATATAATTCCCCAATTCATCTGCTTTGAATCTGTTTCCCATTTCAAAACGCCAATTCCTGGGAATAATAAGAGTGCAGCAGAAATCAAACACACAATTGTTACTGAAATTCCATGAATAAAGTCAGTAGCCCATAAAATTATTGTAAATATGAAGATCACAGTGACTCGTTTTTGTTCAGGAGTCCAGGGTTTTTTCTCTAGCATTATGTTAAAGAAATCCTTGCCGATCTCTTGATCAAGTCCGCCTTTGAATGTTAATCTGAGGTATATTACTATAAAGATACTAATAATTAGTGCAAATGGCATCCCCAAAGACATCCATTCAAAATATGTTACAGTATGTCCCGTTACTTCTGTAATTAATCCCGCGCCTAAAGGATTCATCGCACTACCCGTTAGAAGTCCTGAACCTATTGAAGAGGGTAGGAATGCTGTTTCTAATAAGATCGCTTGTGCAAACTTACTTTCACTTGGAATTCCTAATACACGAATAAGCATTACAGAAATCGGTAGCAGTATTGCAGTTCTTGCCGTAGTAGATGGTATGAAGAATGCGAAAATGAGATTCATAAGAAATACTGCCATCATTGCACCAAAGGGTCCTTTCACACCTGTATGCACTAAAACATACCGAATGATTTTTTTATCAAGTTCGACCTTTGATATTGCCATACCTAATATTAGACCACCAGCAATTAGCCATGTTGAAGATGCCGAGAATCCACTTAGCGCCGTATGGGTGTCCACAACTTTTAATGCTGCCAGCAAACCCATAACGATCAATGATGAAACTACTAAATTAACAGGTTTTGCAATCCATAATATTAAACCAAATGCTATAATTGCGATTGCAAGTTGTCCTTGGTATGTTAAACCTGATGGCGTTGGCATTAAAGCTATTATTGCAAATATAGCTACAGCTGCAATCATTGAGATTGTATTTTTATTAATCGCCAAAGCTTGTCACCAAATTCCATTTTTGAAATTGAATTAACCGCTGCACCATAAGTTTTAAATTTGATGAATTGTTATATTTTGCTGGAGATTGAAATGAGGAATTGTGTTCTATTATTACTATTTTTATAGTTACTCCTTATTAAGACATATTCTTATCAATTATAAAAGAAACTTTATTCTCGGTGGTTATCATGTATGATTTTCAATCAATAGAAGAAAAATGGCAAAAACGCTGGGAAGAATCCAAAATATTTGAAGTTGAACATATAAAGAATCGAAAAAAGTGGTTCATTACGGTACCATATCCTTATACTAATGCTCCGCTTCATATTGGGCATGGTCGTACTTATACAATTGGAGACATCGCTGCACGTTTTCGTCGTATGCAAGGATATCACGTATTATTTCCAATGGCGTTTCACATGACAGGTACGCCAGTCCTTGGAGTAAGTAGCCGAATAAAAGAAGGTGACAAAGAGACTATTTCCCTGTATAAGCGATATGTGCGTCAGTATATAACGGATGAAAAAGAGATCGAAAAAATAGTAAAGTCATTTGAGGATCCCTGGACCACTGCGAAATTCTTTGCTGACCATATTTCTGCTGACTTTAAGTCATTAGGTTATAGTATTGACTGGCGGCGTCGCTTTACAACTGGTGATAAAATTTACAATCAATTTGTAACATGGCAGTTTCTAAAAATGAATGAGCGCGGCTACATAGTTAATGGAACATATCCAATTCTATACTGTCCGCATTGTAAGAATGCTGTTGGTGAAGATGACTTATTAGAGGGTGAAGATGCTTCTGTTCGTGCATTTACAACGATTAAATTTCCTTTTGATGATAAATTCCTGGTAGCCGCAACCCTTCGGCCTGAAACTATATTTGGTGCAACAAATCTTTGGATAAATCCTGATGTGGAATATGCTGAAGTGGATGTAAATGGTGAGATTTGGATTATTTCAAAGCGTGCGTATGAAAAATTAACATATCAAAAGAAGGGTATTAAGCTTCTTCGTACCTTTAAAGGTAATGAACTTATTGGAAAATCTTGCAAGTCTCCTATATCTGATATCAATTTACCAATATTACCTGCATCATTTGTAGATCCGGATAATGCCACAGGTGTTGTATATTCTGTACCTGCACATGCACCTTATGATTATATTGCTCTTAGAGACTTGTGGGAAAATGAGAGTGAAAAAGCGAAGATTGGCAAAGAAATAGTAGATTCAATTAAGTTGATATCGATTATTTCGATAGAGGGCTATGGTGAGTACCCCGCGAAAGAAATTGTTGAAAAGATGAAAATCAAAAATCAGAATGAGCATAAGAAATTAGAAGAAGCCACACAAACAATCTACAAAGCAGAATTCTATCATGGAGTAATGAAAGATAATTGTGGCCCATTTAAAGGCAAATTAATTCGAGACGTTAAAGAAGACGTTATCGACTGGCTTAAAAAAGATAATATCTCTGATGACTTTTATGAGCCTGACAAAAAGCCAGTTACTTGTCGATGTGGCACTCCCGTATTAGTTGCAGTTTTAGCAAATCAATGGTTCATAGATTATAATGCGAAAGGTTGGAAGGATCTTGCATATAAAGAACTGCATGAAATGGAAATTGTCCCATCTGTATATCGTACATTGTTTGAAAACACATTTGAATGGCTAGATCGTCGTCCATGTGCTCGTAGACGTGGTATTGGAACGAAACTTCCATTTGACAAGGATTGGATAATTGAATCGCTCTCAGATTCTACGATCTATATGGCGTTTTATACAATTGCCCATATTATTCATCGAAACAATATTCCTCCTGAAAAACTAACTCCAGAATTATTCGATTATGTATTTCTAGGTCGTGGATCATCATCAAAATTGTCAAAGAGTCTTGACTTGCCTAAACAAGTAATTGAAGAAATGCGACAAGAATTTGACTATTGGTACCCATTGGATCAACGTCATACAGCAATCAGTCATATTACAAACCATCTGAGCTTCTTCATTTTCCATCATGTAGCGATATTTCCAGAAGAAAAATGGCCACGCGCAATTACACTTAATGAGCATGTAATTCGTGAAGGTCGCAAAATGAGTAAAAGTAAAGGTAATGTCATTCCACTTGTGGATATTCCAAAGAAATATGGGGTTGATCTATATCGCCTTTATGTTGCAGTATTTGCGGATCTTGCAACAATTATCGATTGGAAAGAGAAAGACGTTCCATCTGTCCGAAGCAAACTTACACAGTTCTGGAATTTATCTAATCAAATTCTTGAAATGAATCACGACGGAAATCTAACGACGAACTACACACCTACAAAATGGTTACTCTCTACAATTAATACGATTATTAAAGAAGCAACCAATGACCTTGAGCGCTACAGATTTCGAGACTATGCACTAAAAGTCGCTTATGAAATGCCAAAAATTATTTCAAAATACCTTAAGCGAACTGAGGTTGATATATCTGAAAAAGGTAATGCGCTGTGGTATACATTAGATCGCTGGGTCCGATTGATGGCTCCAATAACGCCTCATATATGTGAAGAAATCTGGGAGAAGATGGGTAACTCTGAGTTTGTATCTTTAGCAAAATGGCCTACTCCTGATGAATCACTAATTGATAAAAATGCAGAACTCGGGCAGATTATAGTCGACAACTTAGTCAATGATATTCGTGAGATCCTTAAGCTAATTAAGGATAAAGCACCTAAAAAGGCGCACATCTATATAGCGCCGGAATGGAAATACGATGTGCTTAGACGCCTATCCCAGTATGATGGACCACTTACAATAAAAGAAATGATGCCATATCTTCTTAAAAATGCGGAATTGAAGAGATATAGTAAGCAATTATCGCCAATAGTGCAGAAAATAGCAAAAGAAAACAGTATATGGACATTCTTGCCTTCTGCAGATGAAGAGTATAAAGTATTTCTCGGTGCAAAAGATTACATTAGCGCCGAAACTGGCATGGAAATTGAAGTTTACTCCCCAGAAAATATTTCGTATGATCCCGCAAAGAAGTCTAAGCATGCATTACCTGGGCGCCCCTCCATATTACTTGAATAGTGCGCCCTTTATCCTATTTTTCTTAAAATATATTACTTTTACAAATACCAAGTTCTTAATTGACGAACTCTTCGATTTTTATTGAATTTTATAATATTTATTTTACAAACATCGCTCTAATGTGCCCTTCAAACAGTCTGCGTTCATTAAAAAGCGCCTATCATATCAATTGGCATATTTTGCCAAAAAATTATTTCTGTCATTACAGAAAGGTTTTTATTATAACTGTAATTGATGATAATTGCTTATTATCCGTGGCGGCGGATAAATGCGCTAAGTGTGCAGGCGCAAAGAGCACGAAACGAAGAGTTTAAGTGCAAATGTTGTGCCTGTTCTGTATGCAAATTATGTCCGCTTCGGATATGTATATGCAAATATAATGAAAACGCCACGAGTTCGGCAAGATGTGCCGAATACGTAGGTCCGGACGTGGGCTGCATAGCCTGGGATGATGGACTGAATTCCAAGCGTGGCGATAATAGATGCGGACTCAAGAAAACGGGTATGAAAAATACTCGGAACCTTGAGATCTAAGATACGCTCAAAGATGTACATTGAAGGGTCAATGTGCCCGTCAATTCCCTAAATTGACATGAAAGGGCCAGTACTTCAAGTAAACATCCTGTGCAGGTGCTGCACGATATCCTCCCTTGCCAGGAGCGTGCAGCGAACACTAGTTGATCCTGCTAGACCTGACTGCTATCGGCTTGGGGCTAAGACATGCAAGTCGTACGTGGACGCATGGGTCCGCGTGGCGAACGGCTCCGTAACACGTCGTTAACATACCCTCGGGAGGTGGATAACCCCGGGAAACTGGGGCTAATACACCATAGAGGTTATGTTCTGGAAATGATATAACCTCCAAATGGAAGCTACGCCCATGTGTAGTTTTCCGCCCGAGGATTGGACGGCGCCCGATCATGCTTGAAAGTGGGGTAACTGCCCACTTTGGCTATGACCGGTAGGGGCAATGTGAGTTGGGGCCTCGAGAATGGCACTGAGACAAGGGCCATAGGCCTACGGGCTGCAGCAGTTACGAAACCTCCACAATGCGGGAAACCGTGATGGGGCCAAGCCGAGTGTCAGCCGATAAGGTTGACTGTTCGGCAAGCTTAAGGAGCTGCCGAAGTAAGGGGAGGGCAAGGCTGGTGCCAGCCGCCGCGGTAAAACCAGCTCCTCGAGTGGTCAGGATGTTTACTGGGCCTAAAGCATCCGTAGCCGGCCCGGTGTTTCCCTGGTTAAATCCAACCGCTTAACGGTTGGGCTGCTGGGGATACTACCGTGGCTTGGGAGCGGAAGAGGTCAGCGGTACGTCTAGGGGAGGGGTGAAATCCTGTGATCCTAGACGGACCACCAGTGGCGAAGGCGGCTGACTGGGACGCGTCCGACGGTGAGGGATGAAAGCTAGGGGAGCGAATCGGATTAGATACCCGAGTAGTCCTAGCCGTAAACGATGCGCATTAGGTGTTGCGTTTGCCTCGAGCAACCGCAGTGCCGGAGCGAAGGCGTTAAATGCGCCGCCTGGGAAGTACGGCCGCAAGGCTGAAACTTAAAGGAATTGGCGGGGGAGCACCACAAGGGGTGGAGCTTGCGGTTTAATTGGATTCAACGCCCGGAACCTCACCAGGGGAGACAGCTGAATGAAGGCCAGGCTGATGACCTTGCCTGACTAGCTGAGAGGTGTTGCATGGCCGTCGCCAGTTCTTGCCGTGAGGTGTCGTGTTAAGTCACGTAACGAACGAGACCCCTGCCGTTAGTTGCCAGCGAGGAGGTTTCTCCGATGGGCACACTAACGGGACCGCCGCCGATAAGGCGTGAGGAAGGAAGGGGCAACGGCAGGTCAGTATGACCCGAATCCCTTGGGCCACACGCGAGCTACAAAGGGTAGGACAGAGGGCTGCAACTCCGAAAGGAGAAGCAAATCCCTAAACCTACTCGTAGTTGGGATTGTGGGCTGCAACTCGTCCACATGAACCTGGAATCCCTAGTATCCGCGTGTCATCAGCGCGCGGAGAATACTGTCCCTGCTCCTTGCACACACCGCCCGTCGCTCCACGAGAGCTTGCTCTGTCTGAAGGGTGTCCCGTGGGGGCATCCTGAAGATGGGGTAGGCAATCGGGGAGAAGTCGTAACAAGGTATCCGTTGCGGAAGCAGCGGATGGATCACCTCCTTTGAGTATTGATGAGGAGTAAATCTCCTCAGCCCTAATGTCAGGGCACAAACCCTTGTACATCTTTGAGCGGCCTGATTTACTTTTTGATTTTTATGAAATTTGGACTTAATGTGATGACTATGTTCTTGAGTAGATTTCGCTATTTTTGTTGTATTACACTAGTTTATTTCATAAAGTGTACATGTTAATAATGTCAATCAGTCAGTAGTAGATTAAGGTGAATATCTTTGGTCAAGGCAAAAGTACATGAGATTGAGATTGATATACGAAGTAATACATTGATCGGAATGTATCAATATGGTGAGACGCCCTCGCGATTACTCATAATTAGTGGGTTACGCGGTGATGAGGGTAGTAGCATATTTGCGTCCTATCACTTGATGAAGTTACTTGATGCTGTTGATACATTAAATGGAACTGTTTCGATTATACCTGTTGCAAATCCTTTGGCGTTTCGTCTAGGTCTTCCTGCATCACCTATAGATCATCTATTATTGGACAAAGAGTTTCCCGGACGGAAAGATGGAAGTATTACGGAACGATTAGCATGGGAATTATGGAATATTGCAAAAGAATACGATTATGTTATTACATTACATTCAAGTTTGAGTAATAGCGTTTTGTTTGGCAGGTGCATGTATGAAGATAATCCATCTATGCGTGATATTTTTGCAAGCATGAACCTACCATATATTGTACATGATGCTGGTGAGCCGGGCAAACTATTTGTTGAGGTTTCTCGATATGGTATTCCTGCAATTGATATTGTGATACCCGGCAATGGCTCAATAATTGATCCTCGTGCATCAATGAAAGTCGTTGATATATTACTTGAATTTTTAAGTACTAATGGCTGGTTGACAAAATCCGAAGTCACATATTCTCCCTCATTTCTAGGGCGTACTACTAAAATTATTGCTCCTGCTGAGGGCTTTTTCTTACCTGCAAAAGAGCCTGGCGAAAAGATATTAAAAGGTGAATCCATTGGTGCCATTGAAGGTGCAGGAGAACTTACAGTGCCAATATCTGGCCTGATATTATCTGTAAATTACAGCCGATATGTATTCAAAGGAGATTTCATCGCAGAGATTGCAATGCATGATTCGCAACAACCTGCCGTAAGACGACAACCAATTCGCATTAAGGAAGGTTTGTAGTATGGTCGGCAAATATGATCTTATGCGTTCGAACGTAGGTAATCGTGAAGCCAGAAAGAAAAAAGGAGTCATCGTCTATGGGAGTTGTGTTCCTACACAATTTCCTGATTTGTTTAATGAAGTCTTTGAGCAATACAAATATCCAGCATTTGATGTATGTTTAGAAACTGTACATATGAATATGGCGGGCTACAAGCTAGCTTCGCTCATCTCATATTCTCATGTAGAAAATGTAATTGTTTTAACTGTTGATGGGTCTCCACATTGTATTCAATTGCACTATTTAGTTGAAGACATAAAGAAGCATTTTCTACATAATATCAACACAAAACATCTAGTAATTGAAAAAGGTGTATTGTATGAAGTCTCTGAACGCGCAGTAAGAAAATCCAGACATCTTAAGGCACTTGAAAAAATGGATTCATAAAATTATGGTTTTATTGTTATATTTAATTTTGTCGCGAGATCCTTGTACCTATTTCGTACGGTCACTTCAGTCACATGAGCTGCTTCTGCAATTTCACGTTGTGTTCTGCGTTCATACTGAATTATTCCCGCAATATATATTGATGCGGCAGCTAGTCCTCCCGGATCTTTTCCCGCAGTAATGCCTTTCTGTTTTGCTTGTTTTATTATATCAATTGCTGTGTATATAGTTTTTCCACTGAGTCCTAATGAATTTCCAATTTTAGGTATATAATCCATGGCGGAAGGAACTGGTGGGTGTATATCTATTTCTTTTAAAATAAGGCGTACACTCTGACCTAATTCTTTTCTATTCGTCCTTGCCTGAATGACGATTTCGTCTAAAGGTCGCGGAATTTTGTGAATTCTACATGCTAAATATAGTGATGCAGCAACAATCCCCTCAATGCTTCGGCCTCTCACTAATCGTTTATTTAATGTCTTTCGATATATTAATGCTGCAGTTTCTTTTGCCTCTTTTGGAATACCTAATTGTGAAGATAATCTTTCGAGTTCGCTCATAGCAATAGTTAGATTTCTGCTCTGGGCACTATATACAATTGACCGAATTTGCCATTTTCTCATTCTATATAATTCCGCACGTTTTCTAACGCTGATTTCTTTTCCGTTCGCATCTTGATTTTTCCAATCTATTGTGGTTGAAAGCCCCTTATCATGTATTGTTAGACTAAGTGGACTACCTGTTCGTGCGCGATTATTATTTTCCTCAGAATTAAATGCTCGCCATTCTGGACCTTTATCTATTAGTTTTTCATCAATAATTAGACCACATGTGCCGCAGATTAATTCTCCCCTATTTAGGTCTTGAAAAACATTTGTTGAGCCACATTCGGGGCAGCGATATAAAATTTTTGTTTCCTTTTTTGAGGGAGTTGTTGTCATTATTGAACCACCTAGTAGGCTCTTACATTTTGTAACTTCTCGGACTGGTTGTTTTTTAAGGTTTTTTATATATTGAAAAAGAAAAAGCAGATGCTATGCAGTTTTTAATTCATCAATTATTTTACTTGCTTCTTTTTTCCATTGCTTGCTTTTTACCATAAGATCCTTTAAGTACTGTTCTGGGATTTCTGAATTCAAATACTCGCGAAGTTTCGTTAACCACCCGCTGATTTCTAAAGTTATTGGATGAAATGTTGTCACTGATTTAATCATCATTTCTCTTGCATGTGCTAAGTTATATTGTAGATTTGTTAAATTCTCATTTTTTATGACATCTGATATTAATTTATCTAATGCAATTTCGCCAATTATCGCCATTCTGATCCTATTTGATTTATCTTCATCATAGGTTTTGTAATCCTCAATACTTTCGGCTATTTGTTGTGCTATATTATCTTCAATATCTTTTATTCTCTGTTCATTTTCGCCTTTTAGTTTTAAAATGAGTTTATCTTCTCCAGTTTCAAGAGACATTATTATTTTCTTGTCTCCATCTATTAATACAAAAATTGCATGTCTATTTAACGAATGTTCATCGGAGTATTTTCCCAAATAACTATGTTCAATGTTTGTAAGAATATGCCATGCGAGTCTAAATGCAATGTCTAAGTCGATATTTTCGATTGGGATCTCCTTCATATATACGTTTTCTGAATCTCCGGACATTAATGTTCCTCCAAATGTATGACTTAATCTCATTTTTCTATGTATTTTTATTATTAAATAGTTTTTTGCGTTCTATTTATAGGTAAAAATTATTATAAAATATTTGGAGATTAAAATGCCAAGTCAATCAATTGAAAAAATGTTTATTCTTGTTCTATCATTAACCATGGTCTCTATAATTGTCGTTCCTACAATTGGGCAAACAATTCAATATTTATTGATCGGTGATAAATTAGCAACCCTCGACTCTATTACCGGTTCTCTAAACACATATCTTGCAAAAGTTGAAAATAATCAGAGTGTTGAAGATATAGTAATTAATATTCCTCAAAATTATACAATCACTGCAGAATCAAATATTATATATATCAAATTATTAACCTACAATGCAACCCGTAAAATTATTCTTGATCATAGTGTTAATATATATGGTTTTAATGGATATGGTGATTATCGTATTCATGCTTTGATTGAAGATAGTATATTAAAAGTATATTTTAACAAAATAAGATAAAAGAGACTTATAGTATTAAGTCTCGTTGTAATTTCTCAGAAAGTACTTCTATTTTATTTTTATCGACGTAGACATCGTCTTCTGTTCGTACTCCACCATACTTACGAAGGTATATTCCCGGCTCGATTGCCATTGTTACGTGTGCTGGTAGAATTCTATCATATTCTCGTAGCGATGGATATTCATGTATATCCAATCCTATTCCATGCCCTAAGGTGTGTATGAAACCTTCTTTTGCATCTGGATCGCTTTTAATTGTTTGAAATCCTGCTTGCTCAATTACTTTGCATGCTTTATCTACAAAAATCCCGATTGGCTCTCCAGCTTTTATCGAATCAATTGCGGATTCTATCGCTAAATTTACGGTTTCATACATTTTTCTCACATCTTTATTTGGTGTTCCTTTGATTATTGTTCGTGTAATATCTGCATAATATCTGTTGAATTTATGGCGCGGGAAAATATCTACTATGATCGGTTCGTGTGCTCGAATGATATCTTCTGGACTCCCAAGGTAGTGGAAATCATATCCTGCTTGTCCAGAAACAACGATTGATTCTTCAGTATTTTCAGAATCATTATCTAAAAGCGTATGTTCTATAACGCGCTTTATATATCCTACGGTGAGTTTCTTATTTTCGTAGTACAATATATTATTATCGCCAATTTCTGAATTATTTATAATGTCAATGACTTTTTCAAATGTCTTAATGTCTGCATCTACGGCTTCACGTATTTTATTTATCTCATCTATTGATTTTGTTTCTCTCAATATATTGAAAAAGTTTGGGACTGCTTTTACATTATATCCAAACTTTTGAAGAATCAACAATTTCGTTGCTGGGAAATCGTCAGGGACTCCTATGGTTGAACCTTCGGGAATTTCTTTGGGTACCCAGCTCTTTAGTATCATCTCTATATTCTCGCGGATATTTATGCCCTCAGACATCATTTTTACATAAATCTCAGTAATATCCTTAACATTCTTGATTTCTGTTTGCTTTTTAACGCGCTCACAGGTATTGAATGCTGTAACCACCATTGGTTCTGAATCCTTATGCTTTACATATGTGATTTCATCTGGTGATAAAAATCCAGTAAGATAGTAGATTGTTGGGCTAATGAAACCACTGCCCGAATGTAAAATTACATCTAAATCAAATAGATCCATTAATTTATCAATGTCTTGTTTCATATCCAACCCTCATATTTCTGAAGCCTTACTTGTATTTATCCATTTGCCTGTTTGCATTCGTTTTTTTACGCTTTTTCTAGACGGGAATCCTGTAGGCCCCTTTGTTTCTATATTATATGATGCTACTGCTGAAGCAAAATGTCCTGCTTTTTTAATACTTTTTGTTTTTAAGAATTCGACGATAAATCCCATCATATATGTATCTCCTGCACCTGTTGTATCTACGATTTTCTCAGGCAAATATGCTGGAATCTTATATTCTTTATTGTTAGTAAATATTATAGAACCTCGTTCAGAGCGAGTTACAATTACAACTCTTGTTCCCAAATCTATGATGGCTTTAGCAGCTGTTCCTATATCCTCAGTACCTGTTAATTCTACAATTTCACGTTCATCACATTTTAAAAGAAAAATTCTCTCAAGTACTCTATTTGCATCTTTCCATTTTTGTGGAACTATTCTGCCATCATTTAATCGTTTTCTTAAAAAGCCTTGAGGATCTATCGAAATTGTAAATCCGTTTCTTTCAAGTTGTAATATTGTTTTAGTATCTATTTCGTTCAAAATTGGACCTATATGAATCCATTTTGCATTTTGATATTCCTCGGGTATGTCTTGAAGCTCTATCTTCTGAGCAACGTGTTCCACAATTTGTATTCTGTTTCCTTCTTTATCGTATATGTTTGTAAATGACGTACTATGTTCACCTTTAACATGTATTCCTCTTAGATCTATGCCAGATGCTCTCAAGCTCTTCCAGAACGCATCTGGGAAATCTGTACCCACAATTGATACAACACCAACAGTTTCACCGAGTTTTGGTATGACTTGTGAATATGCAGGTACGCCTCCTAATGCCTGCCATTTCTCGTTATCAATGATAATCGTGTCTATACTAAAATGTCCAATTATGACAATATTTACCATTTTCATCTACAAGTCCTATTGATTTTTGTACCCATTTAAATTGCTGACTATTACGATTATATTAGAATTTTGAATGTTATTCTCAAATTTGAAGTTTTATACCAAATAGCCATGTTCAGAATCAATCTTTTTTGATATTGATTAATCATAGTTTGCGCTTTCTATGTCAAATATTGAAAATTTATGTGCTCAATAACTAAACATTTAAGTTTCTTATTCCACTTAATTTAAATAGGAATAAATTTGATTAAACACTGGAATATATCGCGAATGGGTGGCTAGGCAATGATGGAATTAAGTATGTTACTGCAGGTAAATATTATAATACTTGCAGCACTATGTTTCATTGGGGTATTATACTTACTAGCGCGTAAAATGGCGCCTCCACCAAGAACTTCTGGTGCTGCAGTTGAGCCGTATGGCTCAGGTGAAAAAGTAAAAATTGGAAAGCTAAAGTTCAGGGCACAAATGCTGAATTTTGTATTCATGTTTATTGTATTTGAGTCGTTGATATTATCAATTCTTGCATGGCAAGTAAATCCACTTGCTGTTAGTGTATATCTAATTGTGACCCTGTTCGCATTGCTTGCTACAAAGCAATGTACTACAGTTTGTTAGGAGTTGATATTAGTGGTTCTTGCAAAAATTGCAAAATGGGCTAGGTTAAAGTCACCTTGGGTTATCCACATGAATAGTGGTAGCTGTAATGGGTGTGATATTGAAATAGTAGCGGCATTGACTCCTCGTTATGATCTTGAACGCTTTGGTGTCAAATTAATGGGTAGTCCTAGGCACGCAGATATTATGCTTCTTACTGGTACTATGACTGCACAGGCTAGAGAACGAGCAATTCGTGTTTATGAGCAGATGGCCGAGCCAAAGTTTGTTGTTGCAATTGGAAGTTGCGCTTTAAGTGGCGGTGTTTTTGCAGGTAGTTACAATACATTAAAAGGAGCCGATAAAGCTTTACCAATTGCTGCGTATGTGCCTGGTTGTCCACCTAAGCCTGAAGCAATTATTCAAGCCGTAGCAGCCCTATTAGAAAAGCTCGAAAAAGGTGAAAGCAATGAGTGATCAAAATTTAGCAGCTGAAAATGAAATAGTATCCATGCTGAAGAAATATTTGGGTGACGACTTAAAGGACATTAATATTCAGCGTCGCCATAGAGTGTGGGCTGAGATTCCCGTTTCAAAACTAAGAGATACACTCCAATTCTTAATTGATAATCGCAACTTGTACTATTTATCCACGATAAGTGGAGTTGACATGAAAGATCATTTTGAAATGCTATATCATTTGTTCTTGCATGAAGATAAGATTGAGTTGACCCTTACAGTAAAATTACCCCATGATAACCCTTCAGTCCCCACGATTATTGATCTATTCCCTGGTGCTGATATGGCTGAACGTGAAGCACATGAAATGTTTGGTATTAATATTGAGGGTCGTGATGAAGAACTAAAGCATGTGGAACTTCCAGATACGTGGCCCGAAGGTCAATATCCACTCAGAAAGGATTGGAGTGGAAATAATGAGGAAGCCTGAGGTGAAGTAAATGGAGATTATTATGGAATCCCTTATGTTTTTCTTGCAAGTATTGATATTTCCCGGAATATTCTTCCTGACATTTGTTGCTCTATTGTGGGAATGGGTAGACCGTAAATTTTACGCTAAATTACAGAATAGAGTAGGGCCTTATTTCACAGGTAAGAAAGGGTTCCTACAGCCTCTTGCCGATTTCTTAAAATTATTGTCTAAGGAAGATCTAACTCCTGAACAGAGTAACAAGCGTGGGTTCAAAGCAGCTCCAATTGTAATCGCAATTACAATTCTATTCTTATTGATGTTTATACCCATCACTGGTGCAAAAGGAATTATTTCATTTGAAGGCGACCTTCTATTTGTTTTGTTTGGGTCTTCATTGATCATGGCTGTAATTATGCTTTCTGGATGGTTTTCATCAAGTCCTTTTGCTATTGCGGGTGGTACTCGTACCGGATTGCTTATGATTGCTTATGAATTGCCATTAATTATTTCCTTACTAACTCCTGCAGTTATCGTCGGCAGTCTAAATATATCCACAATTATCACGTATCAACTAACTCACGGCTTACCATTTATTGCAATATTTCCAATAATGTTTGGATTTATAATTTATGTCATCGCATTAGAAGCAGAACTAGAACGAGTGCCATTCGATGTTTCACATGCTGAAACTGAAATTGTTGCAGGTTGGAAAGTAGAATATTCTGGTAAAAAACTGGCATTGCTCTCGATGGTTTCAGATCTCGAACTAGTGTTTGGCGCAGGTATTGCAACAGCTATATTCTTAGGCGGCCCCTTCTTGTTTGAATTTATTCCACTTGATTGGGCTCAGTCTATTGCTACTCTTGCGGCTACCACATACTTTGGATTACTGTATTATCCTCTAGTATTCCTGTTCAAGTCTTTCTTGATAATATTAATACTAAGCTTGTTTAGAGCTCTAATGGCTCGTCTAAGAATTGACCAAATTATAAATGCGTCATGGAAAATTTTACTTCCTCTGGCAATTTTGGTGCTATTACTAGTACATTTGCCGAGTGTATTAGCATTATGGGGGCTATAATATGTGTCCAGTTCCTGGTAAGATGATTGGTGAATTGCTAAGGCATGCTTTCAAGAAGAGCGCAACAACTTCATATCCTTTGTCAAAGGATGAAGTCAATATTCCCCAAGATTTACGTGGCAAATGGGAATTGTATTTGGACAAATGTATTGGATGTAGTCTGTGTGAGCGCGTATGTCCATCATTTGCCATAGTCATGGTTGAATGCCGTGAGGGTGAAACTACAAAGACAGGAAAGCGTCCAATTTGCCACATTGATAAATGTGTATTTTGCGCTCAATGTGAAGAGACATGTCCAACAAAAGCAATAAAATTAACACAAAACTTTGAGCTCGCGTTATTCAATCGTGAGAATGGCGTAATTGAGTAATAATCTTCTTTTTATTCTTTTTTTACATTTTTTAAAAATATCTGTTATTTTTATTTCAAATTTTGTAGATTATTCATTCTTTTTACACGCGCTGTTTATATAGGTGTATTTCTCTAAATAAATAAAAAGACTTTAATTGTACCTATGCTCATTAAAATCAAAATTACTAATAATGATGAAGGTATGTGACTATGGGTAAGGTTTGGAACTATATCACGGAAAAGCTCGAAAAAGACAAAGTATTACACTTTACATTATTAGATCCGGATCCTCTAGATAGATCAATTGAAGATACAGTAAAAATGGCAGTACTTGCAGAAAAAGCCGGTACTGATGCGATCATGATCGGTGGTAGTACAGCTTTTGGTATAATTAATCAGTCAGTTAAAGCAATAACTGAATCTGTAGATGTTCCGACCATATTGTTTCCTGGAAATATAACTGGAATATCTCCTTATGCTGATGCGATTTTCTTTATGAGCTTATTGAATTCATCAAATCCATATTGGATCATCGGTGCCCAAGCATTAGCTTCGGTTCCTGTAAAGCAGTCCGGTATTGAGCCTATATCACTTGCATACTTACTTATTGAACCCGGAAAAACCGCAGGATGGGTTGGAGAAGCTCGTCTGTTTCCACGCGATAAACCTAAACTTGTATTAGCATATTCATTGGCTGCAGAATTACTTGGTTTTAAGATGGTTTATCTTGAAGCTGGAAGTGGCTCGGATATAGGTGGTGTTCCTCCTGCAATCATAAAGGCGGTTTCATCGTATACCTCAATCCCTATAGTTGTAGGTGGTGGCTTAACTACAAAAGAAGATTTGATCACTGCAGCCAAGAGTGGCGCAAGTATTGTTGTGCAAGGAACCTTTGTTGAGCGGACTGTACTAAAAGATGGCGGAAAGGCGCTAAAAGAGCAAATTTCTGCACTAAAGAGTTCAATTTAAATCATAGAATGTAATGAAAAAATTAAATAGGTGTTATGCACTAAATTACTTTAATAATAAACTGGTGATTGGCTATTGTCAACGAGAAATGAAATACTCTTAAATATACTCAAGGAACTTGAAAAAAGCTCACGTGGTCAAGTTGAAGCAAGTGCTATTATATCCACACAAGGACTTCCTATTAGTTCTGCAAATCTAGATAATGTAGATGAAGGTGTAGTTGCAGCTATGGCTGCTGCAATTCTTGCAGTATCAGAGCGCGCTACAGCAGAGTTAAATCGCGGGCAGTTCAATAGAGTCCTTGTAGAAGGCGAGAATGGTTACATAATTATTGCTGGTGCGGGTTCTGAAGCAATTCTTGTAGTTTTGGCAAATAAAAAAGCCAATCTCGGATATATCTTCTTAATTATGACTCGATTAAGTACCGAAATTGAAAAAACCTTAAGAGAATAACTTTTAAGAGGTATTTGGAACAATTAATAATAAAAAGTTAGTAAAGGAGCAATATGCTGAGTGACAGATGACGAAATTTGTCCGGTTTGTGGATTACCCAAAGATCTCTGCGTATGTGGCGAGATCTCAAAGGGTGAGCAGAAGATCAAAGTTTTTGTTGAGAAGCGTAAATGGGGTAGACTCATGACCATCGTTGATGGGGTCGATGAAAAAGAAGTTGACCTCAATGCATTAGCTACTCGTTTGAAGACAAAGTGTGCATGTGGTGGTACTGCAAAAGATGGTCATATTGAATTACAAGGCGATCATCGTGATAAATTAAAGGGAATTCTAGTTCAAGAAGGATTTCCCGAGGAAAATATTGATATTATATGGTAAAATTAGTTTTGGAGCATATATGCTCCATTTCCTTTACCTTTACATTGTTGTTGGGCGTGCCCCACCGCTCTCAATAATAACTGTATGCTCACTTTGAGTTACAATGCTATTCTTTTTGTCTGCTAAGACTGGATAACTGTGTAATGCGCCTGTTTGTTGTAATTCTCTTATTGCCAGATGCATTGAGGCCTTTTTCATTCTTTTTGCAACCCAACGTTCTGCAAATGGTAGTGTACTATATTCTTTTCTTGCAAATCCCAAAAATTGTCTAGTTCCCTTGAAACGAACTGGGACTCTTATTGGTAATAGCATAAATATATATGTCTGTGGTAAGTCATGTACTGAGCCCGAACCATTTGTAGCAAAGGTTTCCACCGCGTATGCTTCGCCTTCTTCCACCACATCATCTTTTTCAACACCAATCAAAGGTATTGATTTTTCTCCATGGAGCTCATATTCTCCTAATTGATGTCCTGATAGGTTTTTAATTGGCAGGAACCCAAAAGATTTGATTGTATCTTCGATAGATGCACCTATTTTTCCAAGATTTGCTCCTGGCTTTAATAGATCTATGGCTGTTTTTGTAGCTTCGATTGATGCTTTTACTAAGCTATCATATTCCGGATTTAAACTGATAGTAATCGCAGTATCAGCTATGTATCCATCTATATGAACTCCAACATCTACTTTTACAACGTCTCCATCTTTAATTACTGTTTTATCATCTAGTGGTGGAGAATAATGTGCTGCGTGATTGTTAATTGAAATATTTGCAGGAAATGCCCATTTTCCACCTTTATCTAAAATGAATTGTTCTAATTGTTCGGCAATATCAACGACTTTCGCTTCTGGTTTTACTAATGTTTTTGCAAGTTCTAATGTTTCTTTTGCTATTTTTCCAGCTCGAATATATTTCTCTAATGGTGTTTCTTCTTTTTCTTCATTCTCTTCTTTTTCTTCGATTTGTTGCTTTTCTTCTTCGCTCATATTTATTACCTACCTACTTTACTAAATATGTTCTCAACGCAAATCATATTTATATTATATGTTATTTACTCTTTAATCGTATTTAACAATGATTCTGGTATTGATGTAATATGCAAAAAGTCGATGTTCTAATAGTTGACGCATTGGGCACTGGTTCAGGGCGGCGTCGCTTTTCTAGAAATTCTATTGGTTCTGGTCCTCGTGCCATTGCGGGTGTTTTAGAACGACTTGATTATACAGTTAAAATAATGACTGGCGAATTTGCGCTATTACACCCTCGAAAATTGTTTTCTGCAACAAATTTAGCGATTAGCGGTATGACTATGGATATGCCTGCAATTTTCAAGATAGTAAAAAAATGGTACAAGCGTAGGGATCGTCGAGTCTTAATAGGCGGACCAGTTACAAGTGATCCCTCACATATTTTGTCTAAAGATAAAAGATCTATTTTAGTAATTGGTGAAGGCGAACGGACCGTATTTGAATTAGCAAAATCTGGATTTTTCGAGGGCAAACGATTAGATCTCTATAATCAAAAAGGAATTGCATTTTTTGATAATAAAGTGATAGAAACACAATCTCAAGAACTATTATCACAAGATGAATATGATAATTTTATACCCAGTACACAGCGTATTGTCGATTATCCTTATTATCGTGCGAGTAAAATTTATGTTAATGTACTACGTGGTTGTAGCAATTTTTATCGAACAACACTAACTCTTGCTAATGGAAAGAAATGTATTGATTGTAAATTATGCTTTTCTGGACCTTTAGAATTACGTATGAAATGCCCGGTTGATATTCCTCCCGGTTGTGGTTTTTGTAGTGTTCCGAATGTTTGGGGCGCTCCTAGAAGTCGATCTAAATGGTCGATAATTAAGGAAATCGAAGAACTTGTAGAATTGGGTGTTTCACGAATATTACTTGAAGCTCCTGACTTTTTGGATTGGCAAAGACTTCATGGGAGACCTATGACTGATCCATGTGAACCAAAGGCAAATGTGGAGGCTATTGAGGACCTTTTAATTGAAATTACAAATATTATAAAATCAAAAGGGAAGCAAACTGACGTAACAATTGAGAATATTAAGGCATGTCTCCTCGACGAAGAAGTCGCAAAAGTTATTGCAAAATATCTTCCTAATTCATCTTTAAATATTGGATGTGAGACTGGAGACACTTCTCACTATCTATCGATAGGTAAACCTGGTTCGCCACAAGTTGTTTTAAATGCTGTGCGTACTGCAGTATCATATGGCTTATCTCCTTTTGTTTATTTCATACACGGGCTTCCTGGTCAAACAAAAAAGACAGTTCTTAAAACTGAACAATTTATGTGGAAAATCTATAATATGGGCGCATCTCGTATAATTCTTTATGGATTTCGCTCATTGCCTCGTAGTGCATTTTATGGAATGCCCGAGGAATCTTCCAATTTATCTTCTGAAAGTATGATATTAGTTCGTGCTGCTGAAAAAATCAATGCAGAAATTAAGAAAAAATACATTGGAAAAATTATTGATGTTGTAGCTGCAGAACCTTTAAAGAATCCCCGTGGTTATACTATTACATATCCAATCGGGCCTGAGCCTGTAGTTTCTGTAAAAGGAGATTTTTCTTCCGGAACTTTTTTGAGAGTAAAGATCATACGTGTTATTTCCGACCGATTATTGGAAGGACGTGTTGTCCAATGAATGAATACATTCAAACCATAAACTTCAAAAGAAAAAAATATTTTTATTCTAACAATATAAAGAGGTGATTTTGTTTGCCCTATATTTGTATGAAATGTAAACAAGAAGTCTCTATTGAAGATCTTGGGCAATTACCCGGTGTCAAGTGTCCCCACTGTGGTGAGCGAATCCTTTACAAAACTCGTCCGCCAGTAGTTAAACCGGTGAAGGCAATTTAAGCCTTCAATCCGGATAGAATAGGAACCAAACGCCAGCTATTATCGAGACTATGAAAAGCATTAACAAGCCAATAGTCATTAATTTTCGCTTCATATCTCTTTTCATTTTTCATCATCATTTTATTTTATTATAGTCCATTAATAAACTACTACATATTTTCACCCATAAGTATTTTTGCGACCTCTCTCAGTTTATCTAATCCTCTCACTTCTTCTGGAAATAATGGCACTTGAATTATCTCGAAATCACTATATAATTCCAATATGTCCTTTAGGTTTCTCTGCTGCATATTATATCGTGCGGTACAAAATGGGCATGATGGATTTTCTGGGTATACCATATTTATTACAATGTGATTTGCTGGAATCATGTATTCATTTAGTGCAGAAATGAGGCGATCTGTTTCAAAAACAGACATTGCTTCCGGAATCATCACTATTACAAATGATGTTGTTTTTGGGTCTGTTAGTTCCGCACGTGCAATTGTAATTCGTCGTTTCATTTCTTGAAGCATTTCTAATGAATTATCTTCTTGGTCATCATACGAACCGAACATTCGCTTGATTGCTGAAAATGCGGATGAAAGTCTCATTCTAAATGTAATTAATTTTCCAACCCAACTATCTAACATCTCGGGTAATGAGAGCAATCTCAATGTATGGCCCGTAGGTGCGGTATCAAAAACAATTCTATCAAATTGTGGATTTTCTATGAATTCTAGAACTTTTGCAAAAGCCATAGCTTCATCAGAGCCCGGTGGGGTTAATGATGTTAAATCTTCAAAACCTGGAAGTTGAATTTGATTATCCATTTGCATTGAAAGATAACTTCGAGTTTCCTCTAATGCTTTTTCTGTATTTAATTCAAGTCCATATAGATTTGGTACTCCTTCTACCGGAATTATTTCGCCACCGGACAAATCTTGATCTAAGCTATCACTTAAGCTATGTGCCGGATCTGTACTAAGGACTAAAGTCCTAAATCCTAATTCTGCGGATCGTATCGCAATTGCTGATGCCGTGGATGTTTTTCCAACGCCGCCTTTACCACCTGCGAAAATAAATCGAATATTTTCATTTGTTATAATGTCTGCTAAAGTCATCATCATTCGCCTCGTATCATTTCGATTATTTTTTGATATGCAATAACTTTTTCTTTATGTCTTCCAATTGGCGAAGTGCTTTTGAACTGTTCAAAAATTTCATTAGACACACTAACTTCTCTTATAATGCCTTCACCTAAAATCACTTGTTGTGTTTCCTTTTCTAATTTTGTAAAATATCTTTCGATGTTCTCGCGTCTTATTCTATCATGTAAATCTGGAGAACTTAGCAAATCTAATGATGCCCAATTTGCAACGATTAATATATCTGCATCTGTAATATAATCGTTAGTCTCCTGAATAAAGCCACCATTTCGTTTTGCAATATCTTTTGCAGCATGCTTTAATTTTCGTTCAATTCTAAATTGTTTTGGAGACGAAATTGTCAATTGAGCACCTAAATGTGCTAATGCTAAAACATAACTATGTACAAATCCAATTTCATTATGTGTTCCAAATACCCATGTTAATGCAACAGTCTTATTCTCTAGATCTATGTTTTGTGTAATATATCTGGCCAGAGATATTCCTTCGGATGGTTTGACCGAATCAGAACCCATATTTATAATTGGGCAGTCTATTATCTTTGACATTGCACGTATAGTATTGTATCCTGACCCTCGTGCAGTTCCTATTTGTGGATAATATATTGACAGAATATCTGTTGATATTTCATATGCTTTTATAATGTCTATAAATGATTCAACAGGTCCGCGTGGTATCAATTTCAAATCAATGTCTGTGTTCTGAATGTTTTTCAAAAATAATGCTCTATGTAATGCGATTTTTTCAATTCCTGCAAGATATGAGTCCTTAGGTGTAATTGTGATGTTTTGGGCGTTTTCTTTCTCCTTGATGGGCGCTTTTAATAAATTCATAAACTCATCTGTTGATATATCCATAAGCGAAATTAGATTTGTCATGTCTTTTTGCCTCATATATCACTCATTACTAGAACTTAATAAAGCATTATGATTTATTCCTTTTGTGGTGGCAAGTTTGAGTACGACCGCAATAGAAACTGAAAATCTAACTAAAATTTTTCGCAAAGGAAAGAAGAATGAGACTATTGCCATTCAAGATATTAATTTGAAGATAGCTGCGGGTCAAGTCTTTGGTCTATTAGGTCCTAATGGGGCAGGGAAAACCACATTAATTCGAGTCTTAACTGGATTATTGAAACCAACATCGGGTAGTGCAAAAGTTTTGGGTTATGACATCTTATATGAAATTGAAAAAATTCGGCCTCGAATTGCATTACTGCCCCAAGAATCTGGAGTATACGAATATCTTACTGCACGTGAGAATTTAATTTATTTTGGTGGTCTTTATGGAATACCTACTGACGTACTTGAAGAAAGAGCTGATAAATTATTAAAGCAAGTAGGTTTAGAGGATCGGGCTGATGATATTACAAAATCATTTTCTGGAGGCATGAAGCGAAAAGTATTAGTGGCTCGTGCATTAATTACAGATCCTGATATTATTTTTCTTGATGAGCCCACGACTGGTATAGACACCATTGGTGCTAAGACAATTCGAGAATTATTAAAAGAACTTAGTGCAAATCATAATCGTACTATAATTTTGACAACTCATGATCTACATGAAGTTTCTGAATTATGTCGTGAAGTGGCAATTTTGAATAAAGGACGTATTGTTGGAATTGGGACACCTGATGACCTGGAAGAGCAATTTAAAGCTAAAAATCTAGAGGAAGTTTTTGTATCTCTTGTGAGAGGTGAATGATCTTGAAACCATTATTTTGGTTGTTTAAAAAGGAGTTAAAATCTGCGTATAGGTCCAAGTGGTTGATGTTTGGGTTTATTGTCGGTCCGTTGATCGCATGGGGTTTTCAGGGTGTATTTCTAGCGTACATGTTTGGTCAGGCTACAAGTGGCGGTCAAACGGTTTATTATACAAACGATGATGTGGGACCAATCGGTGGTGAACTAATCAATGCCATTGAAGGCAACGCAACATATCTTGGAATTGGCGAATTAATTGAGATAAATGCTACGTATGGTCAAAAACTTGTAGCCGATGGTAGTGTTGGGATCTGGATATATATACCAGCTAATTTTACGCAAATGCTAGTATCTTACAATACTACGGTTCTAAAAATCTATGTTGATACAGCGTCAACAAAAGCAACATCTGTGGCAAAAGCCATTGAATATTTCTCAAAAAATTATATTGATATTGTAATACGTGAATTGAAAGTTGAGGAAATTCCAGTTAGTAAAGAAGCAACTTATGGATTTCAATTAGCAATCTTCTTAGTTATGTTAATGTCTGTGGTTGCACCTGCACCTTATGTTTCTCAATCTTTTGCAGGCGAACGCGAACGTAGAACACTTGAGGCGCTGTTAGTTGTACCTATGAGCCGCTTGAAAATACTAACCGGAAAGGTTCTTGCGGGACTTGTACTTACAGGGGTTTATGCAATCTTCACAATTGTTGGTATTGAACTCTATAACGGTATGATATACCTTGCGTTAGGCGATTTAGGCTCCTATGCATCATACTTTACCGTAAGTGAATCAATTATGCCATTGATTGCATTCAGTCAAATGCTAGTTGCACTATGCGCACTTGGGATTGGTGTTGTAATTTCATGCCTTGCTAAAGATCAAGCTTCCGCTGAATCTATCAATAATTTAGCCCTAATGATCCCTACAATGGCTATTGGAATTCTCTCATTCACGGGAAGCATTGAAAGTATCGGGGGCATCTTTGGTTTTATGATAGCGGCTATTCCATTTACACATGCGGTATTGTTCCTAAATGGTGTATTATTGCACACAGCATCTGTTTATCAGTTATTATTTAATATTGCATATCTTGTAGTTTCAACTCTTGTGTTTTTAGTAATTGGTGCGAAAATCTTCGAGCGTGAAGGAATCGTTTCTTAAATTGATTCCTTCTTTTTTTGGCAATATTTTTATTTGTAAATGTAAGTTCAATAATTAATCCATTATAATAATATATTTAACTGAAAAGTCAACACGAATGCTTGTGTCTTAAAGTATCATATGAGCACAATGTTTTTAACATTGTTCGTATGAAAACTTGCAGAGCGCAACCCATTGGACGTGAGAAACTATGAGCAAGACTCAGACTGAAAAGGAAACAAAAGAGAAACCTCAAAAGAATATACTCCGAAGAATATTCAATTTAATGACGTTAAGGCATGTTGTACAGATTTTCTTCTTGCTTATAATTAATGGTTATTATATCATTCAAATTTATGGTCATAACATGCTTATTGACTTCTTTGAACAAATTAGACAAGTCATGCCGATTCTTCCAATTTTAAGTAGTCCTCATGCACCCTATGCAATGTTTGCAGGTATTTTTGATGTAATTGAATGGGAATTGACAAGTCCTGCAGCTCCCTTCCTTGCATTAGGTATATTATTGTTAGTTGTTACATTCTTAGGTCGAACAGGCTGTGGCTGGATTTGTCCATTTGGTGCAATTCAGGATTTTGCGGGTTATCTGAAGCGTGACAAAATACGCCCATCGAAGCGAACAGAAGAAGGATATCGCGAAATTAAGATCTATATCCTTATGGTTGTGCTCATTCTTGCTGCATGGGTGGGCATTGCCAAAGCAACTGGAATTAGTGAAGGTATTATTCCTGCCTTAGGTCCATTTGCAAATGCACCTTTTGATCCCGTAAATCCTGCAACTATACTATTCGTATACATTCCTGACATGATCTCTCGTGGATTATTCCCAACAAGTTTAGATACACTTAATGTAATATTTGATTGGACAACCCTATTCTGGCTTCAAATGTTTATTCTAGTATTCATACTACTTATTTCCGTATTTATTGACCGACCATTCTGTCGCTATTTATGTCCTGCAGGCGCCCTTATGGGAATGGTAAGCAAGCACAGTTTCTTAGCAATTGCCAGAAATCCTGCAAAATGCACACCTTCAGTATGTAACCTATGTGAGCAAGCATGTCCTATGGGCGTGAAGATACTTGAATATCCATTTGAACGTGTAAATGATAGTGAATGCATTTTATGTATGAAATGCAAGCACGTATGCCCCAATGACGCAATAGAACTAAAATTGATTTTATAGCCTTTTTTGGCTTTTCTTTTTTTAATTAAATAAAAAAGAAAAATTAAAGATTAAATCTTTACATATATCGCATTCTTTCAGTTTTATTTTCTTTCTTCCAATACTTTTTGACTGCTTTCCAGTGTTTTTTGCAAAAGTGTGCCTTCTTATCTTTGGAACTTTTTAATTTTAATCCTGCTTCAATGACAGATTTGTTGATGCGTTCTCTTGACATCGTTTTGTATGATTCTTCCTCACAGCCAACGACACTGCATATCTTTTTGGTTTGCAATTAAAAATCACCCTCGTTTAGTGATTCATTAATGATAGTATATGCGCTATTTGGTTTAATACTAATCCGATACTTAGTAATGATAGCCCAATCATTATGGTAACCAATGCTCTTGCTCTTGGTCTTAATTCCATTGTATTTCAACTCTTTTTGTTTTTAATATTGAATCGGTTTGTTAATTTTTAACATTGTTGGTGTTTAATCAATTAGGTCATCAAGATTTTTACCAAAGCGCTTTTTTATGAGCTTATTGCTAATTTTTACATCTGGTTTCCAATCGAGGATCATATCATCCTCTGGTCTTGGCTTTTTCTTTTTCTTTGTTAGAAGACACTTTCCATCGGGTGTCATCTTTTGAATTGAACATGAAGCAAATTTGCAATCAGGTCCAACGCACCAATCATTGGCCCATGTACACCAAATGATGCGTTTTTGTCCTTTTTTCTTAATTGTAAGTGCACTTGGTCTTTTCTCACATCTGAAGTACTTGCATGTTGGAGTGCATTTTTTATAGCCTGACATTATTTTCAAGCTCCATACTAATCTGCTTTTTCAATCATGTCTTGAAGAATTTTTATAGCTAATTCCATTTTAGAAATTTTAAAAGATAATTCAGTCTTTCTTACATTATATTCGGATTCATCAATATTTCCAAGTTTATAACTCGCAACTAATCTTTCATAGTTCCTTTTTAGATCAATTAGTTCTTTATTGAAATCTTTGAGTGTTTTTTTAGCTTCTTTTACTTCTTCTTTGAGGTCTTTCTCGACTTTTTCATATTGTGTTTCTAGTTCTTTTTTCATTTCTTTATAGACGACTTTATCCATTGTTTTTTTCATTTTGTTAAGTTCATCGAGTTTTGCAGCAAGTTCTTCTTTCTGTTTGATAAGCTGTTCTAATAAAATAGATTCTTCATGATGTGTTAACTTCTGCTTTTGTTCTTTTAGTGTTCTTAACCGGTTTTTTAAATAAGAAATTTGTTTGAGTACTTTTGACTTCTCTGTTACATTAAGTTCTAATACATGTTTGACTGCATCTATTTGTCGTAGAATTTCTTCTAGTTCTTTATTAATAGTTTCAAATTCTGCACGTTCCATGAGTATTTCTTTAATTAAAGTCTTAAACTCTGATGGTGTTGGTGGTTCTTCTTTTTTCATTGTAGTAGTTTCCTTTATTGGTTCTCCACAAAAAACACAATATTCCCAATTCGGATCTATTTCAAGACCACAGTTTGGACATTTTATTTTCTCAGTCAAGTCGATTCCCCTTGTACTTTAAGAAATCCTAACTGAATCATATTCTCGATAAAGCTTATCAAATTATCTATATCTTTCTGAATGTATGTAATCATTTTTATTATATGTTGTAATGGATGTCCCTTTGAGATCATGTCTATAGCTCTTGATGCTTGTTTGTTCATCTTTGCTACTATTTTGTCATCTTTAAGGAACATACCTATATCATGTTCAATGCGAAAGGTATACTTTCTCGAAATATTGAACCTTGTTCTTGTATTAAAAAGCGGGTGTGTGAATCTCATCGTCATGTTTGTTTATGCCCCGAGATATAATTAAAAAGAAGAAAAATTATTGCGTCTCATGTTTTTATACATACTCTTTAAGTCTAGCAACTGCTTGATCGAATTCTCCTTTGGAAGTTACTATTGGGACCTCTCCATAGTTTGGCATACCTTTTGTAATTTCCTCTATTAGATATTCTAATGCAAGTTTTGTGTCGAGTTCCCGTGTCTCTAATGTGAGGTCTGGAAATGTCAAGGAAGCTTCAGTCCATTTTTCTCTCTTTTCATCAGTTGGGAATAATGCATATAGATAGTCTTCAGTACTAATAATTACACTCGGTGTGTTTTCCCACGCTTTCGCCATAAGAGCTGCCATATCTTTAGCATTTTGTGCTTTATCCGCCATAAGTGTCACCATTGGAATTATTATTTCAATATTTTTTAAGGAAATTGTGTGTTAAAAGCTCTTCGGTTTATGGTTTATACCACTGGAATGCATAATATGCGACTTCACCGTTTTCTTTTACAGTTGCTACAACGAATCTTTTTCTTACTGTAGTTGCAAGACGTCCTGCTCTAACGATATCAATTGGTTGAACTCCGATCGCTTTTGGATGTACATGTACCATAAATGGTGCATGATCTATTCCCGGTCCGTACTCGTAGATGGCGAAGTCGGTTCCAAATTTAAGTCCCGGTCTTACTACGTATCCTGCTTTTCTGAGATCTTTATATACAATATATCGCTCTTCAAAATGAGGCACATTTTCTTCTGCTATTTTTTTTAGTGTATCTATATCCACAATTTTTGAATTTTCGCTATCATATACTTCAATTCTGTTTTCTTCTATAAGATAGCATGCTTCTATTAATGATAATTCGAGAGGTCTTTGAAAATCGAAATTTTTGGGCTTTCTAATACCTACTGGTAATCCATAAAATCCACTAGCATAGAGTGTCGATGCGTCTTCAATGTTCCACACTATTATTCTAGTACCTATTAGTTCCGCTCTTATTTTTTTATTATCGCTCATCTGTGGGTTCCTCTTATGCCATATATGCAAGAGCAAGTATTAATACATTTTCAGCGGAGTCTTCTGCATAGTTTGCAATCTCTTCCATCGCATTTATGAAATCTTTGAATTGCATCAAGACTTTTAATGGAATATCCATTTTGTATATATCATGGAGAATTTCTCGTTGCATGTTATCTAGTTGTTTTTCAATATCTCTTACGACATCAGAAATTTCTATCGCTTTATTGTTATTTGTTGTGAGCATAATTGTTGATTCTCTCAGCTTTGCAACTTCTTTTTGGAGAAGATCTCCGTACGTTAATATTTTTTCTGCAAAATCTCCTGTTGGGGTCCACATATCTAGTAGCAATGAAAGATTGTATCCTGCGATTTCGGCGCCGTCTATTAATTTATCGTTGTTTAAAACGCCTCTCATGAAATCTTCTCTAAGTATTAGTCCTGTGGCTTTTGATAAATCTACAAGTATTTGTTTTTTAAGACGATTTCCTTTTTCTTCTAGATCTGTTAGTTTCTTAAGGTGTTCTTCGATTTTCTTACCATTGTGTATCCATTCATCGATTATTTGTATGAGTTCATTTACGGCTTGAGTACTATATCTTGAATGTTCTTTAATTAGTTCCATTATTCTTGTGTTTTCTGAAGAGCGATATTTTGATTCGTCATACGCCACTTTTGTAATCTCCTATTATGTGGTATGCCAATAGATTATAGCGAATCTTAAAAGTTATTTGATTTATTTACACAACGACTTATGTATCATAAAATACTATGAAGGTTACGAACATGGATCCTATTGAGTATATTATTATTGCACTTTTACAAGGTCTAGCTGAATGGTTACCTATCAGCAGTGAAGGGCAACTAATGTTATTTCTAAATTTTGCATCATCTATCAATCCCTATGAAGCTTTTGTTCTTGTGATTTGGCTGCATGTTGGTACGGCTGCTTCAGTAGTTGCGCGATATCCCAAAGAGATACTAAATATTCTTACTCTTAATAATAGGCTTGATTTCAAATTGCTTTTGATTGCAACTATTGCTACTGCAATTAGTGGTATTCCAATGTATTTGTTCTTTGAGTCTTTTATAAATAATGCACAAGGCGAATTCTTGAATTTATTAATTGGTGTTTTGTTAATTATCACTGGTATTATCTTGGCTATTTCATCAAAAAGAATGTTCGAAAATAAATCTGTAGATAGTAAAATTATGTTCATAACAGGACTTATGCAAGGATTTGCAATTCTTCCCGGAATTAGTCGTTCGGGTGTAACTGTTGCTACATTATTGCTTCAAAAAATCGAGAAAGAGACAGCTCTCAAATATAGCTTTCTAATGAGTATCCCCGCAATTTTAGGTGCGTTCTTTTTTGAAAATCTGAAATCTGGTTTTGTACTTCCTGGAGAGCCTGTGTTTTTAGGAATTGCAGAACTTGTAGCCTTTATTGTTGGATTCATTACTATGACTGCGCTTTTGCGTATCGCTAAAACTATTGATTTCTCAAAATTCTGTATCTTTATGGGACTGATCGCAGTTCTTATCTATCCCCTCAGTATTATTTTTTAAGTCCCATTTTTATTTCTTTTTAAATAAAATCGCTACTGGAGCATTTGCTTTTCGCCATTCAGCAAGTTTTCCTTCATACTGCATAGGCAATTCATGTCTTCCATGATTTCCTATAATTATGAACAACGTATTTGATTCTGCTTGTCTATATAGTATTTTCACCCAATTGTCTGTACGTGTAATTAATTTTTGGATTAATTTTTCAGGCGGCGTTTGGCGTGCATATTGTGCATATAGAAATTCAAAATCAAGAAAATGGATAAAGACAAGATCTTGTCTATTTATGACCTTTGTTGCTTGAACATAAGCTGTCATATCATCTCTGCATTCAATAGATTTGACTTCTGGAGGTACAAATGTCGCGATGTCTTCTTTTCTTCCAATAAATGTAGTATTTTTCCCATCTATATATACACGTCTTAATAGATTATCATTTGTTTGTTGTTGTGCTCCGTAGATTATTTCTGATAGTAATGGTATTGCATAAGGATTGTTTGTTTCCAATAATGCTATTAATTCGAGATTTTTGATCAAAGTTTCTGGCTTATAGACGACTGTTTCAAAAAGTCCAAAATTATCTATTATGATAATGACTACTTTATTTGCACTTATTAGTGATTCATCTATGTTATATTCTGGTTGTAAATTATTGGGTATTCCTAATGATTTTAGTATCAATTCTCTAAAATATACTGCCGGAATCTTTATGGACTTGAAGCTTGGAGGCAATTTTTAATCCTCCTGTTAAAATCCTCCGAAATCATCATCCGCAGAGATAATTTTTTCTTCTTCCTCCGGTGGTACTGGAATTACCTTCTCTTTCTCTAACTTTTCTGCGAATCTGTCAGCAATCTTTTGAATTCTTTTTTCTACAATCAAATAGATTGTTTTTGTTAAATCGTATAGTACTACTAAAGTCAAGGAAAGTATTATCCCCATTGGGATCCAGTATATTATAGGCGCATCGATTTCAAATGGGACTAAATATGGATATGCAATTGCGCCAATAACAAGTAGTAATATTATATATACGATGTCTAAAGGTATCCTTCTAGCGGTACCCTTTGAACTTGCTTTCTGTCGTGGCAATCGTGAAACTATCATTACCATGACCTTATCTAATAGTATTCCAAAGTCTACAGCGGTTTTTGCGCAGAATAAGAATATTAGAATCAAATTACCAATATTAAACAAATCAAATATACTGATATTTGTACCAGGTATAATTTGTGTTAGGAATCCTAATTTTAATGTTACATAGAAATAGAACAGACTAGATATTACTACCATCAGAATTCCGAGTGCGACGCTTGCTGATTTCTCTCTAACTACTTTTGCAAGTTCTTTTCTTTCCATAGCTTTTGCTTCTTCTTCTTTCAAAAAGGGTACCTCCATTATATACATGCATTGATTTATTACTTAATATTTTTTTCTAATTACTTTTTTCATAATTTCGATTTATTTTATTATGTATTATCCTCTAAATTTATTTAGCTTTATTATATGTATCTTAACTATGAATTCTGAAACATTAGATGCATTATGGAAGTTTGCAGAAGAAAAGCTTGGTTCTAATGACCTGACCCATGATTTAGGACACACGCGACGTGTATATAATCTTGCAATTAAACTATCAAAGCAAGTGGGCGCAGATTTAGATATAATCATGGCAGCTGCAATTCTTCATGATACCGGACGACCTGAAGAGAAAAGTAGTGGAATTTCACATGCAAAGATCTCTGCAGATTATGCACGAAAACTTTTAGAATCACTTGATTTTCCGACTGAAAAAATCCCTGCTGTATGTGATGCAATTCGTACGCATCGTTTCAGTGAAGGTTTAACTCCAAACTCATTAGAAGGCAAAGTACTTTCCGATGCCGATAAATTAGATGCAATGGGGGCTATCGGCTTATATCGTACTATTGCAAATAATGTACGTAAGGGGTATGGATTACTAAGTGTCTTAAAACATTTGAATGATAAATTATTAAAGTTAAAAGATTTAATTTATCTTGAACCAGCAAAAGTACTTGCTCAAAAACGACACAAATTATTACTTGATTTTGTATGCCAAATAGTTCGCGAATATTTAGAGACCGAAACAGATCTACCTGAACTAATTATTCATTTTAAAAAAATGTGTGATATTTAAGATTCTAAAATTAATTCCAAGTATGATTTTCTAATATAATCTTCTTTCTTTATTCCTATTTTTGAACCAAGGTCAAATATATATTTTAATGCATCATCGATTTCTGCATTATTCTTAACTATTATCTCAAGTTCGACAAAATCTCCGAGTTTATATACGTGATCTAATGTTAGTGTAATATTATTGAGCTCAAACACACTTCTAAATTTATTCACTTCTCCAACCGGTGTAAATCCCAAAGCTTCTATAATTTCTGTAATTTTTTCAAGTTCACTTACATTTACATTTATTTCACGACGAGTTTTTGACACTTTATTTAACTTAGGCCCTTTATATGTTATCAAAACTATTTTCTCTTTACTTATTTCTCTTATTCGTAAGGCTTCGTCTGTTTTAGTAAAATCTCGACAAGGATGTTGATAATATACATCGTGTTCTTCTAGTTTTTCTATAAATCGAGCGCCTAAATCTACTATTTTTTTCTCAATTTGGCTTAAATTTGATACGCGTGCTTTAATCTCAACTTCAATCATTATTATCCCGATGGATATATTGATAAATACCATTTATCTTTTTCTAGTTTGCAGTATGAGGTGCGTTCCGTGACTGATGATGAAATTAAAATTGCATCTGACTTGGCTCAAGAATATGGATATAAAAAATATATGATTGCACGTTATCTGAAGCTCTGGGGTATTTCTGAAACCAAGCAATTATTAGAATCAAATGAACGGCAGGTCACACCGACTATTCGCTATAACTCTTTGCGTATTGACCGCGAAACATTTGAAGCCCAACTTGAGAAAAGAAATATAGATCTAGAACAAATTGATTGGCTTCCTGACGCCTATTTTGTAAAAGAATCGCAAGTACCAATAGGTGCTACAATAGAGCATCTTCTTGGCTGGTATTATATTCAAGCGATTCCATCTATTGTTGCAGCTTATGTGCTTAATCCTTCTGAGAATGATATTGTGTTTGATATTGCGGCAGCACCGGGTGGAAAGACTACATATCTTGCACAGCTTATGAATAACTCCGGTTTAATTGTTGCAATGGATCCAGACCGATTGAGGCTACGTGCCCTTAAAAGTAATATATCGCGATGTGGTGTTCGTAATACAATCGTAATGCGATTTGACGGTAAAAATCTTAATAGGCTGCCCTTTGTTCCAGATAAGATTTTACTTGATGCACCTTGTACTGGGGAAGGACTGATTGTAAAAGATCCTAGTAGAAAGACAAGTAAAACACAAGCGGATATAATGTATTGTTCAACACTACAAAAGGATCTTCTATCTGTTGCGCTCAAGGTATTAAAGCCGGGTGGTGAACTTGTATATTCTACATGTTCCATAGGTCCAGAAGAAAATGAGATGGTTATTGATTTTGTGTTACAATCATTTCCCGAAGTTTCAATTATTCCAATGAGCATTAAGGTTGGTGAACCCGGTATTGTTGAGCCATTTGGTGTAAAGTTACGTGCCGACCTGATCAATGCACGTAGATTTTATCCACACAAGCATGGTACTGAAGGTTTCTTTATAATTAAGTTAAAAAAAGGTGAATAATATGAGTGATTTTTACAAAGCATCGAATTCATTTGTGAAACGGGTACGAGCACGATCTGCCGATTGGTTTGGGCGTGATTACTTTGGGGAAATATTTCAAGATACTGTTTTTGTGATCAAGGAACGCAAGAAATCTTTAAGCTTATATGCTATTTCTTCTTTATTATGGGAAAAATTACAAGATCTATTGAATGTACAAGGACTAAAGATTGAATCTGTGGGTGTTTGGGTTGGTGAAGTTAAAGAGGAGAACTTTAATCCAAGTCTTGAATTGATGCAGCTCATTGCTCCACATATTCGTGGAAGAACAATGTATTTGACAGAACGTGGTTCTCAAATATTTGTTTATGGGCACAATGTTCTTGCGCAATCAGTTAAAAAAGTCACTCGTGATGTCTCTAAAAACGATATTGTTTTAGTGAGATCATTTGAAGGGTTACCTATCGGTATGGCTAAGATTTTGGAAAATCCAAAGAAAATTAGAAAAATGAATGACGATGAAGTTTTTGCGAAGAATCTTCTCGATGTTGGATGGTATATTAGGAGTGGTGGGTAGTGCCACTCCATGAATGAACTAAACGTACATGTTTGAAGGTCTTTCGCCACCATCATAATGACGTTTCATCTTTTCGATTTTTTCGATTTCTTTTGATTCATCCAATAGCTGAGTAACGTCTACATTCATGTCAAACATTTCATTTAATTTTTCAAGTGTTGTAGCTGCCGCCCGTGGATCTGGGCGTCCTCTTTGTGCATATGATAATAATCCGATAGCAGACATATTTCGAATTTCTAAATGTGCGAGTAGAAGTGCTAGAGGACCTGCAACAAAGAGTCCTTCTTCCAATAATTGTATGTTCCATTTCTCTAATTTGTCTTTAGCGGCGCTTGTTGGTATTCCTCTCATAGTGTCTTCTTCATTTTCTCTAAAGTTAACGTCTAGTCCTCCAATGAGAATATTTTCACGGAATCCTTTAGCATGAAGCCAATCTGCTAATTCATCTATAAAGTTCCATTGTTCGGCTTGATGTGGTTGGAATCTTGGTACCAAAAATACAAAATTTTTGTACTTAAACAGTTCAAATGGTAGACTAATATGCCCATTTTCCACAGAAACAAATAATGGCATTACATCCGATTTGATAAATCCAATTCTTTCAGCTTCGAGGGTTCGTATTAAATGTGCAACTGATAAATATCCTACTTCTCCTAATCCATGAAATCCTGTAATGAATATCGAATCAGGTTCTATATCTTTTCCTTCCTTTATTATTATTTTAAAATTGGAAGGCTTTGTACTTACAAATGACATTATATGACGCCCCAAATATATTGTATGTTATGTATCTAACACATCTATTTTTTTGTTTTGCATGATTTATTTGAATTCCTTTATTAAGAATTCTATAACTACAACAACCGAATAGTTTTTCATTTTTCAGTTTTATGTATTTATTGAAATGATATGGCGAAAAGATTATATTTGGTCAAATGAGGACCTTAAGAATCGATTGAAGCGATATTATGGGCTCATAAATGGACTATACTATGCAAAATACCTAATTGCAAAAACAATCCCTGCTGAAATTTCTTTAGATTCTCCATTAGATTCTCTATGGGCTGAACATGATAGATTGTCTGCAATTTTTCAAAAGGAATTTGATATGTTTGATAACAAAAATAAGCGTAGTCTTCATTTTGTTTCCCCTTCTTATCTAGATTTAAAAATTGAAATTGCAAATAGATCCTTGGAAAGTTGTGAATTTTGTGAGCATCGTTGTAAAGTAAATAGATTCCAAACAGATCATGGTGTATGCCGTCTTAATTCAAAGTCCCGTGTATCATCTGCTTTTTTGCATCCAGGCGAGGAAGATCCATTAGTACCAAGTGGTACAATTTTCTTTTCATCTTGTATGTTCAAATGTGTATTTTGCCAAAATTTCGATATCTCAACAAATCCGCACTCTGGACATATTGTTTCCCCAAAAGAACTTGCGAAACTTGCAAATTCATTATCAAAAGAAGGTGCTCTTAATATTAATTATGTCGGTGGTGATCCAATTCCTAATACCCACACGATTTTAACCTCTTTAAAATACCAAACAGAAAATATTACACAACTTTGGAATTCTAACTTGTACTGTACTGAAAACACTATGAAGCTTCTTTTTGATGTCATTGACCTTTGGCTTCCAGATTTCAAGTATGGTAATAATGAGTGTGGCTTGAAATATTCTCGGATACCTCGATATTATGATGTAATTTCCCGAAATTTGAAAATGATTGCTGAACATGGTGATGAGATAATTATTCGACATCTTGTATTGCCAAATCATATACATTGTTGTACATTTCCTATATTAGAGTTCATTCATGATAATTTACCTAATGCATTAGTTAATATTATGGGGCAATACCGCCCCGAATATTTAGTACGTTCTCAGCCTTCGCGTTTTCCTGAAATTGCTCGACGACCTACAAGAGATGAAATGCATTCTGCATTTGAGTATGCAGATCAACTTGGAATCGTTTGGCGACCTGTGTCTTGATGCAAAATCTTTAATTATAACTATCTGAATTCTATAAATAGGTGACTAATTTGTGCTTAGCAGTACCTGGTGAAGTTGTGTCTATTGACGGAGATCGTGCCGAAGTAGACTTCGGTGGTGTTAAAAAAACAGTGATTGTAAGTCTAATTGATGACTTAAAGGTTGGAGATTATGTGATTGTCCATACTGGTTATGCTATTGAAAAGTTGCGAAAGGAAGAAGCGTTAAAAACTTTAAAACTATGGGACGCTATTGATGAAATAGTAAATCAATAGGTGTAATTTCATGAGTAATCTAATTGAAAAATACATGCAAGAATTTGGTCAAAAGATTAATACTTCCCCCGAATTGTCCGATGTTTCTCAAGATGCAATTTCAAAAAAGTTATCTGATCTTTTCGTTGTATTACTTGCAGGTGGGAAAGGCGAACGTATTCGTAGCGTAACACATAATGAAGATATTAATAAAGTTATGATACGCCCATTGGAAAAAGAAAGTCTAATTGAATTGGCAATTAAAATGTATGCAAATGTGGGTGTAAGGAATTTTGTTGTTCTAACTGGATTTCTTGCGGATAAAGTCATGGAACATCTAGGTAATGGTAGTAAATATGGAGTTTCGATTAGATATTCTCCAGACCCTGATAGATTAGTTGGTAGTGGTGGTGCAGTCTTAAATGCGATTGTGAATGGCGTTCTACCTGAGGATAAAATGATTATTATTCACAATCCTGATGATTTAATAATTCTTGATGATGGAAAATCATTTCCGGTAGAGTTAGTGCGGCATCACATCTTTGGATTATTACATGGTACATTGGCTACCGTTGTTGCTGTTCCATATACCTCGTATGCCTATTCTGGAATGGTAATTGATAAGGGGCTAGTACGATCAATTCAGAAATATCCCAAGATATATGTTCCTGCGCACACTGGAGTTACAGCATTTGAACCACAAGCTTTACAATTATTTAAAACGTACATAGATCTTAATAAGAAGACCTCATTTGAAGATATTATTTTACCAATACTAAGTAATGAAGGAAAACTCTTTTCATATGTCATACCTGCCGATTCGTGGATTCCCGTAAATGATTTGAAAGGTCTAAATGCAGCACGGAGACGGCTGCAGTCTATGGGGCTTCCAAAATAGACTCATAGACTTTTTCAATTCTATCAACTATTTTTTCCCAATCTAAATATTTCTTCACGAATTCGAGTCGTTCTCTTTTTCTATTATCTTTAGCTTGTATTTCACTTAATATTGCTCTCGCAAAATCTTCTTCATTTAATGGTGATATTCGTACAAAATCCTTGAATATAGTTCTCACTGATGGCAAGTCTGAAGAAACGATCTTCTTACCATAAGCCAAAGCCTCAATTATTACTGTGGGTAATCCCTCGGACCTAGATGGTAAAACAAAAATTTCTGCAACATTATACAAGTATTTTAACTTATCTTGAGAAACTCTACCCAAAAAATGTATGCGATCACTATATGGCGAACTATCTGCCAGCCGTTTTATTTTTAATGCATCTTCCCCGTTTCCTACAATATATAAATGTGCTTTATCATCACGTTCTGCTACTATATCAAACGCACGAATTAATACGTCAACACCTTTTCGAATGATTAACGCACCCACAAATAAAATATTATGATTTTTGGGACTTATATTGTATTGTGTATTGGTTATCTCCGTTAAATTAAGAAAATCTAAATCTATCCCGTTTGGTATTTGTACTACTTTGCTTTTTTTAACTCCAAGGTTAATTAGTCGCCATTTTTCATCAGGTGTTAACGCGATGACGACTCGTGCTTTATTTAAAACATATTGTCCAATCGTATGTGTATAAATGGTTTCTAAAAGATCTGGAATTCTCTTACCAAATCGTAATTTTCCATGTACTGTGGTGACAATAGGTGTACTTCTAATAACTGAACCTGCCAGCATGGAAATCATTGAATGTTCGTTATGCGTATGGACTATATCTGCCCATTTTGCCATTTGTTTAATTAATGAAATAACTCCAACTATATTTTTATATATTGGGTTCCTAAAAGGTCGCATGAACACTGGAATTTTATAGATTCCCTTTTGGGTATAATCCGCCTTCGTTGGATAATCGGATGTCAAGACTAAGACTGAATGTCCCCGTTTTCTTAAACTCTCTACAAGTCGTTTTACATAGTACTCTTGACCGCCCTGATATGGTGGATAATATGGTGCTACTTGTAATATTCTCATTAACTCTTACTCCTTTATAGTTCCATATATAATTCAATAATTTTTCTGGCGATTTGGCTCCAGCTAAATTTCAAATCCACAATGCGCCTTGATTCATTTCCTAATTCTTGGATATTCTTATTCATGATTGTTTTTATTGCTTTCTTTAGTGCAGATATATCGTTTGGTGGTATTATGATACCATTCTTATCGCATATTGCGTCTCTTATTCCTGAAATATCTGTTGCTATTATTGGTAATCCGCTTGCCATTGCTTCAAGAACCACCAATGGTAATCCTTCTCCCAGTGAGGGCAATACAAAAATTGTTGCGCGTGCGTATATTTTTGGTAGTTCTTCCCGTTCTACTGCATTTAGAAAAATAACGTTCTTTTCTATATTTAATTTTTTTGCCAAATATTTTAATTTGTTTTCTTCAGGTCCGCCACCAACGATTACTAATGGGATATTGAGCCCTTTCATACTTTGTAATAATATATGTACACCTTTTCTATAATCTAAACGTCCGACAAATAGTATATATTCATCTGGTAGGTTTAACTTGGTTTTAGATGTTTTCTTTTTTGGATTGAAAAAATTAGTATCTACTCCATTTGGGATAAATTCTATTTTATCCTTTGGAACACTATATTCTTTTACTAATTCCTTTTTTAATGAACTACTTACTACAATTGTTTTATTTGCTCGATTGACTACTGGTATGTCTAATGCTTTTGTTGATAATTCTCTAATAAGTTGGATCAATGGATTTTTATATTTGAATACGCTGGGTAACGGATTATGTAGTGTATATACCCATTTTGTCTTATTTTTTATCGAAAAGAGTCTAGCAGATAACTTTTCATGAATGTGAGTTACATCATAATCTTGAGCTAGCTGTTGTGCAATTTCTGCAGTTCTAATTGCCGCTTTTACATTGCGTATGCCCATTTTAAAATAATCTTGTTGAAATGATATTTCTGCAGTTCCTACGGGATATACTTGAATTTTTTTAATATCAAATTTTGAGGTTACATCAGTAATGTATCCTACTGTATGCCCTAGTTTTACAAATTCTCGTGCTAAGTTATATGTGTGATTCTCAATTGCGCCTCCCTTTGGAGGTGGTACTGGAATTATACCTGTATTGACAAGTAGGATCTTCATTATTTTTACCTCAATATATAAACATCCATATCTCAAAAATTATTATATATGTGTTTTTTTATTTGCTTATATCTATCCATTAATTGGTGAGTGCCATGCGAATCCTTTATATTTCTCAGTATTATCCTCCAGCAACTCATGGTGGAGCTGTCTGTGTAAATCATATATTACATGAACTTTCTAAATCAAATGAAATATTGCATTTTACAGCAGAACCTTCAGGTCCCATTTTTAAGAATGTAACTACGTTATTTGGGCATGATGTTCCCGCTATTTTCCAACATAATTTATCATATTTGTTGAATATCCGGAAAATTATACAATATGCCAGAAAATTTAGACCACACGTGATACTTGCGCAGCATCAGGTAGATCATTTGGCATCTCTAACTGCAATGGGCCTAGGGAAGTTATTGAAAATCCCTGTTGTCATACGTGCTGAAGATATTGTAAATGGAGACTTACCTTTATCGCAATTACCTATTTTTGTGTATTGTGAATTCCTTAATGATTTAACTCTGCATTTTGCGAAAAAAGCATCTAAATTCCTTGTAGCGACAAGTGAAATAGTTGATTATTTACACATAAAGCGCGGCTTTTTGAAAAGAAAGTTAGGAGTTAGTCCAAATGGTGTATCCCTTGAAATGTTCAAAAATGTGGAGAACCCCTATGAATATGATGGTGATCCTGTTTTTGTATTAATGGGTTCAATGGCACCTGCAGATAATGTCTTACTATTAGTGAGATCTGCTCCTGCGATACTCGAAGAATATCCAAAATCAAAGTTTGTGTTTATCGGTGAAGGTCCTGAAATTGAAAAGGCACATAATTTATCGAGAGCTCTAAATGTGGAAAAGCATTTTCTCTTTCTAGGTAAAGTTCCACATGAGCATGTTCCCCGATATTTGATTTCTGCTGATATTGGAATTGGTCCATTGAGACCTACAAATGAAAACCGTATGACTGTGCCTCTTAAGATATTGGAATATATGGCTGCCAAACTTCCAGTAATAAGTGTTCAAATATCCAAGGATGTATTGCGCAATAACGATACTGGCATAGTAATAAATACTGCGAGTGTTGAAGAATTCACAAAGAGAATCCTATATTTATTGGATAATAAAAAAATACAAGAAAATCTTAGTACCCGCGCCTATCAGAATATTACAAAATATGATTGGAGAAATATTGTAAAAGATTTAGAAAAAGAATTAATGAATGTATCATGAGTCATTGTTTTCTTTTTCAGTATTCTTATTATTTGGTTCAGTTAGCCCATCGACAAAACCAACTACTGATGCAATATCTATAATTAATGAAATTCCCATTGCCATTAGTATGGGTTTTGGCTTCAGCATTTGTGGTGGCATTTTTGGTACTGTTCTTACAAGCAAGTATAATGGGAATCCCATTGCTAAGAAGAACCATGCAACTGGATCATTAAAGCCCGCAATTGCTAGTGCTAAACCACTCAAGAATACTGCTATTTGTTTCAAGTGTATGTGTAATAGGGTTCTTGCACGAGCATTTCCAACAGCATATCCGTAGAATTGTTTGTATAACTCTTTTGTATTTTTACGTACCTGCCAGAAAACAATTGCATCTGGTGCAAAGACAAATTTCATATTGGCTTTCTTTAACCTTATGTCAAATAAAGTATCTTCTCCAGTCGCTAAATATTCTGGATACCCGCCAACTTGCTCCCATGCGGATTTTTTAAATGCAATTGATCTGCTTGATGGCAAATATTCTTCCGGGTTAATTCTTTCTAATTTTGGATATGTTAGATTAGCTACAGTTTCTTGAAATAGGTTGGTTGCAGCTTCTTTATAAAATCCTGCCACAACATCAACTGTGGGGTCTTCATAAAATGGTTTTGTTATATTTTCTAACCAGTGTGGATCTAACCAACAACCGCCATCAGTAACTGCAATGATTTCATTTTTCGCTTCTTTAATTGCAATGTTTCTACCCTGAGCTATGTTTGTTCCTTTTCTGACCAATAATTTAATGTATGGATATTTTTCTGTATATTTTTTGATTTTTTCAACTGTTCGGTCTCTTGAACCACCATCTACAATAATAACTTCATCAGGCTTTTTTGTCTGAGCTAGTATTGACTCTATTGTTTTTTCGATGGTGTCTTCTTCGTTTAATATTGTCATCACTAGACTTACATCTGACATTCTAAGGTCGCTCCTTGTTCCTTTTGATTTAAATAGAAGAAACATCTATTAACAGTGTTTATATTTTGCTTATAAATTTTCACGTTAATATATCATTTTTTATATCTTTATATCTATTTTTTAGATTTATTCGGTAAATATTTTATACTTTTGTGATGATTACAATGTTTAGTGGGCTTTTTATGTTATGTTTGTAAGATTAATTACGTGATTTTTAATTTATACTTTTTATAATAGCGCCAAAAATCATTTTTAATAAATTTTTGATTACAAAATGTATCTTATTATTTTATTATCTGCTATTTTATTTTTTAATTTTCTTTATATTGTATATATTTATTCAATGCTTACTATCTGCATATTATTTCGTTCTAAAACTGACATTTTATTAATGAATGCGAACGCCAAAACGAAAGATTTAATGATATGAACAACAATCTTTTAACTAAAAAGAAACACAATTTGATTGTGTAATAAAAAAACACGGGGAACGCGGACTATGGAAATATTGGAACTCATACAAATTGGGTTCATGGTACTTACAGTAGTGTTCGTCATAGTTGCCCTTGAATATAAAGACATAATATATTCGTTAGTTGCCTTTGCAGCGGCTAATGCCTCACTGGGTATATTGTTCTTATTCCTGGGTGTTGTATTTGTAGCATTAATTCAATTCAGTGTGTTTGCAGTTGCAATCGTTGTACTTGCTTTGGCAACATTAGGTATGATCGGAAATCATGACGAACGATTTGATGAACCCAGAAAATAAGAGGTGACTAGGCTAATGAAATATAAAATTGTGTCTGCCATATTATGTATTTTGATCCTAATACTGATATTGCCAGTTATACTTAATTTTCCGCTTTTTCAATTAGGATCGCCAGTAACGACCATACCTGTAGAAAATTTTGGTCAAATTGGTCATTTACTGGGTGAGTATCTTTGGACATATCGCGCTCCAGATGTGATTGCACAAGCTTTTATTATATTTGCAGCATCATGGGGCATTTCTGCACTATTTAGAGGTTCTGAGGAGGATTCAACATGTCAATGTTCAACTTCTACTTAATTACTGCAGCTGTTTTGTACTTTCTAGGTTTCTATGGTCTAGCGAGTACAAAAAACATGATAAAAATTGTAATATCTCTGGAAGTACTCGTTATGGCTGTAAATCTGAATTTCATAACATTTGCAGCATTTGCTAATGGTGGTGTTGTTGGACTTGTGGATCCATTTGTACAGACCTTCGTTGTGATCTCTATTTTCATCGGTGGTGCAATAGCTGCAATAGCATTATCTCTGATTTGGAACGCTTACAAGCATTATGGCACACTAGATGTTAGAGAGTTGAGCAGATTGAAAGAATAGGGAGGCTAGGTTATGATTGAAGGTGCACCATATTTAGTATTTGTAATTCCGTTACTTGGCGCGCTCATTACTCCCCTTACTGCAAAAATTCATCCCAAGGTACGAGACTTTACTGCAGTTATTCTTGTATTTTTGTCTGGTGTAATGGCATTATCCATGCTTCCAGATGTACTTGCAGGATACACTGGCGAAATATCTGTACTTTGGATGCGAATATCCCCTACTGTAGTAATTGAAGCGGGAGTTATCGTTGATCCATTAAGCGTATTTCTAGCATTAATTGCAACATGCATCGGCGCGCTCATTATGCTTTACAGTTTAGGTTATATGAAGGGCGATAAATCCTTAACCCGTTATTGGTTCTGGATGCAATTGTTTATTGGTGGAATGGTTCTGCTTGTTATGGCCAACAACTTCCTGCAGTTATTTGTAGGATGGGAAGTTGTAGGTATGTGTTCGTATGCGCTGATTGGATTTTGGTATGATAAGACCGAACCAAGTCCTGTTCCTGATTATCAATTCGAAGGCCAATACAACTCATATTGCGGAATGAAAGCTTTTATCGTCACACGAATTGGTGATATTGGTCTTCTCAGTGCAATATTGATTATCTTTGCAGTTAGCGGAACCTTCAATTTTCATCAATTGGAATCTAATGGATTCGGTTGGATGACCAACCTTGTACATCTTGGTATATTGCCGATTGTACTAGTATTATTGTTTGGTGGTGCTATCGGGAAGTCTGCACAATTTCCGCTTCATGTATGGTTACCTGAAGCAATGGCAGGTCCTACTACAGTATCTGCATTAATTCATGCGGCAGCAATGGTAAAGGCTGGTGTTTACTTAGTCGCTAGAGTTGTACCAATCTTTATGGCCGCCGCAGAAGCTGGTGTGATTGGAGTAGATGTTTTCTTTACAACAGTAGCTTGGATTGGTGCATTTACTGCATTTCTAGCAGCATCTATGGCACTTGTACAGACAGAAATTAAGAAAGTTCTAGCATACTCGACTGTATCTCAACTAGGATACATGTTTCTTGCACTTGGAGTATCCGGATTAATTGCAGAAAGTACGGTTGCATACTTTGCGGGGTTATTCCACCTACTTAGTCACGCATTGTTCAAGGCACTCTTGTTCCTTGGTGCTGGTGCAGTTTTGCACTCAGTTCATTCTAAAGATATGCGTGATATGGGTGGTCTTCGTAAAGAAATGAAGATTACATTTGCCACATTTCTTGTAGGTGCCTTCTCTCTCAGTGGAATTCCTCCATTTATGGGATTCTTCAGTAAGGAATTGATCCTTGATGCACTATGGGAAAGTGGTCACACAATATTATTCTTGATCGCTGTAATCACTGCATTGTTTACAGTATTCTATTCATTCAGGATGGTCGGTCTTACATTCTTTGGTGAAAAGAGTGAACATATCAAGAAAATGGAAGCTGAAGGCAAGCATATACACGAAGCTCCTGCTGTAATGTGGATCCCCCTTGTAATTCTTGCCGGTTTCAGTGTGATTGGTGGATTCTTACAACCCAATATTGTACAGTATTTCCACCTTGAGCATGCCAGTGAAATTCCATTCCTACAAATTGGCATTCCTACATTGGCAACTGCATTGGTTGTGATCGGTGGTTTAGTTCCTGCATGGTGGCTGTACATTGCTAGAAAGAGTGATCCTGCAAAATTCACAATTAAACCAATTCAAACATTCTTAGTCAACAGATGGTATATCGATGCATTCTACAAGAAAGTGTTTGTAGGTGGAACATTAAAGATCGCCTCTGGAATTAATTATCTTGAGAAGCAGTTTAACAGGCTCAATGTTGCTGTTGGAAATGGTATGAGCCGTGTATCTAGGGGCTTTGCAAAGACACAAACAGGAATCCTAAGCGTTAATATTCTTGGAATGCTGCTTGGGATTGTTCTATTCCTGTTGTTCTTGCTGTATCTGTAGGAGGTGCAGAGATGGTTCTATTTAACATACCCATTATTTCACAATATCCTTTGATGATTACTATTGCGTTACTGGTACTCGGTGCCATTCTTGCTGCGGTAAGCGGACGGAAATCCTCAAAGAGTGCAGCATCGGTTTCAGCACTATTTATACTATTTGCGTTAATTATCAATTTCATACTGTTATATGATATATTGCAAGACCCCCAGACCGGATTTCTTAGCGGCCCATATCCGTGGCTAAGTATTTTCGATGTAAATCTTGGCTTCTGGGCTGATGGCTTAAGTTTGCCTATAGTGGTTATGATTCTTGGTCTTAGCTTTGTTGCAATACTTTACAGTCATATATTCATGAAGGAAATGAAGCGTCCTCAGACTTATTATAGTTTGATGATGCTCTTCATTGCAGCAATGATCGGAACATTATACTCTACAAACTTGTTGCAATTTTTCGCATTCTATGAATTCATGCTCTTTCCAAGTACTGCAATATTGATCTGGTATGGTACATCCGAGAATTATGAAGAACGTAAAAAGAATGGTTTGAAGTTCTTTGTTTGGACCAATTTTGGTGCATTAGCCTTAATGGTTGGATTAGCTGCAATCATTCTTGTTACGGGTTCTACAGACTTACTTTCTATTGCATGGAGTCTCGGTACAGTTCCCGCAAATCTTATGGGTCTTGTACAAATTGGAGCATTACTAATTGTTCTCGGATTTGGTGTAAAGATGGCAATATTCCCACTCCATATGTGGGCACCCACAACGTACAAAGAAGCACCATTACCGTTACTATTGCTTCTAAGTGCTGCAATGACAAAAACTGCAGCTTATGGAATTGCACGTATTGCTATTCCATTATTTGCACCAAACTTGGTATCATATACTAATGGATTACTTGTAGTTTCATTAATTACAATGTATTATGGTGCTCTGGCAGCATTAGCGCAAAAGGACCTCAAAATGATGTTGGCTTACTCATCAATTTCTCAACTTGGGTATCTAATGTACGGTTATGCTACATTGAATATCTATGGTGTTGAAGGTGGTGTATTCCACATACTCAATCATGGTCTTTTGATGGGTATTATGTTTGTAGCTGCTGGAGTCATAAAAATGCAGACTGGAACACTTGAGTTTGATAAACTCGGTGGATTAGCAAAGAAAATGCCAGTTACTGCAGTAGCATTTGTAACTGCTGCATTAGCTTTAGCCGGAACTCCCCCATTAAACGCATTCGCAAGTGAGTGGCTTATCTTTGAAGGGAGTGCTGCAGCAGGACACTTCTGGCTAACAGTATTTGCTATTATCGCAACTGGTCTGACCGCTGGATATTATCTATGGGCTGTCCGCCGTATATTCTTTGGTGTAGTTCCAGATGAGCTATCTGATGTCACTGATGGTCCCAAGCCATTATTATACGCTATGTTAATACTGACAGCTGTGATTGTGCTGATCGGTATCTTTCCGAACAGCATATTACACTACATACAGCCGTTTCTAACGGCTATTGTCGGAGGAGGTTAAATAAATGTTCGAAGAATTATTCCCGGTTGAACTGCTCCCCGTACTTCCAATAATCATTCCATTAGTTGCAGCATTAATTGTAGCTCTTGTAGGGTCAATATCTCGCCGCTCATGTGTTGGTAATATTAGAAATGCCTTAGCGGTCCTCGGCTTCATTGTTACATTATATTCTGCATATCTACTTGCAAAGCGTGTAATCGACTATGGAATACAGACCTATGTCTATAATTCGAATGCGCCTCCTCTTGGAGTTGTATTTGTCGCAGATATGTTCTCTGTATTCCTTGTGGTTATCTTTTCACTTATGGGTACTATAGTTTCAATTTATTCATTAGGCTATATGAAACATGATACCGGTCTAACACAATACTACACATTGCTCCTCGTACTTATTGGGGCTATGAATGGTGTTGTTCTTGTTGGAGACTTATTCACACTATACGTATTCTATGAACTAATGTCAATTGCAAGTTACGTCTTAGTTGCCTTTAGAAAAGACAATTGGGAACCAATAGAAGCCGGATTCAAATATCTTGTAATGTCCTCTGCAGGTTCAACATTAGTGTTGCTTGCAATGAGCTACTTGTATGGTATGATGGGATCATTGAATCTTGGCTATCTTGCAAATGCAATGCTTCACACGACACCACAACCAATCTTCTATGTGCTAATCGCTTTGATTATTGCAGGATTTGGCGTGAAAGCCGCTATTGTTCCGTTCCATTTCTGGTTGGCTGATGCTCATCCTGCAGCTCCCAGCGGTATAAGTGCATTACTTTCCGGTATTGTAATAAAAACTGGATTATACGGCATTATTCGTGTAGGTGTATTAGTATTTCCAATTGCACTTTACAACTGGCCATTATTGTTGTCAATATTTGCAGTAATTACAATAACTTCTGGAAACCTATACGCGTTAATGCAGAAAGATCTTAAGCGATTGTTAGCATTTTCAAGTGTTGCACAGATCGGTTGGATTATGTTGGCATTTGGTACTGGAACACAATTTGGTTTTGCAGCAGGTATTTTCGGAATAGCAAATCACGCAATTGTCAAGGGACTTCTCTTCTTAAATGCTGGTGCAATTATCCATGCCATTGGTTCAAGAAAACTTGATGATATGGCCGGTCTTGGTAAGAAATCGCCCATTATTGGAGCCTTTGTTGCGATTGGATTCCTTTCACTAATGGGTGTTCCACCGATGACTGGTTTCTGGACTAAACTATTGATGTTCTTATCTGTAGTTTCAGTAGGTGGCATATATCTAGTATTTGCAGTGATATTCCTTCTTAACGCTGCAGTGGTTGTAGTATATTATCTCAGAGTTCTATTCAAAATCTGGTTCAGTGAGCCTGCAGAAACCATGGAGATTGAAGAAGGTCCAACTAAGAGCATGATATTTGCATTGGCAGCTCTATCTCTTCTAACAATTATTTTGGGTATCTATCCCGAGTTCCTATGGCACTTTGCAAATAGTGCAGCCAGTGCATTAACAAATCTTACCCAATACATTAATTTAGTAATGTCCCCATAACTGGGGAAAATTCTTTATTTTTTATTTTGTGTTTTATTGTACATATCCAGATACATTTCTATTATTTTCTTCCAAGTTTGTTGTTTTGCATAATTAAAATTAGTCGTGCCGATCCTAAATCGCAGAGTAGGATCTTCTAATAATCTCTTGATCATTTTTGCAATTTCATTTGCATTGTTCAAAATAATGAGTTTCTCCATGGGCATTGAATATAGATAATCGCGTTTCAAATCTGAGTTATATGCTGCAATAATCGGTTTCTTTAACATTGAAGCTTCTAATATTGATAAGTATCCATTTGCAAGAACTATTTTTCCTTTCGCCATTATTTTTTCTGGATTTGGTATTTTCCCATGTATTGTGATGGATAATTCATTTTTCTTTGCGAAGGATTCTACAAAATGCCTTAATGTGCCATCACCAATTATATCCATTTGCACTTTGATGCTATATTTTTCTTTTAGTATCTTTAAACTTTGTAAATATAATTGTATATCCATGTCGGGTTCTAGTCTGCCAATGAAGACTATGTCGATTTCTTCTGTAATATCTTCATTAATTGGTTCTACTGCTCCATAAGTTATATGATTACATCTTGTTCCATACCATTTCTGTATGTATTTACCAACACAAATGTGATCAGAGACTAGAGATTCAGTAATTTTTCGAAGTATGATTGCAGATTTTGGAATAGGTATTCCATCAAATCCATGGAATGTTACAAAAACAGGTTTCTTAGGAAAAATAAATCTGAATGGAAAATACCAAAGTACAAAGGATGTGAAATCATGTATTTGTATTACATCTGCCTGCCGTATTAAATTGATATTTTTCAATAAGAATAGAAATCGTGAAATCACACTTGGTCTTATTCTATATATCTTAATGCCTTTATATATCTCATAATTTTTAGCAGTTCTTTTTCTTTTTTCAGTTAAAATTGTAATTGAATGGCCTTCTTTGATAAGTTCCATTGAAATTTTTAATACATGGCGTTCGACGCCACCAATGTTTGGATAGAATGAAGGTGTAAGCATTAATATTCTCATTTTATATCACGATGATGTATAAGCATAGAATATATTAAGATATTTATGTTCTATTGGTTCGTGGTGTTTGCTATGAATTATGTTATGGCAATTGATGCGGGTACAACTGGAATTCGTACGTTGATTTTTGATGATACGGGTAATATTCTTGGGCAAGGATACCGTGAATTTCCGAGTATCTTTCCTGAGCCATCATGGGTTGAACAGGATGCTGAATCATGGTGGCAAACGCTTGCGTATACTACAAAAGAAGCTCTTAATAAGGCACAATTATCTCCCTCCAATATTTTAGCAATTAGTGTAACAAATCAAAGAGAAACAATTGTTCCATGTGATGAAACTGGCAAACCATTAAGAAACGCTATTGTATGGCAAGATCGGCGTACTGTTCCGCAATGTGATTGGATCAAAAAGAATATTGGAATGGATAAAATTTACTTTACTACTGGATTGACTGTTGATCCATACTTTTCGGCTCCTAAAATTTTATGGATTAAAGAGAATGAGCCTGAAATTTATGAACGCACATACAAGTTTCTTTTAGTGCATGATTTTCTGGTTATGAAAATGAGCGGTAAATGGATAACCGACTATTCAAATGCTTCACGAACAATGTTATTCGATTTAGAAACCGGTGAATGGTCTGAAGATTTGTTAGACGCAATGGAGATACCTGCCGATAAACTTCCAACTCCAGTACCAAGTGGTGTTAAAATTGGTGAATTGACTGAAGATGCAGCAAAGCATCTTGGGCTCGTGCCTGGCATTACGATTGTCTCAGGCGGTGGAGACCAACAATGTGCAGCGTTAGGTGTTGGGGTATCTTCACCTGGAAAAGTCAAAGCTACAACTGGAACCGGAACTTTTGTTCTTGCATATCTTGATAGACCTGTACGCGATTCAAAGCTTCGTGTTCTTTGTAGTCGGCACGTGATTAAGGATAAATTTGTGATGGAAGCTAGTATATTTACTACAGGTTCTACACTTAAATGGTACCGTGATCAATTTGGTTTATCTGAAATTGAAGAAGCCAAGAAAAAGAATGTTGATCCGTATGATATATTGACCCAAGAAGCGAGTGAAGTACCACCTGGTTCTGAAGGTGTTATTGTTTTGCCTCACTTTATGGGTGCAGGAGCACCATATTGGAATCCTAAAGCACGTGGTGTTATCTCTGGATTGGCATTGGGGCATTCAAAGAAACACATTATTCGTGCAATACTTGAAAGTGTTGGATATGAAATTAGAGCAAATATTGAGATTATGAAAGAGCGCGGAATAAATATCTCAGAGCTTCGTATTACTGGTGGGGCTTCTCGTTCAGATGTGTGGAATCAGATTCAAGCTGATATTGTTGGCACTAAAATCGTCAAAACAAAAGTTGAAGAAGCCACTGCTATGGGCGCAGCTATTCTTGCATTTATTGGTGCAGGTCGTTTCAGAGATGTAGAAGAAGCTACTGAACACATGATTTCTGTTGATAAACATTATATGCCTGATGAACATGCTCAGAAAATATATGATAATATGTTTCAGGCTTATACAAAATTATACGAAGCACTATCTAATAGTGACTTTTATGAAATAATTTCCGAATATGATAAATATAATTGAGGAAGTCTTGTACTTCCTCTTATTTTGCGTAAATAGTTAATTTGCTGGCTTTATCAAAAACTAATATTTTTACATCCGGATTTTCCTTTATCCATTTATCAATTACATCCTGTGGGTCTTCAGCTTTGTAAAGATGAATGCGCTCAACATCTTCTTTTGATAGTGTGGTATACATCCATATTTTATTGACTTTTTGAATTAACCGAGCAAATTTGTACGCTTTATGTGTATATAACTTATATTTCTGGGAAATATCTTCAATAACCTTTGGTATCGGTTGAGTAAGCTTATCATAAAATAGTTCTTTTGCTTCTTGATTTGGTGCGATACCGTCTCTACACTCTGCTAAGAATAATATTTCCCCATTTTCTTTTATTGCGTTTTTTGTCAATTCTAAAGCACGTTGGCTTGCGTATATGCTTAGATCAAATGGATAGCCACCTGGCGAAACTATAATCCTATCAACAGGTTCTACAGTAAAGCTTGCTATTTCATCCAAAACATCAAATGCCTCTGTTGAGACTTGATTTATATCTCCGGCTTTGGCCCATATAATTTTCTTATTGCTTGTTATTACGCCTAGCACAAAGACTGGGGATTGGTTTATTATCAAATTCATTGCTTCAACCATGTCTTCTGCAACCGGATTGCTTCGTCGATGAATGTCTGAATGCATTGGGTGTCTTCCAAATGTAGCGTTATCATGAATTGCAAAACTATGATTATGCTCTATTGTTTCAAAAGCACAGATTCCTGGAAGAAAGTCCTTAACTGGAGCCGAATATCCTGCGAAATAATGAGCTTTCATATCTGCTGCTACAACATATACATCGTGCCCTATGCACTTTTTATCTACCAATACTTTTGTACCAAAACTAGTAGTTCCTACTTCTTCAAAATCTCCATTTAGGCCGTCATGAATATATGCGTCGTAGTTTAAGTTATATTTCTTTGCAGATTGATTGATCATATTCAAAATCTCTATATTTTCTGGGTGTTCAACTTCATGGGTTCCTGTAGCTATTACAAATTGGATAAAATCCGCATTTTTTAGATTCGCAGATAGTGTTTCAATCAATTCTTTGTGTGGCTCTGATCTTGTATGGTCTTCAATCATTACACATACGGATTTTCCTTTCGTTATTTCAAATAATTTTATTTCGCTATTATTCATTGCATCTTGTAAAACTTGTAATGTGTTCTCTTTAATTTTGAGTGCTTTCGGAATGATTTTCCCTGCAAAATTCTTATCCGGGATTTCTAATTCGATAGGTGAATCACCATAATTTATCTTGACTTTCATTACAAGTCGCCTTTTTCTATTCTTCTTCTTATGTGAATAATTAATTTTAATAACTAATCCATTATTGCATTTAAATAAAAATATATTTGGTGGTATATATGTCTCAGTCTAATCGTAAATATGAAAATTCATTTCGTTATATTGGCTTGGGAACTGAAATTCCCTGTATGGTAATCGTAGGCGTATTTGTTGGTAATTTATTAGGTCAACAGTTTGGCGGATTTTGGAGTACATGGGGCGTTATACTTGGTGCAATATTTGGATTTTTGTTGGGTGTATTTAATATATACCAAATTATAAATCAAGAAGAAAAGGAGCGAAATATGCGAAAACTTCAGACTATTCAGAAAAAAGAACAAGAAGCTGAAAGTGACTAATCTAATTATTTTTCTACGCTATCAGCTTCTTCTTGTAGTATCTCTTCAACAATTCTACTAGCAGTTCTGCCAACGATTGCTATTACAATTTGGATCAATACACTTACATAAAGAATTCCAAATCCTAGAAACATAAATGTTAATGACAATGAACCTGCAGTAATTGCTATGATGAAATTCTTGTAAATAATATAATAGCTGTAAATTGCCGCAGCGAACATAAAGAATATTCCGCCACCGTATAAAGCTAAAACTGTTCTAACATTCTTACCGTTAATATCTACAATACCAATTCCTTTTCCAATAACAAAATTCTGGATTTTTGCGTGGAATCGCATGAATGCACCGATAGCCAATAAGAATATAAATAATGTTAAACCGCCACCAATTAAGAGTAGTAATATTGCAGTATCAAAATCGATTGCTGTAATAATTCCTGTAGTGTTTAGAATATATGATACTAATGAGCCCAATACTATGATTATTGAAAATATTTCTAATATGAATGTAATTGTTGTTGAGTTTTTAAAGACTCTTCCTAAATTAAATGGAATAATTTGAGCCTTTTTTTCTTCAGTCATTTCAATCACCCATTTACATATTATGATTTTAATTGCTTATTACATTTTGTTATTACAATATGCTTAAATTGGATTTAATAATTTCTTTCAGTGGAGAGTTCAGATTATGAAAATAATGATTGTAATTGGGACCAGACCTGAAATTGTAAAAATGGCACCTATTATTGATTATGTAGAAAAAATAGGTATTGATTTTGTTGTTATTCATTCAGGGCAGCATTATAGTAACTTTATGTCCGATGCATTTATTTCAGATCTCGAATTACCTCCTCCTGATGAAAATTTGGGCATTGGTTCTGGAACACAAGCCGAGCAGACTGCAAAAGGGCTTGTTGAATTTGAGAAATCTATTTTTAGAAATATGCCAGATGTGGTTCTTGTACAAGGCGATACAAATTCTGCTTTTGCTGCTGGTCTTGCAGGTGCAAAGATCCACGATGTAAAGGTAGGTCACGTGGAAGCAGGTCTTCGTAGCTATGACCTTCGCATGCCGGAAGAATACAATCGCCGATTATTAGATCATTTAAGTGATTTCCTATTTGCTCCTACGCAAATGAATTATGAAATATTGATGCGTGAAAATGTTTTTGGAAAAGTATATGTGACTGGAAATACAGTTATTGATGCCTGTATTCGGCATTTACCTATTGCTGAGAAAAAATCCGACATATTAAGTAAGTTAAATATATCAGACTATGTTCTATTAACTCTTCACAGAGCCGAAAATGTTGATGACCCGAAAACTTTGAAATCAATATTAGATGCGCTATTTGAATTAGATGAACAAATTCTCTTTCCTGCGCACCCTCGTACAGTTAATAGATTTTATGAATTTAATTTTATGGAGCGAATAAAGAAGTCGAATATACGCTTAATACAACCTGTATCATATCTTGATTTTCTCGTTTTAATGAAGAATTCAAAATATATTATTACAGATTCTGGAGGTATTCAAGAGGAGGCTACTGCTCCCAACATTAGGAAAAGGGTCTTTGTTGTTCGTGATTCTACAGAACGCCAAGAAGCAGCTGAAGCTGGATTTGCAGTGGTGGTTGGGACACAAAAAGACAAAATTCTTGAGGAGATACGTACCACGCTTGAAAATCAACCTCCGCTACCTTCTAAGTCGCCATTTGGCGATGGAAGATCTGCCGAACGAATCATAGAATTTCTATTAAAACATTATGATTAACATTAACATGTGGGTAATACTAATACTTTTCTCATATTTTTTTTCTATACTATTATGAGTCCACTAATCATTTTATGGAGGATTGTATTTGAATTATAGTGTAAATAACGAAACATTGTGTGAGGTTTGTCATAGACGTTCAGCTACACATATTTGTAACGACTGTGGGCTCGTTTTCTGTGAGGATTGTATAAAAAAGACAATGTCACAGTTTGTATTTTGCGCCGATTGCGGTTCGGAGGTTATTGGTAAGAAAGAAACAAAGGACGGTCCGGTTTATTATTGTCTTGAATGTGGCTCACAAAATCTTAAAGCTGGGCGTCGTATTAATGCAACATGTCCTAAATGTGGTTCCAAAAATATTTCTACAATTGATTCAATAAAAAGTGATTTATCTAATCGAATTAAAGAAGAAATTTATCAACTCCGCTATGGTGGAAAATTATTAGTGGACTTGGCTAAAAAAATCAATGCTACTAAACGAAATCTTGTATCTTTGAGAATGTCTAATTTTGTTGAAAATCGAGAATTAGAGGATATCTTAAATAAAATTTATGCAGCATGGTCTGCATTAAAAGTTCAAATAGAATCGCAAACAAAATCCGCCGCAAAAGAAATTATTGGACTTACTAAAGGACGGCTTGATTCTGAAAAGTGGACTCCATCTGATTTTCATACACTTGAAGGTATTCTCTCTAGGATCGAAATTGTTATTGATAATTATCTCGAAACTGTAAACAGCAATTCAGAACAAATTAAAAAAGATCTAGACCTGCTAATTGAAAAAATAAAAGAATTAGAATCCTTCAGATTGAAGTTTGATGCGTTTTGGAGACATTGTAGATTAAATCTAAATGAATTTCCTGTTGCTGCTGTGGATGACTTAACTCTTACAGATAGCTCATTTCTTAAAGTCGACAAATGTGATGGTATATTATATTTCACAAATCAACGAATATTGTTTATTGCAATTAAGGGATTATTCTCCAAGAAAGAAACTATAGAATTTGAAATTGAATTAAAAGAAATTGCAGGTGTTCAAATATCTGGTCGGTTAAGAAAACGTATAGATCTAATTACTCGTCAAGGAACAATTCAATTTATTTATTTTGATGATATCGATAGTGTTCTTGAATCTTATATTTCTCGTGCAAAAGAATTCAATAGAAATGCTCAATTGAATCTTGATTATATCCGACAATTAGATAAGAGAAACATTGAAACCTCACAAATTATGGATGCGGTGGAAAAAATATTGAAAATCATCCTTAAAGCAGGATATCATCCTGCAATTTCGAACAAAGGTTTTCATAATTTCGAGCGTTCGCAAATCTCTCCTGCACTTAACATTCCGATAGTAACAGAAGCCCCTCCTCGATCCGTACCCGTAGCAAATACTGATATTATTGTTGAGAAGCGCATACGTGATCGAATAAATCAACTTGAACAGAATAAATTTTCAATTGAGCAGATGACTCAAGAATTAAAAGAAATGCATAGGGGCGGTCAAATCTCAATTGAGCAATTTACAAAGCAATATATGGCACTAATGAAAGAGCTATACGTTATTAATAGTGAATTAGAAAAAATAAGGAATTTTGCAGGTAATATCTAAGATTTTTCTTTCTCTTTCTCTATTTCACGTCTTAGTAATTCTAATTCATCCAATACTTCTTCATCAGACTCTTTTGATGTTTCTTTCTTGGGTATTTCTGGGAATTCCTTCTCTAGTGCAACTTCCATGCTTAATCTTTCTAATTCATCATCAACGCTCAATTCATCAATACCTGAATCTATGCTCTCCGCCGATATATCGCCCGCCATTTCTATTGTGCTCATATGGTCTGAAATATCACTCATTGTAGCTCCAATTTTCTCGGGGCTTACTTCGGCGGCTGTTTCTCTTAAGAGTGATTCGGCTTCTTTGAGTGTATCGGTTTGAACTTTCAAATCTTCACCTATTTCAATGTGAGTACTTATAGCTTCTAGGTTTGACAGCATTCCATCATATTTTTTGGCTTGACGTATATAGTACTTACTTCTTAACAGTAGACTTCGAGCCTTATCTTTCTGACCATGAATTAAAGCATCTTTTGCTTTTCGTCTTAGTTCTTCTGCCTTATTTTCAAAGTTTCTTTTTCTTGCCTTTAATATTGTAATCGTTCGTCTTATTTTCATTTCTTTTGCTTGTTTGTCCTTTTTCTTTTTGAAAAATGGCATATTTTCACCAGCTGTGTTTTATCCCGTGCCTAATTTCTTTTCGAGTTCTTTTACCTCTTTTTCTAAACTGTCTTCAGCTGATATTTCAACAGGCTCGCCCTTAGCTGCTGCAGTTATTTCTTTCAATGCGGCATCTAATTCATCAGGTGAAACTTCTGGTGATGATGCTTCAATTGCGGAACCTGATATTTCTCCCTCAATTTCAAATTCGCGGATTTTTCGTGCGATCATATCTGCATTTTTCGCGATTTCCTCAGCATCAATGGCTGCGCTTATACCATCAAGAGTGCCTGCAACTTCTGCTAAAACTGCATTCATTCTTCCTGTCATTTGAGCACGTTTTATTTGTGCAATTAATTTGACAATATGTAACCGATATCTATCTGCCATAAGTGCGGATTTTCTGAATTTTACCATTTCTGCTGCATACATTCGTGCAGCTTCATCCTTGCCTTGCTTCTTGTATTTTATCGCTTGCATTCTGGTCTGGCGTTCTTCCCGTTCGAGCATTCTTACTTGAAATTTCAGACTGTTTGCAAGGCTTTGTAATCGGTAAATTAAATCGTCTACATTATCTTTCTTGAACCATCTCATGAATTTTTTTAGGGTTCCCAATATTGCTCCGTCCCATTAGTTCTTATTAACTATATATACGATATTGCCTAAATAATTCTTTGGTATCATTGCATAGTCTTTAGAATATACTTTATTAATATAATTTGATATATATCTATATAGTCCGAGGTGAATTCTTTATGTTAAGCAAAATTGGTCCGCTAATTGGTCTAGCAATAGCATTCGTATTGGTCTGGGCATTAATGGCATATGCGCCATTACCTGCAAGTTATCTTGATCCAAGTATAGTGAATCATTTCAATACAGCTCCAGATCTTGAAAGAAAGCTCTTAGTCATAATCGATGAAGTGTTGTATCCGCCATCAGGTATTTCTACAGTAGCCATGCTATCTTGGGGTGCTGGTGGTTTAGTAACCGGATTAGTAACCCAGGGACCCGGACGTGGTCTAATGGCTGCAATCATGTCTGTTATTCTTGGTGTTGTTTTAGTGTGGTTGTTTTATGTAGCTCTTTTTGGTTCTATTGATACTATCTTGAGTTCAGCATCTTTGATTCAATTAGATAACTATTTTATGCATTCCATGTGGGGCGCAGTATCCTCTGGATTTGGTGGTTTACTTGGTGGCGCAATAAATCGTGAGAGCCTTGAATATGAATAAATGGCTCTCTAATCTATAATTTTTTCATTATTTGTATAATTTCTCAATTTTCGACCACAAACAACACAGATCTCTGGATTTGATTTATAAACCGCTCCACATTCGCATATTGTAATAATTTTTGGATGCTCTTTCTTTTCTAAGAATGCCTGGTGGGTCTCTCTAATTTTTTGTATTATAAAAGCTGATACTATCCCAATGTTAAAAATAATTAACGTTACAAAAATGTCTTGAATCATAATTATATTTTTGGTAAATCTGTCTAATGAATTCCATGAATTTATATCTTGCAGTATTTTTATAGTAATAGAAATGAATGCGAAATATGCTCCTGATTTTGAAATAAATAATGCTGCATCTGAAATAGAACGACTTGATAATGCTGCAATTAATCCGAATAATAAACTTGAAATTATTATAACAAAAACGCTTTGTAGATTATTAAATGAATAATTACCTATTTCGGTGACTTGTTGTATAATGTGTTTAATTGAATCTATATTCAAAAATATATTTCCTGTGTATAATGTACTTCCAATTAATGCGGCTACACTATTTACAAATATCGCATATATTATCGGCGTTATTATGAATATTATTATACGTTTTTGCACTTATTGTCACCAGAACTATTCTATACAAGTCAAGTTTCTGCGTATAAACTTAAAAAAGATGTTTATATAGGTGTATTCAGAAAAAATCATATGTAAATATTTATGGGGATTGACACATTGGCAGAAAAGAAACAGGACGAATTAAAACTACGTACATACAAAGTATCTGTTGCAGGTCTTGTTATACTTTCAATAATCTTATCGTTAGTTACGATATACTTTTGGAATCCAACACCTGAAACTATAACTTCTATGCTATTCATTTTAATAGTTCTTCATAGTATTTTTGCTGTTGGGTTTGTTGTTGCATATGTTGAAGTTTCTGAGCATCCCGCGGAAAAGCGTTCTATCGATCGTCTTATGAATTTATATACACAGCTTCGTGATGCTTATGAGGCTGCTGAACCGGATCTTGATTTTCTATCCTCACGATTTTACAATCTTCTCAACTATCTTATGAATATCTATACTAAGGAACCCGATCCTGCAAAGAGAGATCGTGCTTTTAATATTACTAATATTGTTAAAAGTATCAATGAACCTCTGGCAGCATCACGTGACTTTCTTACTAATAATGAAACCATATATGATATTATCACAAATTTGGATGATATGACTGATATTCCCCTAGACAAAATTAAAGCTGCAATTGATGGTGCTAAGAACGTGGGCGAATCCGTTTTAAAAGCAATTCCCCCTCGAGCGCGTTCAAGAAATGCACTTTTTCTAAAGAAAAATGCTTCTGATGCAGTATCAACGTCTCATCAATTAGAGGATCTATTGAATCCTAATATTATTAAGCTTGATCGTGTTTTGCGTCAATTCCGTAATGAAGCAGAACTGATTAGTAAAGAAATGCCGTTATTCACAAAGAAGAATTTAGAGAATGCTTCTCTAATAAGCTTAATTTCATTAATTCCCTCTTTAAATGCAATATTCTTTATAGAAGCAACAAAATTCCATGTCTTACTTGAACTTATGTTTGTTAACTTTGCTTTGTTCTTTACAATATATGGTGTCTTTAGAAAAGTCAAAAAGGATGAGGAGTAATCCCTCATCTTCTATAAAATTTCCCGCATTATTTCTGCAATATCTCTAGGTTTAGCTGCAACACGTACTCCTGCTTTTTCTAATGCCTCGATTTTGCTTTTTGCTGTGCCTGCTGTTCCACTAATAATAGCTCCTGCGTGTCCCATTCTTTTACCGGGTGGAGCTGTTTTTCCTGCAATAAATGCAACGACGGGTTTATCGAATTCTTTCTTTATATATTCTGCAGCTTGTTCTTCAGCGTTTCCTCCAATTTCACCAATGAGCACAACTGCTTTTGTTTCTTTATCTTGTTTGAACATTTCCAATATGTCTATAAAATTGGTTCCTGTTACAGGATCACCACCAATTCCGACAGCTGTTGATTGACCTAAGCCTGCGTTTGTTAATCCTGATGCAATTTCGTATGTCAATGTTCCACTTCGGGAAATTACACCAACCTTGCCTTTCTTGAATATATGTCCTGGCATGATACCCATTTTTGATTCTTCAGGACTTATTACTCCAGGCGTGTTTGGACCAATTACAATTAATCCTTTTTGCTTAGCTGCATGGATCATCTTAATTTCATCTTTAACTGGAACATGTTCGGTAATTACAACAATAGGACTCAACTCAGCCTCAATTGCTTCAAAAGTTGCATCCATTGTAAATGGTGCTGGTACAAAGATTATAGATGCAGTTGCGCCATATTCCTCTTTTGCCTCTCTAATAGTGTCCACTACTGGTATTCCATGTACTTCTTGGCCACCTTTTCCGGGGGTGACTCCAGCTACAATTTTGGTTCCATATGCTTTCATTGCTTCGGTATGATATGAACCTTGATGTCCAGTAATTCCTTGGACTACTACTTTGGTATTTTTATCAATTAGAATTGTCATTATTTATTCACCCGCCTTTGCCAGTTCTACAGCTTTCATAGCTGCATCATCAAGTGTTGTCAGAACTTCAATTCCTGCATCTTTCAGGATCTTCTGACCTTCTTCCTCATTAGTTCCTACAAGTCGAATGACCATTGGTTTTTTAATTCCCACCCTATCTCTTGCGGCAATAATACCTTTTGCCATTTCGTCACATTTTGTAATACCGCCAAGAATGTTAATGAACAATACCTTTGTCTTTGGATTTGACAGAACGATTCTGATTGCAATTTCCATTCGGTCTGCCTCAGCTCCGCCTCCAACATCTAAGAAATTCGCGGGCTTACCTCCATACATACTAACAGCATCCAAAGTTGCCATGACCAGCCCTGCACCATTTCCTATGATTCCAACATCGCCGTCTAATTCGACATATGACATGTCATGTTCTAAGGCTTCTAATTCGCGTTCATTTAATTCAGTTGTACCCTTTTCAAGACGCTCTTCAAAACTCTTATGTCTAAATAATGAATTATCATCAATTAGCAATCTTGCATCTGCCGCGTAGAACTTATTATCTTTGGTAATGATTAGTGGATTTATTTCAATTAATTCCGCATCATAATTATCTGCAATTTTCCATAGGGTTGACAAGAAATTCGATAGTGCATTGATTTGTTTGCCTTTCAGTCCAATTGCTTTTGCCATTTCTCTCGAAATATATGGTAGCAATCCCCATTCTGGTGGGATTTCACGCTTTATTATTTTCTCAGGTGCAGTTGCGGCAACTTCTTCAATGTTTACCCCGCCTTCAGCACTTGTGATTGCTACATATTTTCGGCGAGCCCTATCGACTGTAATTCCTGCATAAATTTCATCCGCAACATCTAATTTCTGTTCGACTAATACAGCTTCAACTGGCAGTCCTTTTATCTTCATCTTTAATAATTGTTCGGCGACTTTTTTTGCTTCTTCGGGTGTATCTGCAAATTTGATACCCCCTGATTTACCTCTGCCGCCTACTAATACTTGGCTTTTGACGACAACAGGTCCACCAATTGCACGAGCTGCCTCTTCAGCCTCATCTGGCGTTTTCGCAACAATTCCTTTAGGAATTGGAAGCCCATTCTGGCTAAAGATCTGTTTTGCTTCATACTCAAATAATTTCATTTTACGTTCCCCTTCGTCTTTAAACGAATGTATGTCGCAATATATTTTTTAAATAGTTAAATTTGTCGGATTGCGAATCAAAAATCTTCTATAGATACATATGTTGATGTTTTTTCAACTCCCTCTAGTTTTAGTACCGTTTTCAAAAGTTCATCTAGCTTTTTCTGACTGGTTTGGATAATGAGATCATATTCACCGGTAACACGGTACACTTGCCCGTCATTTATTTCCTTAATTTTGTTATATATGTTGTCCAGATTTTGCGGTCTGACTTTTATTAATACGAATGTTGGCGGTCCTGAACGCCCAAGAAGTTCGAAAGCTTTTTCCGTGATATCTATAAACCCTCTTCCAGTCCGTATTAGTCCCATTTCTCTTAGCTTTCTTAAATGATTGCTAAGTGCTTGTCTGGTGACTCCTAGCTCTCTTGCAAGCTCCGATTGTGTTTTTCTTACTGAGCATACAACCCGCGTTTCTCCGGCTTTTTGCAGTCTTCTCAAAATTTCCATTTGTTTTTCGGAAACTTGTAAAATTTCGCTCAATTCTTTTACCCTTCCCTTTTGTTTGATTCATGTCGCAAGTATACTTGCTTTAAAATTTTACGTTTGTATCATCGCATCTTTACATATTAAAGTTTTACATTTATGATGCTTAACATAAAAATTCTTAAAATGGTTTATGCATATATTAATATTCGTCTACAAAATATTATTATGGATAATTGAGTATATAGATTAATTGTAGTGGGACAAAAAATAATAGTGAGATTTGATAATTATGAGTTCCAGCATGACACGAAAGAAACGAATGTCACTTGTTGCTATATTGAGTACGCTAATCTTAATTGCTTCTATTGGGTATGGTGCATATACACTAATAATATCCCAAACTCCTTTAGCTAGGAGTACGGACCCCGCAGATCCTCCTGATTCTAATTTGTATTGGAATAGAACTATTAACTGGACAGGTGGAAATGCTGGAATTTATGATAATATGTCTTATGAGAATTTACCTATGGGAGAGAATTTCAGTCTTGACGATTTTATGGATAGTTTGAATCAGACAGTATTTACGGTATATCCTATAGATCCTCCACAATATTGGAAGAAGGATTCATATGATCGATATACAGGTAGTAATTGGCAAAAATCGACTACTTCGACTTCTCCGTTAAATCTGATTACAAGAGATGAAGTTCCTAGTTCAAGTAATATATATACAATTAGAATTAATGTAACTGCAGATGCGCCATATGGCAATATTACCCTACCCACAATTTCACCATACGCCATGATTATTGCTGATTCACTTAGGACCGATCCTCCTAATGCACTTACGAGTTATCATTTTGAAACTGATATTTATGGTTCTGCAATTTTAGTTATGGCATTTAATACCCGCGGTCTTATTCAGATAGCTTATAATGTTACATTTTATCCTATCGATTTATCATACATAAGTGCTCATGCTTTAGAACCCACATATACCCCAACATCTATTTCAAATCTTTTTGCGGCGCTTCCATCTGATTTACCCACTCGTGTTCGTGATAATGCAACAAATAGCAATCTTGAAGGTGATAATGCATATGAGACAGCTGTAAATGTCATGAACTATTTGCAGACTAGATTTAAATTAATTCTTTCTGGAGAACGACCTCCCGAAGGCACTGATGTTGTGGAATGGTTCTTAGACCGTGGTGGTGGTTTGGATCTTGATTTTGCAACTGCACATGTAGTATTTCTACGCTGCTTGGGTGTATCTGCACGTGTGGTTATTGGATACGGTGCTGGCGAAGTTGTGGATGGTGTAAGACAAGTAAAGATTATGCATATGCATGCGTGGTCTGAAGTTTACATTCCCTTATTCACGAATGGGACTGGCGAATGGGTTCAATTTGAACCTACACCAATTGGTGAAATACCCTATATTTCAGATTGGGATTTACCTGAAGATGGTTTGGAAAACTCATTAAATGCAACTTTAATTGTTTCTACAAGTTCCTTTATAGTTAGGCGTTATACTCCATTTAATATCAGTGCAACATTAAAAGTTGGAATCACTCCAATTTCTGGCCAGAACGTTGTATTTTGGGACTATAATTCTTCACGAATTTTAGGTAGTGCAATTACCAATAGCGAAGGAGTAGCTGAAATTACAACTCAATTAACTTCTTCTGAACCATTAGGGGTTCAATTTCTTGTTGCAAATATTAGCAATGAACAAGGAACCATTTATAATTACACGATTGTATTATTACAAGGTAGTACTAATCTTACAGACACGCCTGGCGTTATATGGGATGCAAGTCTACCACCCTTGATTGAACCGACTTCTGGTGATGAATCTCCTGATTATTCAATTCCTGCTTCATTAGTTCCAATCGATCTCAGATTAGGTGAAAAAGGTATTCCTGTTTATCGTGGTTTAGATACTCTGAAAATCTTTGGTGTACTACAAGATTCTGATGGAAATAATATCTCTTCAGATACTACTACAAATGATGAAATCGAAATATATTATGATGGTGTGCTTCTCGGTACAACTACGTTTGACACTAATGGATACTACGAATACATTTATGTGGTACCCAGTAATGAGGCATTAGGCAACCATACGATTTATTCATATTATGATGGAGATTATTATACATTACCCAATGGCACTCAAGTACCTGTTATTCTCCCTACAACCTCAAAAACTACGATCATTACTGTAATGGGCGCAAATACTCTTACACTTTATTCATCATCACAATTTGTTTATATTAATGAAAATGTGACCTTTTACGGCACTTTATCTTTCGACAATGGAACACCTATGGTTGGATATCCTGTCTCTATATGGATTAATAATGGTTCATGGTATAAAATTGCTGATGTTGTAACTGATTCCAATGGAAATTATACTTATGACTATTATATACCCATTGGTTATCCTCTAGGAACAATTTACGTATATTCCCAATTCAATTCTTCAGATCCTGCAATATCTAATGCAACTTCACCAACTATTTCAGTGCTTGTTACAAAACACAATACAACATTTTCGATTTTCGCTGCTAATCGAGTAATTGTGGGTGAAAATCTAACTATTCAAGGGACTTTGTATTCTGATACTGGAATCCCGATTAGTAATGTACCTATTACGCTCTATTGGAACAATGGCACTGAATATCCTATTGCTACTGTAACTACAAATTCTACTGGAGGTTATTATTTCAATTACACCGTTCCATATAATCATACCTTTGGGAACGTGTATGTTTATGCACTTTACTCAGGAAATGAAACAATTTTTAATAATCATACTGAAATTTTGACAGTACTTGTGGATTATATTCATGTAAGTCTTACATTATATACACAATCTGATGTAGGATCCAATCGAGTAATAATTGGACGGAACATCACAATATATGGGCATATTGAATATGAAAATGGCACAAGTATTGCATACGTAAAAATAGAAATATATTGGAATAATGGCTCCTCATATTATACTAATGGAACCGAATATCTTCTCGCGGCAGTCTATACAAATTCTACTGGTGATTACGTTTTCAACTATACTGTTCCATATGATCATGATTTTGGTTATGTTCAAGTTTATACGAAATATTACTCGACGGTTCGAAATGTTGGTAATGCGACTTCACCAACGTCCAATGTACTTGTTGATTACATTCATGTAAATCTGACTATATCTGCCATTAGTGATTGGAGTATTAATACAACACGTGCTATTGTCAGTCATAACGTAACAATTTCTGGTATTCTGACATATGAAAATGGGACACCCATCACTAATGCATATGTTGCAATTTATTGGAATAATGGAACTACATGGAAAATTGCAAATATAACTACTAATTCAACAGGTGGATATATTTTCAACTATACGGTGCCTTATAATCATGCATATGTGCTTGTAAGTATCTATTCTTCTTATTTATCGCATGTGCATGTCATAGGCAATGGCACATCTACAACCGTTCAGATTCAGGTTGATTATATTCATGTAATTATCTCTCAAAATGTTGAGCCCGCATGGGGCTATACCGATACTGCAATAATAAATACGACTGTAAAGATATCTGGCATAATTTCATTAGAAAATGGTACAGTTCTAACTGGAGTAAGTGTGAAAATCTACTGGAATAATGGAACTGATGTATTAATTTCTACTGAAACTACCAACTTTACTGGTGGTTATTCTTTCATTTATACTGTACCATATTACCATGACTTTACAACAATCTATATCTTTACAAATTATTCTAGTTCTGATAGAATCATAGGTAATGGTACTTCGTCATCCAAGGCTCTTACGATTGATAATTTACACACTCAAATAGATTGGAATATTAATACATTAATCACGTCAAACATCGCTCCTATTACAAGCTATGTTAATATTAGTGGTACTTTAAGTTTAACAAATGGTACAATACTATCAAATAAGCCAATCCAAATTTGTTGGAATAATGGAACTGAAGTTGTAATTCAAACAATTTATACAGAATCTGATGGCAGTTTCTCATATGATTACAAAATTCCATATGATCATACTTTTAGTAATGTTCAAGTATATGTTCGTTTTGTTTCTTATGATCGACTATATGCAAATGTATCTTCATCAAGCTCAACAGTATTTGTTAGAAATTATCAAACACAAGTCACATTAAGCATATCTGAATCTACTGTTTATCCTAGTGATTCAATTTACTTTACAGGACGTTTATTGCTTAGTTATAATAGCAGTCCGCTTTCTAATATGCTTGTTCGCATTTATGCCGGTGATACGAGTTCTCCACACTTGCTTGCCAGCGGGTATACTAATAGTACTGGATATTATACCATATCATTTACAATACCTACTAGTGTAACAAGGGGTGATTATAACATTTGGGCAAACTTTACTTCAAGTGATCGCTTATATAATGCAACCCTAAGTTCATTAAATGTATTAACAATAAGAAAGCAAGCCACACTAACTTTAACAATTAAAGATACGGCTCTTCGTAATTCTGTATTTTATATTGCGGGCCAAATTTTAGATTCCAATGGGAATCCAGAAGCGTACGCTCATGTTGAATTAAGTATTCAACCCATGGGCTGGACCGGTTCTGCTACTACAGATTCTACTGGTTCATTCAATATTTCGTTAAATATACCAGATACTGCCAGTGGTCTTCAAACAGTCGAAGGATATGTTCCACCATCTACATATCTTGACGTATCCAATGTAACCAAAACATTTCAAATAGTTATTGCGACCACATTAAATGTTGAAATAGATTCATCTCATTCATATTATTCTCAGGAGAATTTACAAATTTCTGGTGTTTTACGCGATGAAGACGGTAATTCTATAGCATCAAAACAAATTTATGTATATATTGGGTCTTCAATAAGTGTAACAGCAAATACAAATAGTTCTGGTGGATTTAATTTTGATATTTCCCTATCTAGTATTACTGAAAATGGAATCTACACAATTACCGTTTCATTTGCTGGTGACACGAATTATATTGAAGCCAATTATACTGTTCAAATTCATATCTTCATTGCAGCACAAATATCAATGGAATCTGTTCCAAACAGTAATTTACAAACCGGCGAGCCTGTTGTGTTTATGGGACGTCTTCTTGATACTAGTTCAAATCCCATTGTGAATCGTGAAGTATCTTTCTATGTAAACAATTCACTTATTCATTCGGTATACACGAATAGTTCTGGATACTTTACGTTTTCGTACACAGTACCCACTACATTAGAAAGTGGACACGTACTTGTTGATATACGCTCAGTTGCTAATACACAATATGAAGCAACCTTTAATATTGTTTCAAACAATAATAATAATAATACAACCCCTGGGGGTGGATCAATCCTGCAAATAAGTAATTTATTACCCTATATTGGACTTGGAGCTTTCATAGTTGTCCTCTTAATATATTACTTTATGGTTTATAGAACTGCAAAGCCAAAGGAAGTTGTACTTGACATTCCTGCAAAGCTAAGAAACATTAAGCGGCTGGCAGATGCAGGTCAATATTCAGAGGCTATCTCATTGGCATATCAGACTTTCGAGTTAATGGCTGAACGTACAACCGGAATTAAGCGTGCATCTCATCAGACAGCACGTGAATATCTTGAAACTGTTCTAAAAGAACTGCCAATTTCGAAAGACATGATTATGCCGTTTCTCTCATACTATGAAGAGGCTCGATTTAGTAATCATACCATTACAAAAGAGCACTATGATAACGCTATTAGATTATTCACAGAAATATATCCACGTATTTCGGGAGGCACTGCATAGTGAATATAAAAGGCGTCGCGCAATTGTTAATCTTTATGCTATCTTGGCTACCAATTATCATGATTGCGACAGGTGTAAATGTCACTCCAACATTTCCATACTCAATTTACAATTCGCAATGGAACGGTTTGAGTGATTTCAAAACTGAGCTTGAAAATGAAGGCTACACTGTACGGCCAATCTTTTCAACAATTGATATTGCGAGTCGATACCATGGCGACGCCGTATTAGTAATTATCGGCCCTGTCATGCCCTTTGTTGAATCCGCTACGTTAGGTTTATGGGCGCATCTTTCTCAAGGTGGCGGTGTTCTTATTGCGGATGATTTCGGGAGTGCCAATAATTCGTTGGCTCCGCTTAATGCTTTATTCATGAGTGCTGCAAGCGCCCATGGTGGATTACCAAGTGGGATCAAGTCTCTCATTTCATTCGAAGGCGGAATACTTTATGATATTGATTCATATGACGAATATCCAACACATCCTGTAATTACAAATATTGCCTCTGATAATCCCATTATGCAAGGTGTAACTTCAATAGAATTAAATCGAGCTACGGCACTTAAACACAATTCATTAATTAACCTAAATGGTATTGCACGTACGACTCAAAGGTCCTGGTGTGATAGGAACGGTGATGAGTTTCCGAATGAAAACGAAGTTGCAGGTCTTCTTTCTGTTGTAGGTGTTATTCCTCGAATGGCACCCCTACTAAATGGTTCTATTGTTGTAACATCTGACCCCGACATCTTTACTAATGATGGTCTTACTAAAGCTGATAATAATAGATTTGCACTGAATGTAATTGATTATCTTGCTGATTATAATCATAGTAAGACAATACTATTCGCAGAAAATCTATTACAGTGGCCACCCTATTCTCCTGAATATATCTATGGTGCGATTTTAGGTAAAGTAACTGGATTCTCGACAAATGCTATCATAGCTCCATTATTTCCAATTCTTGCAGCGTTTACTGTTAAACGCTGGATTCCCGAGGTTAAGCCACCTGAAGTAAAACGAATGACTGAAATATTCCAAACAAAAAGTGAGACATTCTTCACTACAACATTAGAAGCGTATAAACTTAGTAAAGACTATGTAAAAGCAATTAAAATGTTAGTTCGAAAGCTCAAGCGTGATCTAATGCGGCGAAGGTCTATAGATGTGTTTAAAGCTGCTGAAATCTACACGATCTTACAAGACAAAGGTCCATCAATGGATGAAAAGCAATTTAATAAATTATGGGAAAAGCTTATGGACGTTCTAAATAATAAAGTTTCGAAGTTAGAAGATGACGATTTCCTTGAATTGTTCTTCTTTATTAAAAATATTGAATATGCTCTATATGCATAAAAAATACTGGAGGTACCCAAACTGAGTGATTCGGATATAATGAGCCCAAAAGAAGCTGCATCACTTGAACTTGATGTAAAAGAAGTTCAAAGACGCGGCCAAGAAATTATAAGTGAAGTTCAAAGACTAATTGTTGGAAAAAGCAACATACTTAATGATATTTTAATTGCGCTACTTGCGAAGGGGCATGTAGTGCTTGAAGGTGTTCCAGGACTTGCAAAGACATACATGGCAAACACATTTGCAAAGATTCTGGGATGTGCTTTTAAGAGAATTCAAATGACTGTAGACACATTACCTGCAGACATTGTAGGTTCAAATGTTTACAACCAAGCAACTGGTGAGTTCTGGTTTAGAGAAGGCCCAGTGTTTGCAAATATCGTTCTAGCGGATGAAATTAATCGAGCACCACCCAAAACACAATCTGCACTTCTAGAAGTCATGGAAGAAAAGCAAGTAAGTATCGAAGGTGTAACCCGTAAATTACCGCGCCCGTTCATTGTCATTGCTACTATGAACCCTGTCGAGCAGGAAGGTACTTATCCTCTGCCAGAGGCACAACTTGACCGATTCATGTATCGTTTGATACTTGATTATCCCAAACCCGAAGAAGAGGTTGAAATCTTAAGACGCAAAGACATGGGAACCAGATTGTCCGTACGTGTATTGGCAAATCCTGAAATTATTATTGCAATGCAAAAAACAGTTGAAAACGTATTTATTGATGATGATGTCAAAGAGTACATTCGAGATTTGATCGTACGTACTCGAAATGATGCCCAAATAATACTTGGTGGCAGTCCTCGTGCGTCAATTGTTCTAATGAATGGTGGAAAAGCTCATGCTGCTTTAGAAGGTCGCGATTATGTTATACCTGAAGATATTCGCGCTTTGGCTGTACAAGCATTGAATCATAGATTGATTTTGAAGCCTGAAGCCGAACTTGAAGGAATTACTGTACGAAAGGTGATTGAACGTATACTTAGAGAAATTGATGTTCCTAAATGATCGGAGGTTAAATAAATGTTAACGCGAAGAGGCGCATTTGTAGCATTAGCTGGCTCTACATTACTAGCATCTGGATTTGCGTTTGTGAACTATTACATGTTGTTGATTGGAACTTTTTTGATATTTGGACTAGTGTTTAGTCTTCCACTCTTCGCGTTAACAGCGCATGTAAGTGGAATTGAAGTAGAACGAATCCTAGATAAAAACAAGGTCTTTGCTGGAGACTTTATTCACGTAAAGGTCAAGGTGAAAAACAAATCCCATAGAATGTTTGACTTCATAGAAATCTATGATGCATATCCAGAAGTGTGGGTGCTTGCATTAGGCGATAATGGAATTGCAACACGACTGGAGCCTGGTAAGGAATCATCTTTCTCATATATTGTCCAGTGTCGTGTTAGAGGCGAATATAAAATTGGTCCAACCACTGTAATACTAAAAGATCGTATGGGCTTCCATTATTACAAGAGAGAGATTCGTGCACATACTGAGGTTCTCGTTTACCCAACCTACAAGGATGTCAGAAAGATGCAAGCTTTGGGACCAAAGAGACAGTTGGGTATATTGTTTGGTGCTCATAGAACTCGTGTAGTTGGTATGGGTAGTGACTTCTATGGATTCAAACTTTACACAGTTGGCGATCCATTTAGGCTGATTGACTGGAAAGTCTCAGCAAAGCGTGGTAAGGCATATGTCAAGCAATTTGAATCTGAAAAGAATGTACGTGTTGTTATTTTTGTTGATAGTAGTGGATCTATGGGTAATGGTTATCCTGAAAATACGAAACTAGAATATGCAATACGTGCAGCGGTTCTTCTAGCACATTTTGCTATTGAGCGTCGCGATCCTGTTGGTGTTGTTGTATTCTCTGATACTGTACATCAATGGGTACCTCCATCTTATGTTCGAGACCATATTTACAAAATATTAGACGCACTTGCAATGGCAAAAGCTAGAGGTGGTTCTGATTATGTATCTGCTGTCGAATATGTAAACAAAAAGTTAACAAAGCGTGCATTCTTTATGTTTCTAACTGACCTTGAAGAATCTACTTCTGACATTGCCGATGCTATCAAGAAATCTATTGCATTTGGGCATCATGCAATTGTAATTTCGCCATTTGGTCCGTGGTTTGAAGTTCCTATTGGTGAATTTGATCCCGTAGATAAGGCGCTTGCAGAGGCTGTGTCTGAAGAATTATATCAACGTAGAATGGAGATCGCGCGTATTTTATCCAATTTTGGGGTTCCTACGATAAATGTTGGTCCCGAGGACTTTCTGCCTACGGTTCTAAAAGAGTTCTTGAAGGCAAAACAAAGAGGAGTGGTAATGTAATGCGAATAACTTCGTATATTCTTAGATTTCTTTCAATTGGCTTATATGGATACATGATGTACACAATCTATCGCTTAATAAATCCTGAAATTTGGAACTTATCATCGCCCTATTTGTTTTTTGTAAACGTTTTTCATTTATTCAGCTATTTTATGCTATTCTTGGCGGGAGTATTTGCTTATCAAATCGGAGTTGGCCTATCATCTATGACTGGCAGTGCATTAGGTTCTGATCAACTTTTATTAGGTCTTCTACGAGATATTTACGGTAAATTATGGTATCTCACTCCTCTTCCAAACTTTGCATCATTTGATGAATTCTTTGCATATATCTTTCAAAAATCCCTTGAATCTATAGATTTGATAAAGTATTTTGCAGTATTTTTCGCAGCTGCAGTTTCCGTGCTTTCCGTTATATTTTTCTTTTTCACTTCAAATTCTAGATATGCAAATATTTCATTTTTTGGTGCGCAAGGCGCATTAATTCTAAGTACATATTTCGGATACTCATCATTTGGTGAAACATCATATCCTTATTCCGCATTGGCATTCCTGTTTTCACAATTGTTCTTATTATCTATTGCATCTTTTGGATTCTTGGAAATTAGCTATCAAGCTTCATATGCACATCTTGTTGGGGAGCCTGTTTTAGAACGTAAGAAGAAGATTGAAAAGCAACTTCAAACTCTTGATGCTGAAGCCAGACGACTTGAGCGCAAAAGTGAGGAACTTGCATCTGGAAAATCATCAGCTCGTGTATTAAGAACTGAATCTGGAACAATTGGTACATTTATTCGTGAAGCAATGGAACGTTCTCAAGTTAAAAAAGAAATGTTAAGAACTTTGGATGCAATCGGTGACGTCCGCAGATTGCAAGCTTATGTTGATAACTTGTTTAATAGTGACAAAGAAGCTAAAGAATTATTAACAGCAACTGCCTCTGCCCCCTCAGAAGGCTATGTTGCATTATCAACTTTCTTAGGCACTATTATGCGATTTATCGGTGTTAGTCTATTAGTATATATAGCTGTGACACCACATCTTGTATTATCTTTGATATCTAAATTAACACCTCTTGCAGAAAGTGCTGAAGCTTCACAGCCTGAAATCTTGTTGATCATCATGGTTCCATTAGTCCTAACAATACCCTTCATAGCGTTTGTTATCGGACAAATATATGGTGAAGAAGTTTCTGAAGAAGAGCTCAAAAAGAAATCACACGGTAAAATAAAGAAGCGAATTAAAAAGAAAGTACCCCTTAAGAAAGTACCAAAGAAACTTAAAAAGTCCGTGAAATCTTCATCAACTACCTAAAACATTATCATTATGGCTTGCGATAGCATGATTATTGCAATTATGATACCTTCACCTGCGACAATTCCACTCATAATTCTTTCTGTTTTCTCTCTTCTTTTGATTTCGAATTCTGTATTATTTCTCACTTGGGTCTTATAATCAACAATTCCCCCAATGAGCATAATCATCGCGTATGCGGGAGGAACTAACAGTCCTACTGCAAGACTCATTGCGCTCCATCCCCTTTTATCGAGTTCCCTAGCAATAAGCCCTGAAATAACACCAAATAAGATCAAATACCATATCGGATGATTTTCCATTCCGGGTAGTCTCATATCTCGTAGTTCTTGTAAGCTTTTAATCATAAAGCCTAAGAGCTGAGCTGCAGGTGATGGAAAATCCGTTGTACCAAAGCCATATTCTCGTAAAATCATATGGATTAGTAAACTACCTACAATACTTCCAGTAATTATTCCAATTAATGTTGCCTTGAAAATATCTCTACCTCGAACGCGTGTTAATGTTCCTAATTTCAGTTGACCTAGTAATGCAATTGCAGCATCTTGAAGACCACCCAATGTTGTCATAAATATTACTATTCCTTGGAATGTTACATGAAAGAATAATATTGCAGGTATTGAAACCGCATCGGATATATATCCTGCAATGATTCCAGTTTCACTCATTGATTTTGCAGTAAAGTGAGCTGAAACTAAAGCTAGTGGCGAACCAAATAAAATCAATAGCCATGGGATTTCAAGTCCAGGAAATGGTTTTATGAATGAATACAATAGCATACTTATTACAGTATAAATCGCTAATGATACAAGCGGGATCCAATTGGGGAGTCTCCCTTGTCTCCTTCTTAGGTATCCTCGTGGATCTGTAAGTATTTCATGTATTTCTTGCATAATTAATTCTTTTGTATATGCTTCTACAACTTTGATTTTTTGTTCTTGTTCTTCTTCTTTATCGTCTTTAGGTTGTGATTTGTCTTTTCGTGGTAGTTTTACATCCTTTAGCATTACAGCTATGAGAACGCCTAATGCACTGTACAATATTTCTGGTCTTTCCAAATGTGCATTAAATGGTACTAAAGGCATTCCTTCTACAAGGAACCAAATAAACATCGAGTATACTGCTCCAAGTACCATGATAAATGTTCTTTTCCAGCCTGCAAAAAACCCTATAGCACCCATCATGGGACTTGTGGAAAATCCAATCCAATCCGGTACTGATTGAACAATTGCATTCGGTATTGATTCGATTCTGTGATGATAGTATTGTTCTGCGAATTTTAAGCCCGCGTTATATGCTCCTGAAGCCGACAGTCCAATCAATACATCCCCTTTTGCATGTCGATCTGAACCAAGTGTGTTAATCATTTTAGCTTGGGGCGCAATTGTGGGCCATGGATCATTTTCAAATTGTTTTCTAAGTGGTAGCAGCATTAAGATTCCTAAAATTCCAGGTATAAATATAACCGATGCAATTAAGGGCATTGTTAATATTTCAAGAGCTAGAGCCTTTCCCGGGCTGGTATCAAAAATATATAGCGCTGGAAATGCAACTAAAACCCCAACGGTTAACAACGCGGATCCTGATGCAATTGAAACAACTATTGTATTTTCTTTAGGACTATATTTTCCTATTGCGCTTAGTATTATAAAGCCAACAAGTTCGACTCCTGCCATAAACATTAATCCTGTTTTAAGAGACATGTAGATTCCTAAAAATGTATACAGAATTGCCACAAATATGCCGATTATTATTGTTTTTGCATTTATCGGTGATTTCTCTGGCACGTAGTTGTCCTCCGCGTGTCTATGGGGTTAAAGATTTTTATTATATGACGAAAATGATTAAATCACATCTTTTAATAATTTTGGCATTGACTTTTTTTATTTAATTTGTAAGATCAATTTATGATTTTATCTGTCATCGTTTAGTCTTAAATGGGAATATTTATTGGCTATCAAGTAACAAAATTTTACGATTAGAATGAGATTTAGGCGAAAAAGTCCCGAGGATGAAGAATTTCAGCTTGGTGCCGTTGCGTTATCAAAAAAAGATTCAGCCAAGGCTGCGCGACATTTTAGAAAGGCATTATCCATAAATCCCAATCATGTTGATTCATTGGTTGGATTAGGAATTGCATTATCAACTATGAATGCACAACCTGACATTGAAGCGTTGCAGAGATCTATTGAAGAGTTTGATAAGGCCCTTGCTATAAAAAAGAAAAATCCCATTGCATGGTATAATCGAGGGCTATCTTTCTTTAAAATGGGAAAATTCGAGAAAGCAATAGAAAGCTTTAGAATGGCTTTAAAATACAATCAAAAGTTCTCTATCGTATGGGCTTATCTAGGTGAAGCATATTATCACGTCGGAAACTACGACGAAGCGTCATTTTGTGCATCTCGTGCTATAAAATTAAATCCAACACTTACTGAAAAAGTTTCAAGTTGGTATACTGAGATGCAGAAAAAAATTAATAAAGAATAAACCTATCAAAAGCTTTAAATTCAATCATATAAAAAATCATCATGTCACTTTTATATTTGGTGAGTATCATGTCAAGGCGTTTCATAGGCTATCGTGGATATTCATTTGAAGAATTATCCAAAATGTCAATGGAAGAATTTATAGAACTACTTCCATCCAAGAGGAGAAGAGCACTAAGCAGAGGACTTACTCATCAGCAAAAGAAGCTCCTTCAGAAAGTTAGAGCTGCAAAGCGTGCTCTCAAAGAAGGTAAGACTGTAACCATTAGAACACACGCCCGTGACATGACAATTTTACCTGAAATGGTTGGATTGACAATTGGTGTATATAACGGAAAGCAATTTATCGACGTTAAGATCCAGCCAAGTATGATTGGACATGTACTTGGAGAATTTGCATCTCCAATGAAGCGTGTTATACACGGAGATCCCGGTATCGGTGCTACAAAGTCAAGTGCTTATGTACCACTCAAATAGAATGGACATCTATCCATTCTTTTCTTCTCTTCTTGGAATTCTATTTTTAAAAAATAAAAAAAAATGATTTATAGTGTATTTAATGCCTCTTTATACAAGTTCTCGCCGAAATCACAGAGTTCTTTTGCTTTATCTTGTGATGTTGATTCTGCAAAAATTCTAAAAATAGGTTCTGTTCCCGACGGTCTGATTAGTACCCATCCTTCATCTTTGTATATTTTTATCCCATCAATTGTAACCGTACGGTAATCTTTAGTTTTTTCTTTTAATATTTCTAGGACTTTTATTTTCATATCATTTGGACATTCTACACGCTTCTTATAATTGTAATATTTCGGTAGTTCTGATATAATTTCTGATAACGTTTTCTCTCGTTCGGATATTATGTTTGCAATGAATGCTGTGGTCATTGCGCCATCTCGTACGGGTTGATGTTGTGGAAGGAACACGCCTCCGTTCTCTTCTCCACCCACTATTGCGTGTGTTTGTAGTATTGCTCTTGATACATTAATGCTCCCTACTTTTGTCCAATGAATTTTCGCATTATGTTTCTGGGAAATTTCTTCTATTAATTTGCCACTACTTACTGGAGTTACTAAGATTTCACCATTTGTACCTTCTAATATATAATCTGCAATCATTGCAAAAGACTTATCACCCCAAATGTAATTGCCCTTCTCATCTATGAAAATGGCTCGATCTGCATCTCCGTCGTGAGCGACTCCAAAATCTGCACCAGTTGCCTTTACGCTTCTAATAAGGTCTTGCAAATGTTCAGGAGTTGGCTCTGGATTTCGTCCGGGAAATGTTCCATCCAAATGACTGTTTATTGTAATGACTGTAGCTCCTAATTTTCTCATTACATATGGTGTGACTAACGATCCTACACTATTGCTACAATCTATGACAACTTTTAGCTTACGTTTTCTAATCTTTTCAACATCTACATTTTCTAAAATTCCCTCAATATATACGGCATTTGCATTTTTATCCATGCTGTACGTGCCTACTTCATTCCATTGTTTTAGTTTGAATGACTTTTGAAAGTAAATATTTTCAATTTGCTTTTCGGTTTCTTTATCTGCTTCAACACCATCTGATAAAATTAGTTTTATGCCATTAAATTGTGGTGGGTTGTGTGATGCTGTAATCATTACACCCGCATCTGTATTATATTTCTTTACAATGTATTGTAATCCCGGAGTTGGTATATGCCCTACATCTATGACATTATTTCCTGTTGCGATCAGTCCTGAAATTACTGCTTGTTTTAGCATCTCACCACTTAGACGAGCATCCATGCCTACTACGATTTTTTTACTTGAAAAATAAGTACCAATCGATAAACCGATATTCATTGCAATTTCCGGCGTCAATTCCTTGTTCACAACACCGCGTATTCCATTTGTGCCAAATAACTTCATGATATCATGCATCCTTTTTATTTAATTTTCTGACAAATTCATCAGGAGATATTTCTATGTATAATACTTTTTCTTTTGATTTTGCTCCTGAAATTATTGAAATTTTTCCAGACGATATTTTTAGGAGCTTTGAAAGCCTTTTGATTAGTTCTTTGTTTGCCTTACCATCTTGGGGCTGGGAATTTATATTTATTAATATATAGTCATCATTAATTTCTTGTATGAATTTTTTCGAGCTTGAACCGGGTTTCACAATAATTTTAATTTTGATTCCATTCTGATATCTTTCGATGAAGGACATTTTTTTTCACGTGCTTTTTAATATTTTTTATATAATTGTAATTAGTTATATATTTCAGTGTTGTATAGCCAAAAGTATTTTATTCTAGTTATTACTCTAATATGAATATAGACAAATTATAAAGGAGTTTGAAACGCATGAGTGACCCATTTAGTCAAATTGCGGCTGAATTAATGCAAAACAATCCGCAGATTACAGCAATTGCTGTAGCGCGGAATGATGGTTCCGTTGTCTGGCAAACCTCAAATTGGAATATTGTGGCTGATGTGCCTCAAATTCTTCAAGTGCAACGTACAAAAGGAAACAGCATCACAGTACAGGGAATTAAGTATAGTACAATATCTGCAACCCCAGATCGACTTGTTACCACAAATGTTGGTGGTCAAGGACACATTATTGTAGCCAAAGCCGGAAATAATGGCTGGGTTATCGCATATGCAGTTCCTGATGCAGACCATTCAATGGCATATTTTGATGTTGCAAGGGCTGCTGCAAAATTTGGTCAAATTATTTAAAACCCAGTACGCGAACATTGTTCGCTTTTTTCTTTTTAATTTTATAAATAATGAAAAGAAGTTGTCGCACAAGGCGACAATTCAAAAAAGTTTATTCTGTCTTTTCTTCAGTTTCTTTAGTTTCTTCGGATTCTTCTGTAAAGTCAAAGTTTTCTAGTGGTTCAGGAGGTGGAGTTGTTAACATAGTCCAGCCGATCCAAGATGCAACTCCCATGACTAAGATCACAGCAAGCCAAAGTGGCAATGCCCAACCCCAATATTCAAAGTCTGGGAATTCAATCAGTTCGAAGAATGGCAGATGAATACCAAAGTGAACTAAGAATACCATATACGAATAGTATATAATTAGGAATATGGCTGCGATAAATAGAAGACCGCCAATTGCTTTTTGCTTTCCCATTTTTATTCCTCACATAGTTTTCTGTATTAGGTTCATTTTGATAAAAAGTATGTTAAAAAGATTTCGTATTTAACCTTAATAAAAAAGAAAAAAATTTAAATTAGATGCGTTGCGCTAAAAATGTGGCTTCTGATGCATATCTTTTAACTTCACGAGGTTGTATCTGATATTTTCCTTGATTTAAAAGGACTTGGAGGAATGGATGGTTCAATTTGCGTAGTTCCTTAATTAAGTCTGCATCATCAACTATATCTATTCCTTCAAGAAGTAGCAAGGTTTTACCTAACTTACTTAATGTATATTGTATCTGGAGCATAGCCATTTCTGTATCATCGCCATAAATATTGTCTATCGCAGTTTCTAATTCATCATGAGCTTCTAACACAAGGTCAAAAAGTTTCTTCTTATGTTCAGTATCTGATTTTTCAATACGTTCTTTTGTTTCATCAACCCATGCTTTGATCTCTTTTGAGACATCCAATAATGTATCCGCATCTGCACCTCTCAGTAAGAATGTTCTCAAGAATGTTTCATAAACCAAGGGGCTAAAAATTCTTACTTCATCTAGTGTTCTACTAGGTGTCAATATATCAAAAGAATTGTTTCTCATCTGAACAACTTTACCCAATGCAAGGACACCTTGTCTTAATACATGTATTCCAGTTTCTGTATCTCCTTCATCAACAATATCAGCTACTGCATCAAATTTTTCGAGAGCCTCTGCCTTAAATAAATCAATTTGCTCAGGGTTCCACTTGTATTCTTTAGCTTTATCAAAATAAGTTTTCACTTTCTTTTCAGGATCCCAAACGATCAAAGCTGTCTTTAATGGAAAAATAATTGAAGCGATTTTTATTACACTGTCTTCTTTGTCATTAAATACCTTTTCAAATGTATCGATACTACTAAAGAATATATCGACAACTATATTGTTTCGCACTTCAATTCGCCGTGACTCCTCTGGCTCTTTTTCTAAAATGGCGAACACATCCAAGTCAGATCTCGGTGTGAGTGTGCCTCTGGCATAACTTCCAAATGTAAAGATCCCGACTATGTCATCTCGTGCTTTTAATCCTGTGACTGTTTCGTGTAATGCATCATTATATTTTAATCTTAAATCTCCAAACAAAGTGATTACCTCCCAATGGGAATTACTTAATAAAATATGTTTTTATTCTAAATAAATTATTATGTATTTGTGGCTAATAAATCTTAAATTTGTAAGGTGAAAAAATGTGTTTGATGTTCTTGATAAGAGCTTAGAGTATGGCAGGTCTTTAGGACCTGAATATATCGAGCTCCGAGCTGAAGATATTTTATTGACTACAATTCAATTTGATGATGGTCAAGTTAAGAACTTAAATCAGAGAATCGAAAAAGGTGTTGCAATTCGTGTTCTATCTAATGGCGCATGGGGATTTGTTTCAACTTCTGATTTTGAAAATCTAAACCAATATATTGATCGTGCCGTTGCACTTGCAAAAAGTGCTGCTGCATCGCGTAGAGAACCGATCAAATTGGCAGAAACAAAAGCTATAACGGATACAGTAAAACTATCCGTCAAGGAATCACCTATTGATCTTTCTAATGAAGAAAAAGTGGAATGGATGTCCCAGGTATATAAACAAATAAAAGATTATGACGAACGAATTGGTGCAGTATCACTAAAGTTACGTGATGGCTGGGGCAAAAAGTATTTGGTTACGAGTTCGGGGCATAAGATTGAATTTGATGTTGGTTTTGTCCATCATTATGCATGGGTTACAGGAAAAGAAGGTGCATCAATAACTGCTGCACGAGATGAAGTAGGGTCTACGTCCGAAGGCTGGGAATTCCTTAAGAAAACACAAGGGGCAGAAAATATTGGTAAGCGAGTGGCAAATCGCGTAAAATTGCAACTTGAGGCTGTAGCCGCAAAGGGTGGTAGTTTTCCAACTGTTTTGGCACCGCATGTTATTGGTGTTGTAGCGCATGAAGCACTCGGCCATCTTTCTGAAGCAGATCTTACCGTGCAGTCTTCATTTGGTGGAAAACTCGGTCAAAAGGTTGCAAATGATTTTGTGAACATGACCGATGATGGAACACTTCCTGGCGGGTTTGGCACTTCGAAATACGATGATGAAGGCACTCCTACAAGCCGTGTAGAAATTATCAAAGATGGTATTTTGACAGAACTGTTGACCAATCGCGAATACGCTGCACGAATGGGTCTACGTCCTACTGGAAACGCCCGTGCCCAAGATTATCGATTTATGCCAATAATTCGAATGCGTAATACATTCTTTGAAAAAGGCGACTGGGCTGACGATGAACTATTCGAAGGCATAAAGTTTGGATATCTATGTGTTGATTTTCGCGGTGGTCAAGCAGAATTGAATGCGTCATTCCAAGTTGGTGTTCAAGAGGCATACGAGATTGTAAATGGTGAAGTAGGGCGACCCGTAAAAGATCTATCTATTTCAGGTATTGCTACTGACACATTATTCAAAATTGAAGGAATTGGTAAGGGCACCTTTGAATTTGAACAAGGAAGATGTGGAAAAGGGCAAGAGGCATTTATCAGTGCAGGAGGCCCTATGATTCGCGTTTCTGAAGGCGGAATTACTTTTGGAGGTAAGAAATAATGGATCATACAGAATTATTACATTTGCTTAATGATTTGATTAAATATGGAACATCACATGGTGCAAATGAAATTGATGCATATGCTGTAGTTTCATCTGAAATTTCCGTAGAACTTGAAATGGGCGAGATAAAATCCGCAAATGAGTTAATCGATTCGGGTATCTCTATTAGAGCAATAATCGGTAAAAAAGTAGGAACATCTTTCACTAGCAGGTTTGATAAGCAAAGTGCATACAATGCAGTAGATCTTGCGATAAAATCCGCAAAATCGAGTACTGAAAATACTCATTGGGCTGGTCTTCCGCAGTCTCGTGAGGTTTCAAAGATTGAAGGCTTGTGGAATCCTAAATTTGAATCTGTTCCAGTTGAGCGATATGTTGAAATGACCAGCGAACTTGCGAAATCAATAATTGATAAAGATAATAGTATCATTGTTGGCGGTGCTGGAACTGGAGTTTCAACCCAGACCGTTGCATTTGCAAATAGTAACGACATTGCATTATCTGGAAAAGGCGGGATTGTCTATTCATATGCTGTTGGAGTGTCTAGAACAAAACATGGGATGACTCCCGGTATTTTCGATGTTGATATTACTCGTGATCCTGATGCAATTGACTTGGAAAAAATTTCCCAAACGGTTGTTAAAGACATTCGCCTTGCAAAAAATGTTTTACAAGGAGAATCTGGTCATCCGGATATAATTATTGCACCACGTGCATTAGGAATTCTGTTTATGTTTACAATCTTTCCGATGCTTTATGGGGAAAATGTACTTCGTGGTAAATCTCCGCTAAAAGAGCAAGTTGGAAAGAAAATCGCATCTGATATCTTTAATCTATATGATGATGGAATAAATCCTAAGGGTATTGGTACACGCCCCTTCGATGGTGAAGGAATTCCTCAACAGAAAACGCCGCTTATCCGCGATGGTGTTTTACAGCAATTCATATGGACTGACTATTGGGCAAAGCAAGCAAATGAGGAAAGTACTGGGAATGCAAATCGTGATATACGAACTGGCTTAATATCTACTAAGATGACAAATCCCACAATTGAAGTTGGTGATTCTACACTTGAAGATATGATCTCCGGAATTAAATATGGATACCTTGTTAAAGGCTTTCAAGGTGCTCACAGCTCAAATCCTGAGTCTGGAGATTTCAGCGTGGTTTGTAATCCTGTATTCTTAATTGAAGACGGGGAGGTAAAGGGTTCTGTATTTGGTTTAATGATGGCAGATAATGTATTCAATATTTTAAAGAATACTGTGGAAATCGAAAACAAGCACACTTACGACTTAACTATAATCGCGCCACACATTAAGGTAGAAGGGCTCAATATAATCGCAAAATCGTAACTACACTTTTTTCTTTTTTTCTAAAACTTTAATAGTGTTTACTAACACCTCTTTTTTGTTATTGGTGATTCATTATGGAACGAATTGATGGACGACGTAATGATGAATTACGCCCAGTATCTATTAAACTTAATTATCAAATTTACCCGCTCAGTAGCGCTATGATTGAATCTGGAAACACTAAGGTTATTTGTTCCGTATTTAAAGAAGACTCAGTTCCTCCTTTTCTACAAGGTAGTGGCACTGGTTGGATAACCAGTGAATATAGTATGTTGCCGGGGTCCGGTCGTACTCGTGTTTATCGGAACCCGCATAATGGGCGTTCTCTGGAAATCCAAAGGTTAATCGGCAGGTCTCTACGAGCAGTTGTAGATCTTGAAAAAATTCCTGAATTCACATTGAGATTCGATTGTGATGTTATACAAGCGGATGGTGGTACAAGAACTGCATCTATTACATGTGCATATGTTGTACTTATGGATGCAATTCGAAAGCTCATGAAATCTGGTGACCTATCTGAAAATCCTGTTCGTGAAGCTATTGCTGCAATATCAGCCGGAAAAATAAATGGCGAACTTTTACTTGATCTATGTTATGAAGAGGATTCTGAAGCCGAAGTTGATATGAACGTTGTTATGACCGAGTCTGGCAATATTGTTGAGATTCAGGGTACTGGCGAAAAGAGTACGTTCTCTCGAGATGAATTATTAAAACTGCTCGATCTAGCCGAATCAGGAATTATGAAATTAATCGAAATACAAAAACAAGTTCTAAGGGAATCTGAAAATTAGAGGTGCTTATATCCACCTCTTTACTATATTCTTATGATGTCAAATTGAATATTGATCAATATCTCTCTTTGAATTATTTTGAAACCATTTTAGTGAATATTATTCGTGAAAAATCACAACTATACAATGAATTTAAAATTGATAGGCGCTATTTATCAAATAAAATTATCTTACACTTATCACAAATTTCATCGGTACATCGATCTATTATTAAGGAACTGTATTGGACTAAAATATTGACATTTTCTAAAAGAATATTATGCCGTTTTGCAGAGCGCAAAATCGACCGTTTTGTAGTTAATAATCAACTAATCTACGCTAAATATGAATTAATGAATACCTCTTGTACATCAATAAAGGTGTTTTATTTGAAGGATCCAATAAAGATTGCAGTACTCTTTGGATAAAATTAAGCGCCGGCGCCTGAGATGGTATTATAGCGCTTTTCTCAGGTACATTCTGTCTTAACTTTGTAAACTTATGGCTTATCATTTATACTTGATTTGGTTGGCATTTTTCTATATTTTCTTTTCTTTTTATATACTTAATCGCTATCTGGCGCCTATATCTCAATTAATGGGCGCCTGAGAGGTCTTCTTGAAAAGTTTTACGGTAAAAACAGTTTCGCACCTAGAGAAAGGTTTTTATGTGTACTTTCACTGCTACATCAAGCAGACAAACACTCACAAACGGAATATATCTTGTAAATTATGTCCGTTATGGAGTGTGTCTGGTATATATAATGATGACGCTTACTGTGTTTCATCAATACTGCTCGAGAGGTAAAAGTCTCGAGTGGAATACGATAGCAGTGAAGGAGCATTATGCTCATCGTGTATTGCGAGCATTAATGCGCTAGTCACTTCCCTGCGATGATCGTGTGTATAGGTGATGCTCGTACGTGGCGAATACTGGTGTAGCCATTAAAGTAGGTTGGACACGCCAAGGCCACGTGGTGGATGAATTGGCCTGAGCGCCGACGAAGGTCGTGACAAGCTGCGAAAAGCTCCGGGTAGGCGCATGAAGCCTTTAATCCGGAGATCGCCGAATGGGACTTCCTGGCATGGGCTAATACCCCATGTCGATCGCAAATGCGATTGGGAACGGGCCGAACTGAAACATCTTAGTAGGCCCAGGAAGAGAAACCAAAAGGGATTCCCTTAGTAACAGCGAGCGAAAAGGGAATAGGGCAAACTGAATCCCACAGGGACGACTTGTGGGAGATGTGGTGTGTGGGCCCGGTCAATTGCCGACTGACCTAAGCTGAAGCTACCTGGAAAGGTACGCCAGAGAGGGTGATAGCCCCGTAAGCGTAAAGTCAGGGCATGATCGGTGTCCCCGAGTAGCGCGGGCCGGATATCTCGCGTGAAGTTGGGAGGCACAATCTTCCAACCCTAAATACGTCTCAGGACCGATAGCGTACTATGTACCGCGAGGGAACTTTGAAAAGTACCGCGGGAGCGGTGTGAAAAGTGCCTGAAACCACGTGGCCATACCAAGGGAGGGGCCTAAAAGGGGAGAAGCTCTCCCAAGGAAACAGGAGAAATCCTGGAGTACCAAGAGAGCAGACCAAGGTTCCTCCATCCGTCTCGAAACACGGGCCAGGGAGTTCATGTGCGTGGCGAGCTTAAGGGTAATGCCCGAAAGCGAAGAGAAATCGACTTGCCCGCAGCCGCAAGGCCAGGGGCGGGGTCTGAAAGGGCCTGGAGTCACGCATATGAGACCAGAAAGCAGAAGATCTATCCCTGGGCAGGATGAAGCCGGGGGAAACTCCGGTGGAGGTCCAATAGGGTTCTGACGTGCAATTCGTTCCGTTGACCTGGGGATAGGGGCAAAAGACCCATCTATTCTGCTGATTGCTGGTTCCTTCCGAAGTTGCTCGCAGGCAAGCCCAGCGCGAGGTATCGGGTGGTGTAGAGCACCGATTGAGGAGTACGGGGAGTAACATCCTCGCTTCTCTCTCGAACTCCGAAGCTGCCCGAGCCGTAGACCGCTGGAGACGGGTGCTAGGGGGTAAGCCTCTAGGCCGAGAGGGGAAGAACCCAGACCTGGGTTAAGGTCCCTAAGTGGTGACTAAGTGCGAAAGCGAACGGCGTCCATGGCCTAAGACAGTAAGGAGGTAGGCCTAGAAGCAGCCATCCTGTAAGGAAAGCGTAACAGCTCACTTACCGAGGCTGTGGGCCCGGAGAATGGACGGGGCTAAAGTCACCCACCGAGACCCAGGGGCACACGAGTAACATCGTGTGATCCGGTAGGAAGGCGTCCGGGCTGGGCTGAAGCGGGGGAGTGATCTCCCGTCGACCGGTCTGGATTGCAGATCCTGGTAGTAGTAACAGCAGTAGCCGGGTGAGAATCCCGGCCGCCGAAAGGGCCAGGGTTCCACGGCAATGCGTTCTCAGCCGTGGGTTAGTCGGTCCTAAGAGTTACCTTAACAAGAGTAACTCGAAAGGGAAACAGGTTCATATTCCTGTACCATGGAGGTACGCTGCGCGGTGACGCAAAGAACTGTCACTTCCGACCCTTCGGGGTAGGCCGAGCAGGGTCGTCGCCCTGTTTAAACGTATAAGCCTGAGGAGAACCATAATGGTGAGAATCAGGCGAAAGCGTGAATAGCTGGCCGCTGGAGGCCGGTTCGGCTGATCCCTGGAGGCCATGAAAAGGAAGTCATTAAGGATCCTCCATGTCCGTACCGAGATCCGACACAGGTGTCTCTAGGTGTAAAGCCTTCGGCGTGTCAGGGTTACGCCGCGCGAGGGAACTCGGCAAATTAGCCCCGTAACTTCGGGATAAGGGGTGCCTGGATTCTTCGGTTTATCCGGGGAGTCTAGGTCGCAGTGACAAGGGGCATCCAACTGCTTAATAAAAGCGTAGGTGACTGCTAGGGCGAAAGCCTGTGTACAGTCGCTGAATCCTGGCCAGTGGCGGTATGTTAACGGCGGCCCAACCGCCCGAAGCACCGCTAAACGCCGGGAGTAACTATGACTCTCGGCAGTAATAATAGGGAGTCGTTAAATCCGGCTATATGCGGGAAAGTCGCTGTGCTTCATGCTCCCGAGTAGGGAACAATGTATGAAGTGATGGCGATAATCCGCAGGAAACCGAAGCAGCAGTCCTCATTTGTCTAAAGGTGAATAGAAATTGCTTAAAAAAGCAAAAACCCAACGCATGAAAAATGCATATTTGTGTGGTGTTGTAGACGGCGAAGGATCATTTAGTATAATTGTAAAGCCTCATAACACTACAAAATTCGGCTGGGTCATAGATGCAATGTTTAGCTTAACGCTTGAAAAGAATGCTGAGCATGTTCTTAAAGCATTACAACAAGCATTGCGTTGCGGTCGAATAATTGAAAAACCCGACCAGCCAAACTATAAACTATTCATTGAACAAAGCCGTCGAAACATCATGGAGAAAATAATTCCGTTCTTCGAAAGATATCCATTGGAGATCCAAGCGGAAAGCTTTCAACACTTCAGAGAAGTGGTGGTACGACTTGAACGGAAAGAACATGCGGAACCGGAGTCTTTCCTGAGACTTGTGGTGTTCGCAATAACTCACACTGAGGCTAAAGATCAAGGGAAATATACAATTGATGATGTGCTTGCAACAATGAAAAACAAGCCTAATAATGCGGAAGAAATCGTAAGGGATGAAATTGAAAAGATCTCACAGAGAGGATTGCTCTCGGGATCCCCAGAGGCCATACGCCGGACACTAAGCGAAGGTGAGTAACCTCGCGCAGTGAAGATATGGTCCAGCGGTTTGGATTTGAACTCCAAACCGTTGCTTAAGGTAGCCAAATGCCTTGTCGACTAAATATCGACGTGCATGAAGGGATCAATGAGATGCCCACTGTCCCCGCGTGGCACCTGGTGAACCTACACTCTGGCGAACAGTCCAGAACGAGGCAGTCGCAAGAGAAGACCCCGTGGAGCTTTACTGCAGCCTGTCGTTGTGGTACGGTCGCCGATGCAGAGAATAGTCAGGAGCCGTCGAAGCGGTCCTTCCGGGGGCCGTGGAGGCGCAAGTGGAATACTGACCGTCGGTGGTTGTATCACTAACCTCGGGAATCCGAGGGACACCGGCAGGTGGGCAGTTCGCCTGGGGCGGGACAAGGTTGAAAAGATATCAACCTTGACCAAAGGTTGGCTCAAGGGCGACAGAAACGTCCTGTAGAGTTCAAGGGCAAAAGCCAGCCTGACTGGATCCCGCACATCAACGGATCCAGAGACGAAAGTCGGGCCTAGCGAACCTTCGGACTCCAAATTGTGGGGGCCGGAGATGACAGAAAAGTTACCCCAGGGGTAACAGAGTTGTCGTGTGCAAGAGTTCATATCGACCACACGGCTTGCTACCTCGATGTCGGCTCTTCCTTACCTGGAGGTGCACAAGCCTCCAAGGGTGGGGTTGTTCACCCATTAAAAGGGAACGTGAGCTGGGTTTAGACCGTCGTGAGACAGGTCGGATTCTCTGTACTGCCTCTGTTGGTCATCTGAGGGTAAGTTGCCGTCGGTACGAGAGGAACACGGTGACGCAGCCTCTAGTCCGCCAGTTGTCCGACAGGGCAAGGCTGGGCAGCCACGCTGTTTTCGAGTAAGGCTGAAAGCATCTAAGCCTGAAGCGAAGCCCGAAAATAGATGGCCACTTTCCGGTGAGGAGCATGGCTCCGGACGGGACTGGCGACAGTAACGTCTTGCCGGAAACGAGGACTCTGGTAGAAGACCAGGTTAATAGGGCGGGGGTGTACGTACCAAGGGTTCGCCCGAGGTACTCAGCTCGCCGCTACTAATGTCCGAGGCGTACCAACTCGAAATAATGGGTACCCAGTGCGTCAGAACGTATGAGAGAAACATCACCTATACACACGATCGCGTCATCATCATATGCTGTTTTTATTTTGATAATTTTGATAAGAGTATAAATTAGATTATTTAGATTAATTTTTCAGAAGCAAACACTATGGATATAAATAATCTAAAATAAGATGTTAAAAAATAAGAAAAGAACGATTATAATGATTTTTCCTGAATAGTGCCTTCAATATCTTTGTATACCCATGCTTTAGGATCAAGTTTTATTTTCGTAGGTCTTGACTTTACAGTGACTTGTATTTGTTTATTGCTGTCTGGAGTCATCCATAATGTTCGTATTACTTTCTCTTTAGGATCTTCTGTCTGGATTTCAATTTCAATGGGCATTTGAGCTAAACCTGTATTACTTATTTCGACACTTACAACGTATTTTCCGTTATCTTCCTTTATTTCGATTTGTTCGATGTTTGGCTTCACCATTGATGTATCATAGATCCATTGCTGGACAAACCAACCAAATTGAAGGTGTGAATTTGCTTCGGCGATATACTGAAAATCCTCAATAGTTGCAGGTTCTTTCTTATGTCTTCGATTATATGCACGTATTGTAGCAAAGAATCCTTTATCTTTGGCAAGTATTCGCATCATATGTAAAACTAGCATGCCTTTTAGTTTCAATAACTTTTGCATATCTGGTTGATTCCAAATTTCTTTATTGTTCGGATTTATTTCAACTAATGGAATTTCATTTTCAAGTTTCTTCCGTAGTTCGATTAATTCATTATATGCATCTGATAGTATTTTTTGTGAAAGTTCGGTTTTGCCAATCTCATCTAATATGGGTATAATTGCATATTCTGGAAGACTGAACATAAGAAATCCGAAACCATCTGCATTTTTATCTAACATTGGTATCATATGTGGAGTGACTAATTTTTTCAGAATGTAAAGCAAAGTATCGTCAGAGTCTGGATTTGTGAATAAGTCATTGGGAATTGTAATTATGCTATCTGTATCTACATATGATTGTTCATTATTTGTTTGTACAATGGTCACATTCTTTAAATCGATTTCTCCAAATTTTTCTTGGATTGTTTTCTTTAGTTTGTGTGCAAGATCTCGGATTTTTATTGCATATTCTTTATTTTCAGGTTCAGTATCATCATACATAACCGCTATAATAATGCCGTCTTTCATTTCTGACAGTCGTGTGTATTTACCAAAGATTATTGTAGAATCTTTTGTATTAATATCCCACATGGTTGTTATTGTTGAATCATCCTTAAATTCATCGATCTTTTTGCCATTTAATATAATTGTAATATCATTGGGGATGATAGTCTTTAGTTCTATACGTTCTAAATTTTCATCATCTGTTAGAAATAAAGGTACCTTGTACATGGACCTTGAAACTATTACAGGAAACGTATTATAATTATATCTATATTTTGCATATACCGTTGAAAACTCTGAGTTTGTCTCCACCTTAGCAATGGTTGTTTCTTCCTTTTGTATTACTTTGGGGGTAATTTTATGGTCATCGATGGTGATCTCTAAGTCATGTATATTTTTGTTTATGGATGATTCTAAGTTTCGGATCGGCTTTTCATAGTATATTTTGTCTTCAACGTGTATCGTTTTTTGTTTGGTGTCCAATCGTATTGTACTTTCAATCTTCTTTATCGTCATCGTTGTTTCCCTTCATTTGTAGTTATCATCATACAATTTTAGTGAATCTGTAACATTAGTTCCAATTCGAATAAATGGGTGCATATTTTTAACTATATAAGCACTTGGAGGCGCAATTATCGCCCAGTCTCGAAATGTTTCATTTGCGTAATTAAATGCTTCTATTAATGTTTTATTTTCATTTATTTTATTCCAAAACGGATGTGAAAAAACTGTTCCACAATCTCCAAATATGTCCAGTGCAGTTTTGTTATTTTGATATAAATATGCACCCCAATTCCAATAGCACCATGTTTCCTCATTGGCTGAGGCTTCTGAAATTATTATCCTATTCTCTGCCATTAAATCCGAGGCAAAATTTCCTGCATAGCAAAAATCAAAGAACAGTACCATTTTATGTACGTGTATATTCTTAATCATGTCCGCAAATTCGTTTTCATAAATTATGAATCCATTTCCTCTTACGCCGGCATAAGTGCTATTTATGGAATATCCATGTGAGGCGATATATATTACGAGTTCATCATCATTTGTTAATTTTTGTGATAGTTCTGTAAATAAATTATTTACGCTAGTCCATGATATTTTATAATCCCGGCAATCTATTTGAGCTCCAATTAAATCATTTTTATCATCATAATTATAATCAATATAATCAATCGTCTCTAATTGCAAAAATAGATATATATTTTCATCTGGAACTCCCCAATGTCGGATTGCCCAATACGCCTGTAATGCTTGTCCTGGATGTGCAGGAACATCATTGCCGTTAGGAAAATCGTTTGTAAAGTTTAAAATAACCGCGTATCTATGAGATCTTATTTGGGACCCGGTATTACTTTGCATCAAAAAAACTATGGTTCCAACCGAGATTATGATAAAGATAATTAGAATTGCAAAAAGTCTTTTCATTATTCTTCCCACTCATAAATCTTCCGTCTAATTCGTATTAATTCTTCAATACATCTGATATCCTTCATTGTATGTTTCAATTTTAGTCGTAGGTCCTCTCTCACTTTAATATTAGCTCCATTTAGATATAACTTTAATTCTTTATATAGTCGTACACCTTCTCTATCAAAATCAAATAAAATTAGAATTTCTTTGCTAATACATTCATTTAGAATTTTCTCCGCTTGATCTACTAACCGTTTGTTTCGCTCATTTAATATTATAATCTTACCGTGAATTCCTAAACTTTCTAATGCTTTTTTATCTCGCTTTCCTTCAACAATAATTATGAGACCATTTTCAGATGCTTCCGATATGATTTCCAATACCTCAAGTATTTTTATTTCATTTTCCTCTAGAATTGTCTCAATTGGTTTTCGAGTTCCATAATTATCTTTCATTGTCCCTCATATTACTTTTAATATGTAAATTTAATAGGTGGCCAATTATTCTGAATATTTCTGTTTTTTTGTTGTAAGTCGTGTATTATTCCCAAAGAGACTTTTTGCTGATTAATCGACAGCGCCATCTTTGGAGATAGATACGTATATTTTGCAGCTCCAATCATTCCTGGATTGTTCTCATTAAATTGTGTAACCCATGAAAAGTGTTCTTCAATATTTCTGTGAATCGTGAAAAGAACCATATTATATTTTCCTTCACTTGTCTTGAATGCCATTGTGACATGTGGATCGCTATTTATTTTGTTAATGAACTCTTTTTTATTCTTAATGACCTCAATCATCGTATATACTAAAATGTAGTGCGGTGGTACGAAAAAGTGCGGAAATCTACAGATTGGTGGTAAAATAATATATTTTCGTTCGAGCATGCTTATTCTTCGAGCAATAGTTTTTCTATGTACCCCAATACGCTCTGAAAGAAAGCTTTCATTTATTCGAATTCCTTTTCCTCTTAGTAACAGCTCCATGATCCGCATACTTAATTTATCTATCTTATAATCGTTTATGACTATCTTTCCGTTTTTGTCGAAATCTTGACGTATTAACGCAATGCCTGCATTTGGTTCATATTTAACCATTAAGTTTGTCGAAATAAATGAGCGTGTTGATGCTGCTCTTCGAGCTCTTCCTGGTATTTGCCCTGTCTCATGAATCTTCTCACGCCAGATCTGATAATCAAGGATTGATTTGTGAAACATGAACATTAATGTATTATATTCATCCTCTACTGATGTAAATGAAGCAAAAATGTGTTTATCCTCAATAATCCACTTTAATGTTTTAGGATCTGTAGGAAGATCCGCTCTTACTGCAACCATTAATGGATAAATCATATAAATCGCAAAAAATGGTGACACTGGTGGATTTATTATATGATGCTTGAAGATTTCTTCAATTCTATTTCCTACAGTGTTTCTATGTGCCTTAAGTTCTCTTGAAATTTCACTAAGATTGATTTCTAATCCGATGCCTGCAGATATGTTTTCGAGAATTTTTAAATTTAAATCATCATTCAACGGAGCGTGCATGATTTTTTAATTCTAAAAATTTGCTAATATATGTTATGGAATGTGCGTATTTATTTTGAAAAATATCATTACTAATCAGAAATTCATTTTCTTTTTATCAGTTATGAGAAATATTCTATAATAATAAATATAAAAAAAGGATGAATATGGGACTATTTTGACCTTTCAGCAATAACTTGCTTCAATTGTTTTGTGAGTTCAGGGATTATTTTGAACAAATCTCCAACAATTGCCAAATCTGCAATTTCATGTATGGGTGCCTCAGGATCTGTATTGATTGAAATTATTGTATCACTTGTTCGCATACCTACAATATGTTGAATTGCACCTGAAATACCTGCGGCAATATATAATTTTGGAGCGACTGTTTTTCCAGATTGCCCGACTTGTTTATGTTGTGGAAGCCAGCCTGCATCTACGATAGGCCTGGAACCTCCAATTGTACCCCCTAATGTTTCGGCTAGTTCTTGTAGTATCTTCAAGTTTTCGGGGGATTTTACGCCACGCCCTCCGCAAACAATTACATCAGCTTCTTCTATACTAACTTCTGCTTGTTCTCCTACTTTTACCGTTTCAAGAACCTTTGTTCTAATTGAAATGGGCAGTATTTTACTTGGTATTTCTATAATTTCAGCTTCTTTTTCCTTTGGTTCCGGTTTTTTGAATACATTTGGTCGTGCTGTTGCCATTTGCGGTCTTGTGTATGGTGAAATTATTTTTGCCATGATGTTTCCACCAAAAGCAGGTCTTGTCTGTACAAGATTACCATCCTCATCAATATCAAATCCTGTACAGTCTGCAGTTAAACCAACTCTTAATCTTGCAGATATTCTCGGTGCGAGATCTCTTCCATTTGGTGTTGCGCCGAATAGTACAATTGAAGGCTTATATTTTACGATTGCACCACTTATTATATCTGCGTAGGCGTCAGTGGTATATTGTGCTAAATATTTGTTTTCTGCAATGTATATTTTATCAGGTCCATATTTGGCTAATTCTTTTGCTTTATCCTTAATCTCATGACCTAATACTACAACTGCTAATTCTTCATTTAGTTTATCTGCAAGCTCTCTCCCTTTTCCTAGCAGCTCTAAGGTTACATTTCTGACGTTTCCTTCGTTATATTCTGCAATTACCCAGACGCCTTTATAATCCTCTAAATTCACTTTTGCTTTTCTATCACGTGTTATAGTAATTGCTCCTTCTGGACATACTTTTACACAAACTCCACAGAGCGTGCATCCTTCACCAATTTCGGCTTTTCCATCAACAATTGTAATTACTGCAAATGGGCAAGATCTTACACAAACTTTGCAACCTGTACACTTGTCCTTATCTACGGTAATCATGAATAATCCTCCTTATATTAAATCCCTCTTGATTAGAAAATCAATTATTTTTGCAGCCGCTTCTTTGGGATCTTCCACAATGATCTTTTCGCCTTTTGCTCTTACGGGTGGTGGAAAAATATCAACCACTTGTGTTGGAGATCCCTTTAATCCATAATCTTCCTCGGATCCTCCCAGATCTTCAAAAGTTAAAACCTTAATTTCTTTCTTTGATGCTTTCATGATTCCCATAACTGTGGGTAGTCTGGGTTCATTGAGACCCTTAGTAGCTGTCATAAGTACAGGAAGCTTTGCTTTTATTACTTCATAGCCGTCATCTGTTTCACGATGTGCAATTACTATCTTTTTCTCAGGATCTACTTCTACCTTTATTACATATGTAATTTGAGGTATTCCTAAGAATTCAGCAAGTTGTGGTCCAACTTGTGCTGTATCCCCATCAATCGCTTGCTTTCCACAAAAAACAATATCGAAATCCATTTTTGCAATTGCCCGTGACAATGTGTACGAAGTTGCTAACGTATCTGCGCCTGCAAATTTTCTATCTGAAATTAGTACTGCTTTATCTGCACCCATAGCGAGACACTTTTTTAATGCCTCTCGTGCTTGTGGCGGTCCCATTGTTATTACTGTGACTTCACCGCCATGTTTTTTCTTTAATCGCAACGCTTCTTCAACAGCATATTCATCAAATGGATTCAAAATGCTAGGGACGCCTTCCCTAACTAATGTTTTTGTTTCAGGATCTACCTTAACGTCACTGACCTCTGGTACTTGTTTTATACACACTACTATGTGCATGCCTAGTCACCATTAAAAATTAGAAATCTTTTACTTATTATGTTTTCGTAATTTAATTTTTAGAAATTTATAATTAAAAAATAGAAAATTAAAGTGCCAAGATTTCTTTTGATATTGCCCAACCGATTAATTCAAGGATCCACTCAATTGGTTCTCCAGTAAGCATGGCAATGTCATTTGCATTTTTCTCTCCATCTACGTATGATATAATGACCACTGACGTATTTCCAAATCGACTACGCATTTCCATGTTTATATCGGTACCCGTTAATTTGGCATCAAAGTAGTTTGCTCCGGGTTTTGGAATTAGCTTTGTTGGATCTTCTGGAATTGGTTTTACCTCTTCAGATTCTTTTGGTATTTCAATGTTTACCTTAGCATTATCTATCACTGAAAAGTCTACTTTTGATAGATTTCTCAAAACCCCTGCGACTTTTGCAATCGCCATACCCATCATTGTTGTTCGATCGAATGAAGCAACTATGAAATAATCTTTGTTAATCGATGAGATTTCAACAAGTGCATTTTCTAATTGTAATATTGTTGTCTCTAATTCTTTTCCCAATAATCTTATCAGTGCTGTAATCCTAGCGATAACTTCAGGTGTTAGCCCGGCTACTTTTATAATACGGCAATCTTTAGAAATTATGGCATATCCTGTAACATTCTCATCGAATCGAAATTTCCATAGTGCTCTTTCAATTTTTTCCATTTCATCCTTGTAATCGTCTGTCAATGCCTTCTGACCCTATATTTTATGTATTGTTACATATCTAAAAGTATTTTTACTTAGGATGTGTAATGAAAAAACATGAACTCTTGTTATGACTTGCACATACATTCAAAACATTCTGATGGAATACTAACGACTTATGAATTAGTTCAACGAGTTAAAAATGCAGGATTGGTTGGATTTGCATTAACTGACCATGATACTGTTGAGGGTATTCAAGAAGCAATTGAATTTGGGAAAAAATTTGGAATTTCTGTTATACCTGGTATTGAATTGACAACTTATTATAATAAATCAGAAGTGCATCTATTAGGCTATTTTCTAGATTATACATCAGATAAATTAAATGCGTTTTTACTAAAGTTCAGAAATAACCGTTTTGAGCGCATGAAGAAAATGGTCGAAAAAATAAACGCTCTAGGCCTTGATGTATCTTTTGATGAAGTTATACGGCTCACGAATGGTTCAAATGTTGGGCGTCCTCATCTTGCTCGTGTACTTGTTGCAAAAGGTTACGTGAAAGATATTTCTGAAGCTTTTGAAAAATATATTGGTGAGCATGCGCCTGCATATGTACCTCGTATGCGAATTACTGTTAAAGAGGGTGTGGAGTTGATTAATTCTGTAGGTGGTGTCCCAATTATCGCGCATCCATTATTGATCAAGAATTTCAGTCTGGATTTTCTGAGTTTCTCGCATTCATTAGGTGTAAAAGGTTTTGAAGTTGTATATCCCTATGAAAGTAAAAACAAAAACATTGATCCCCAATTGAATGAAAAGATCAAAGAATATTGTACTACACATAATTTAATTATGACTGGCGGAACCGATTTTCATTCCCCCACTGAATCTGTAAGGATTGGTTCAAAGTGTGTAAACTCGCTAGTTGTTGAAAGTCTTTATCGATTATCAAAAAATAGTATATAGTGATAACATTGAAATTTATTGTTGATTCTATGTTAGGTCATATATCCATGTGGTTGAGACTTTTAGGCTATGATACTCTATTTGAGATTGATGCAGATGATACTTATTTGTTAGAACTTGCAATGAAAACGGAACGAATTCTCATAACACGAGATGTCGAATTGTCTAAACGTGCTAAACAGCGTAATATTAAGGTAATTTTGTTAGATAATATATCCCATGAACGGCAGATTGCTATAATTATTAATGAATTAAATTTGAGGCGCTTTCCTGATCCAGAGCATTCACGGTGTGTTCACTGCAATGGTATTTTAGAAAAGGTAAAAAAAGAATATGTATTAAATCGTGTTCCTTCAAAAGTTTATGAATATCATGATACATTTTGGGTTTGTACGTCTTGTAATCAAGTTTATTATGTTGGAAAACATTGGAAAAACATAATGAAGTTTTTCGAGTCCGTAAATTATATTTTAAAAAATGAGCTATGATGTAAAAAATATTAAATCAAAAGCGAACAGTTTTTTCATTTTTATTACTAAAAATAAGCGGTTAATTTATATGTGAATAAAATTATCTTATCAACGCTTAGCCAAGCTTATAATATTTGATATTGCTTGGCAAAAAAGGTGATTAATATGGACTTTAGTTGGACCGAAGACCAAGAGCTATTCCGTCAAACCGTGCGTGAATTTGCTCAAAAGAAGATTGCACCCATTGTTCGTGAAATGGACACCAAGGGTGAAATTCCTCGTGATGTTATTAAAGGCATGGCTGAATTGGGCCTACTTGCCATTACTGTTCCTGAAGAATATGGTGGTGCTGGTGCTGATTTTGTCACTGCAGCAATAGCAGCTGAGGAACTAGCACGTGCCGACATAAGTATTGCAATTCCTGTGTATTATCTTGTCGAAGCTTCATGGGCACACGTCTTTGCTAAATATGGTAAAGAAGAAGCGAAAGAAGAAATACTGCCAAAAGTTACATCTGGTGAATTATTCTTTGGTATTGCTACAACTGAACCTGCCGGCGGATCAGATATTGTAGGCGCAACACGAACAACAATTAAGAAACAGGGTGATAAGTGGGTCATCAACGGTGAAAAAGTATACATTTCCGGTGTTCGTGAAAGCGAACTATACGGTGGTGTATACATTACTCTAGCAAAGAATGACCCATCTAAAGGACACAAAGGTATGACTTTTGCAATAGTGCCGATTAAAGACACGCCCGGAATTGAAACAACATTATTCGAAGATATGGGCCGTATGGGTGTATCAACTGGCGGCTTCTCTATGGACAACGTTGAGATTCCAGATTCATACATTGTCGGAGAGGTTGGCAAAGGGTTCTATTATGCCATGGAAGGATTCTCAAAGGCTCGTGTTCTCATTGGTGCAACTTGTTTAGGTGCTGCTGATGCGGGTCTTAAATTAGGTATTGACTATATCAAGCAGCGAAAACTCTTTGGAAGACCTATTGGTGCATTTGAAGGAATTCAGTTCCCACTTGCTGAAGATTATACAATGCTTGAGGCAGATCGTCTGCTCACATACAAGGCTGCATGGCTTATGGATAAAATGGAAGCTGGTGAAGCATCCCCATTTGAAGTTGCTCTTGCAACAGCAATGGCTAAGCTAAGAGCTCCTCTTGATGCGCTAAAAATCCTTAATGATGTTGCAGATTGGCATGGTGCATATGGATATACAAAAGAATGTCCAATTGAAATGGGTGTTCGTGGAGTACGCTCATATTCTATTGGAGCAGAAGGTGCGCCAAACATTATGCGTATCATTATTGCAAGAGAAATTCTCGGCAAGGAATACCTACCCTACCGTCAACCACCACAACAAGTATAATCATAAAATAAAGATAAATTTTGAGAAGGGTTCTCCTTCTCTTTTTATAATATTTTTGTTAGTTCTTCAGTTGCTTTGCTTAACTCATAATCTAAGAGACCAATTTTCTCATCTGCTGGAGCTAAGGCTAGAAGGTATACACCGCCAGTTGATCTTAAATCAACAATTTTGTTTTCGCCCTGAATCATAATGTCATGAATATTTCCAACACCTAAAACGCTACCAACGCGGTTTCCTACTGATGCTAGGGCTGCAGTCATTGCTGAGACAGCTTTTTCATCGGCGCCTTGGCGAAGTGTTGCGGCTATTAATTGGCCTTTTGTTGTAACTACAGCAACTCCTTCAATGGTAGTTTCTTTCATTAATGTATCAATTATTGAATTTATTTTTTCAACGCGGGTGCTCACAAATTTTCACCTCACTAACGGAATAATCCTATTATTATATTGTTTATTTAATATATATATATGTTATCATAATACCCAAAAGTATCTATATTTTTTAAAAATTTTATAATATTTCATCATATTTTTTGCAGCATTAGTCGTTTTACAAATTGCCGTAATCTGGGGCATACCGTCTCTATGTCTTCCTTGGATACAGTACTCGCTGATGGACAATAGTTATCTACAATGCATTGTTCATTATCTAAATCATATATTATTGGGTAGAATCTGCAACCTTGAGGGCGCTCATTATATATTTTACATAAGGTTGTTTCTGGATCATAGAAAACACAATGTCCATCTATGTTTTTTAATTGAAAGAATCCAAGATATTCTTCGACAAAATCAGTTTCACTATATCCTAATTTCTTAATGCGTTCTATATCTTCTCTTGATAATAGCATTTCTGTTTCTATGCAGCATAACTTCACTTTATCACATGAGCCATCATGATTGCATTTGAAATCCACGGTACTTTCCTCAATTGATGATGGGTCAGATTTGTTTTTTCTTCATTGGGTTGATAGCCCTTGAGCCGTCACCATTCATCATTCCCATCTTTTTATTTCTAATGAATTTGTTCTATTTGAGTTTTTATTTTAATGATTATTGTTTTAAGGTAGTATTTTATATAATTTGTATATATATCAATATGAGGTGTATGTGATTTGACAATTCTACCATTTGAGAATAAATCTCCGGATATCAATGACGCGGCAATCATAAGTGATCTTGCAACTGTTGTGGGTGAGGTTGAGATCGATAAAGATGTCTGTATATTTCCTGGAGCTTTTATTAGAGGTGATTATTCATCCGTTCGGATTGGTTCAAACACTATCATATACGACTCTGTAATTATATATCCTCAACGGGAGGAAAATCCGACTTTAATTGGAAGTAATACAATAATTAAAAGTAATGTTGTTATTCGTGGTGCATATATCGGAGATTCTGTTTTAGTTGCAGAGGGTGTTACGATTTTAGATGGTGCAACAATAGGTGATGGTGTGATTATATCTCCAAATAGTGTAATAACGCCAAATCTTGTTATTCCGCCCCGTACTGTTGTGGCCGGGTCTCCTGCGACTCCTGTTAGAGAAATAAATCATGATGAATTTGAAGATATTTCAAAACAAGCAAAAACAACATTTGAGGTGATTTCACATCTTAAGAAATATTCGATTAAATTTTAGAGCGTAAATATGTTCTTTCCTATTTTTACTAAGTTTTCGATTCCATTACTTGTCACTCTGAATAAATTACTAATTTGTATTCCAAAATTCTCAAGATATATCGCGGGATTTATTATAAGAATCATATTCTCTTTGAGCTTATCTTTTGATTCGGAATCAATAAATGGTCTTTCTATCAGTTCAAGTCCGATGGAATTTCCAGTCCTGTGGGGAGCTTTTTTATCTAATCCTTCTACTGAAAGATTCCTTCGTATATTTAGATCAATTTCTCGGATCGCAAGTTCACTTTTGGCATACTCTTCAATTTTTGTAATTGTCGTATTTAATATCTTAAATACTTCTTTTTGTCTCTTTTCAGGTGTTCCTGTATGTATTGTTCTTGTAATCCTTGAATAATAATGGTCCTTCGCTACAACAATATCTATTATCACAGGTTCATCTTTTTTGATTTTTTTAATGCTTGATGCTTGATAGCTCCTTGCAGTACGCTCACCTGATATTATATTTACTTCACTTTGTTCTACGCCTAATTTTTTGATAACATTTTCAATTTCTATTGCATAATTCTTTTCTGTTTCGCCCGGTCTTATGATCTCAATGGCTGTTCTCATGCCTATTTCTGCTTTTTCAGATGCCTCTTTTATGTGTTGAATTTCCTCCAAGTCTTTTATCTGCCTAGAACTCCAAATGGTCTCTGAAATGTCTATTTCATTATCTGGCATAACTTTTGTTATCATAAAGTCTCTAAATGCTATTGGGACGTTATATTTCTGATATCCGATGGTGCGTTCTTCATGGTCTTTTAGAATTTCCAGTAGAACATATTCAAAATTCTTGATTTTATCTTCATTCATTGTGATTTTGTAGTCTGAATATACATGAATTTCATCAACATTTGGAAGTTTCCTATTATATTCTGAATATGGAATGATAAGGTGAGTCTCTTCGGAATCAGTAACTATCAGTGCTGACATATCCCATGAATGTGGCAGAAACCCTGTATAATAGAAAATATCGACCGGATTAGTTATAATTGCTGTTTGAACAGAACGTGTAAGCATACCTTTGATTAGTTGTGAAATTCTTGAGCGTTTTATATACATGAACTCCCTCTAACTCCTTAAAACTTAGTATTAAAATGGTGGGCCCTATGGGATTTTCGTCTTTATTGATTTCGAACCCATGATTCCTGGCTCCGCAGGCCAGTGCCTTAATCCAGACTAGACTAAGGGCCCATTCATTATTGGCTATTTTAAATTTATTAATTTATCCATTTGGAATAATATTTCTATCGTAGTATTCTTACGTGGATCTTGTTTTTATGGCGTGTCAATTCGTACTCTGAGTCCCCTAATTGTAGTATGATTGTCTCGCCATCTTCCATATATTCAATTATGTGTGCTCCTCCATTTTTCATAAGATATGCTTCCAAACGAATACGCTTATTTTCCCAATTTGATGGTGAAATTAATTCGGAGGTTTGCATTTTTCATCCCACACCTTTTTTCAAATATATGTCCTTAATTATATCTTTTAAAGACCACAAATGAGTACTAACACGATCATGTCTAAAACGTAGGTTCATAAAATTGAATTCTAATATAGCTGATATAGTTTGTTTAATTGTTTGTTATTCATTGAGGAATACAAAAATTGATTTGGCGGGCTCGCTGGGATTTTCGTCAAAAATGATCTCGAACCCAGGAAATCCGGCTCCGGAGGCCGGCGCCATAATCCGCTAGACTACGAGCCCATTACTTAATCTTAGTCTTACAATTTTATATTTTATGGATTGGGGGGTTTTGTTAATAATCTGGGTTTTTGTATTACCCATGCTTGTCTTTTTCCTTTATACAATTCTCTTTTATGCTCAAGAATTTTAGTTCCATAAAGTGCATTTAATTTGGATGCCATGTTTTTAAGGCGTTCAAGTATCATTCTACGTGAAAGATTGACTACATTTTCAAGTTCTTGAGTGGTTGCAGCTTGGTTCTCAAAAATATATCTTAAAATTTGCTCGTCGATTTTATCTTTACATACCTTTTCGAGCACTTTACGATCTATATATTCCGGTTTTTCAGGAATTTGTTTATACTCTTCAAGATCTGCAATACGCTTTTTCAATATCTCAATTTCTTCCCAGATCTTTTCAATTTCAGGGTCTGGACCCTTATTCAAATATTCTCTAATTGCCTGCTTAATGAACGCACTTCTACCTTTCTTTCCTGCTCTTCTGTCAATTTCTTCAAGAAGTTCTTTATCGATTTGTATTGTTATCATAGATTCATCATTCATTTTGTCCACCTGATGCAGGCATATCTATTAATTCAAGAGGCGGGCAAGAAAACGCCTTGAATGTTATGTTGGGTGTCTAAACGTTAATAGTCGAGTGTATGTATATATTGTTTGTGGATGCATGTAAAGTGTAGGGAAAAATTGAAGATATATATGCCTGACATACTCCCCGCATTGAAATGTGAGGGTTCTGCGTATAGCCTATCCCGCGGTAGCTATTTCGCGCATATACTCGCCGTGCCCCGACGAGGAAGCTATACGCTCCAGCCCCCTTTTTAGTATGTTTAGTTCTATTAAGATATGGATAACCATTGATAACCTTTTCTGCGATTCATCAACGCTTTGAAAAACGATGCTTTCTCGCAAAGAGTTTGTAATCTATATTTATTTAATGCAGACTGTTAGTTTCATTCTTTTATCATACGTATGTATTTGAAATATTTCATTATGCACTCAGGATTCATAATTTCTCGAGAAATTTGTTATGTCTGATTAAGGAAAGATTTTAATTGTTATGTTTCTTTTTCTAATATGGTGGTCGAAGAATGAAAATACCCAGAAAGCTCGATATGGACCGAAAGCGATTTATGAAGCACCAGCGTAAAGTTGTTTTTGACGTAAAACTATATAACAGGCGTACAAAAACTCGTAGTGAATACTGGAGGATTAAAAAGTTATAGTTCTTACTCCTTTCAAAATTTAGTCGGAAGGTCTTAAATTTGGTCTCTCTATTGGATATTCTTACTACGCTTGATAATTTGGTTCCTACACATGAGGATGAATTAGATTTTCGTAGACGTATGCATATTGGTCCTCGTTCTCGCCCAGATCAAGCAAAAATTAGTGTATCAAAGGTTTTAATTACTCCTGCAATTTATGGGCGGGTTTTAACGAAGGCAACTTCAGAATTCTTCAATTTAATAATTTCCTATTTACCCTTTTTGGAACGGACCCGTAATATATCTGGTAGAAAGTGGGCCTATGTACGACTTCTTGCCAAAAATTACATTAATGTCTATATATTAGGTCATACTTGGCTGGTATCTGATAATGGTGCGAATGACTCTCTTGCAAAAGCTCTAAATTTATCAAAAGGGGCAAATCATAAAATTTTGCAAAATTTGGGAATTTCTCTCTTTAATGGTACTGGATATGTGTCAGAACTAATTTCGGTAATCAAAGAAAAAATTGGCTCGTCTTATTTACGTGTATTAGGCGATATAGACAATGAAGTTGAAACAATTGCGATTAAGAGTGGCATTTGGGACCTCCCACAAGACTTGGAAATTTTAAGAGAATTTTCTATTGATACAATGATTGTGGGCGAAATTCCCTATTCTGCAAGTATCGAGCTATATAATCGCGAGATAAATGTTATTGAAATTGGCGTAGTGCCTAGTCTAAAAAGTGGTATTACAAGACTCTCCCATGCGCTTTCTGTAGAAATTGAAGATGTATTGTTTGAACCATTTATTGTCGATGATCCTCGTGAGATTATTATTTAGTAGGGTGCCTTATTAGAATTACATTTTTACCGGTAGGTACTCCGACAAATCTTGCGACTCTTTCGCATTTTGTTCTAAACATATGGACGACTGGTTGTTTGAATGTTAATTCAGTTAAGCTTTCGAAATGACCCATACCTTTAGCTACTATCAAATCAGTTTCATTAAGTAGGTCCCTGAACTCTTCTGATGATTCTGGAAGGTATGTTCCTATAGCATCAGTACCTGAAGTTATCAGTTTCTTGCATACTTTATCCATACCTACATAAAGTGCATCTTCCATTGTCGCATCATTTAAAATTGGAGCACCTTTTACAACAACAGTTACTTGCGAACTCTTGCTTAATTCTTTTACTAGTAATGTATCTAATGCGATCTCCCCCGCATTATCCGTAAGAAACGCTATTGTTTTTGAATTTTGCACTAATTCATAAAACTCGTCAATACCATCAATAATAAGATCATCTTCAACAGAACTAATTATCTTATCGAGATCCTCCAGTGTAAATTGGTTTTCGCTTATTCCAAATTCTATGACGTTCCCCGCAGCTGCAATTAGACAAGTTTTTCTAAAGCGCTCAGATGGGCTTAAGTTTTCAAGTTCCTGTTCGAGTATGTCTCTAATTGATATGGCCATTTTGTTAGATTCTTTCTTAATTTGGGCATATGGGTCTTTTCCACTTAATTGTTTGATTTTTCTATCTCTAAGTGTACCTATTCGCGATGGGACTGCATCTTTATTAAAATTGTCTGAAATTACTTTTAGTGTTTCAGTTAAAATATCCATACGCTTTTCTGGATCTTCAGTAGCTAAAGAAACACCTAAAACTGCCCTTTTAACTAAGCATGTGGCACATTCAATATCAACTTTCATTGTTATCAAGCTATGCCAAAAAATTAAGAATAATAAAAAATTAATTGTATGTGCTTATTTTACTGCATTGGTCAAATCTTTCAAGACTGCCTCTGGGTCTTTTGCTTTCGCCACTCCGGAAGCTAATAGCACACCCTGTGTTCCAAGTTCAATTGCAGCTTTGACGTCCTCACCTTTTGATATTCCTGCGCCTGTTAGGATTACGACATCCTTGTTTATTTTGCGAATTAATTCGACAGTATCTGTAACAATTTCTGGTTTTGCCTTTGAGACAGATATTCCAGTTCCAATAAGTTCTGGAGGCTCAACTGCAATTGCATCCGGTTCTAGTGCTGCAACTGCTGCGCTCGTCTTTGGATTGTTTGTACAGACTATTGTATATAGTCCTACTTCTTTTGCACGTACAATTGCTTCATCAATGTCAGCAAGCTTTAGGCGGTGTTCAGAGTGATTAATTAATGTGCCTACTGCTCCCGCTTGTGCTACTGTTTCTGGGACCGTGAACCCTGTATTCCTACCTTGTGTAATTGGATCTATATGTTGAGCAAATACCGGTATGGAAACTTCTTGGCTAATTCTGTAGATATCCGCAGTTTGTGGTGCTACAACTATTTCGACGCCTGTTTCCTTGCTAACCTTTTCACAAATCTTTGCAAGTTCTAATGCCTTTTCTCCAGTTGCTTGCGGATATGTCTTAAAATTTATGACAATTGCGGGTGTTTTTAATTTATATCCCATTTAATATTCACCTTTATCTGCCCAATACTAGCATCTTTAAGAATGGTGATTTTGCGAATCCTTTCTTGTTTAATTCGAAAATATCCGTACGAATATCAACTTTTACATAGTGATCTGCAGTTTGTGATTTTGCATATTTTCTAAAAATCTCATTGAATGTGTTGAAATCTGGGGCTTCTACGAGTTCTTCGACCACTGCCTCACTAATTCTAATAAATACATCTTCGCCTCGTGTACGTGATGGTTCGATATGTGGCTGCTTTAATTCTTCTTTTATTATGAAAAATGCATCTCCACCAGCTAAGAATTGTATTTTAAATGATACGGGAGCCGGAATTGGATCTAGATTCTCCGGTAGATTCATGAATTCATTAATTTTTTCTTGAATTGTGATTTTTGGTTTTTCCGGTTCTTTTACTTCTGGTTGGACCTCTTCGACTGTTTCAGCTACTTCCTCTTCTTCAGCTGGTTTCTCTTCTTTCTTGCCAATTAATTTTTCCTTTAATTTCTTAAAAACCATTTTAATTACCTCACTTCTTTTTATAATTAATTTTAATTGTTTCTTACTATTAAGAATAGCTTTTCTTGAAACTGTAACATAATAGCGAATGATGTACTTTTTATTAAATTAATAAAAGAAAAAAAGAATGTTTTGGATTTTTTGTTATTTTGTCAATTCTGAAAATTGTACTTTTTCAACTGGTGGTTTGACGCCCCACAGCTCCTGTTTTAGCATGTCTCTAACTGCGATTCTTATGATTTCACTTCTGCTGGGATACATGCCTCTTCTAATTAATTCATCCATTGCTTCCACGTAACTTTCTGGACAATTTACTGTAATAAGTTTCAAAACTTTTCACCAAGAAATAAAGGTGCAAAAACAGTGTTAAACCCTAGTCTTGTGTGGATAATACTTACTTCTTAATATTAGGCTCTAATAAAAAAGATGAATGGACCGTTTTAGCTCAAGATATCCATTAATGTTATGTCAAAAACTAATGTTTTTCCTGCTAATCTGTGTTTTCCACTCCGTCCATATGCCTTTGATGGTGGAATCGTAACAGTTTTTGTTTCCCCGATTCTCATTCCTACTACCGCTTCTTCAAAGCCTTTAATTACTTGTCCTTTTCCTATTGTAAAAGTCAATGGCTTGTAATCATGATTCGGGTCATAAATACCTAATTCTTTTGCAAGTTTTTTTCTTGAAGTATCAAATACAGAGCCATTTGTAAGCTTTCCCGTATAATGGACCGATACGGTATCTCCATATTTTGCTACGCGTGCCATTTTTATCTCCTCTCAAAATAAAAAGTTAAGAGGGAACTATGTCCCTTTAATCTGCTTTTGTGAATCGATCTTTCAGTTTTTCTAAGACACCTGGTAAGGTTGTGTATTCCATGTCATCTTCATGCAATCTGTGTGGCATGAATGGTCCATGGCGTCTTAGATAGTCCATCATTTCAAGTGCTCTCTGGCGAGTGATATCAAATGCTTTGTCTGCAAAGAAATCAACTGGTCCAAATAGCTTTCCATTGGATACTTGGAATCCTAAACCAATGATTCGTGGAGGCCCATCAAATCGTGTGCATTTTGCGTCCTCAACTGCAACAGGCATTAGTGGTCCGGTGTGAGAGCCTCTCATCCATCCTGCAACAAGATGTGGCATGGTAAATGCTTCTAATATTTCACCCATTGCAGGGAGTCCGCTATGTGCTCGTACGATTGCTACAGGGTCATCCTTTCCAATGTACTTGTTCGCAATTGCGTATAGCTTATCTGTACTAACCGCAGCTGCAGGCAAGTCATCATATCGCCATACTTTCTTGATTGTATATCTACCAGTTGACCCAATTAAAGCAAGTAAATCATACATTTCCTCTGGTGTTTTCAGTGTGACTAACTTGTTTTCTTTTATGTCCATTACTTGAAACTTGAATCCTCCATGGATCTTTGGATCAATTACAAGTCCTGCGGTATTGAAGGGGTCTGCGAAAATCTTGAAAATTGGTAAGTTGAATGCTCCTGGTTCGGTCTTATCTGCCATAAATACAGCAATTGGATCTGATTTTCTCTCCTCGAATTCTAACTCTGCAACTCCCGGACCCATACCCTTTACATTTCCACTGAATGTGTCTTTTAGAAGGTCCTGTCCTGCGCCATAGAGCTTTAAGTTTCTTGCTTCTTGAGCGCATTTCATAAATGTGTCCCATGCAAGGCGGTGGACCTCTTCATTCATTTCGCCTTTGTTGTGGGTCATAATCAATTGTAAGTCGTCTCCAACATGGGTAACATGAAAATCAAGAATAATGCCCTTTTCAACGGCTGCCTTTAATTCCTTTTTCGCTATACTCATTAGTTCCTCAGGAACAACAACGTGTCCTCCAACGGAACCAATGTCTGCTTTAATTACAGAGACTGTGGTCATTGTTAAAGCACCTCGCTTATATTAGTTGATTAATTCGAAACGTAATTACTTTAATAGTCTTTCTAATCCTAAATATATCTTGTTAATAATTTCGTAATTGGTTGATTAAAATGAAGTACTCGTCTGCAGACCGTCCTGAAACTGAAGATCGTAAACAATATCATATTCAGTTAAAACCGGGTGATCTTACCGATACTGTATTATTACCCGGTGATCCCGAACGCATAATTCGTATTAGTGCGACTTGGGACTCTTTTGAGTTTGTTGCATCGCACAGGCAGTTCGTTTCTCATAGAGGTGTTTACAAAAGAACGCTGATTTCGGCAGTGTCTACAGGAATTGGTTGTCCTGCAACTGCTATTGTTGTTGAGGAGTTAGCAAATATTGGCGTAAAAAATTTGATACGCGTAGGTACTACAGGCGCCATTCAAAAAGACATTAAATGTGGCGATCTGGTGATTTCTTCTGCTGCAGTTAGGCTTGATGGAACATCACATCAATATGTACGCCCTGAATTTCCAGCATTTGCTAGTTATGAAATTTTGCTAGCTCTAATTGAAGCAGCCGAGACTTTAGGCTTTAGATATCATGTTGGAATAACAGCATCGACAGATTCATTTTACACTGGACAAGGAAGACCTGGTTATGGTGGATACTGGCAATCCTGGATGGACAATATAATTCCTGATTTGCAAAGAGCTGGTGTTTTAAATTTTGAAATGGAAGCTGCTACGCTATTCACACTATCTAGTTTATTCGGACTTCGTGCAGGTGTAGTAACAGCAGTTTACGCAAATAGAGTAACGAATGAGTTTGATACGGTTGGTGAGCCTGATGCTATAGCTTGTGCAAACGAAGCCGTAAAAATTCTTCATGAGATGGATCGTGAAAAATTAGCATCAAAGAAAAAATATTGGTATCGTCGGTTAGCAAGATAAACTACATTGTTTAAACAAAATGGAGCTTATGAGCTCCTTTTGCTTATTTTATGATTGAAGCTCTTGTGAAATTTCTTTCTCGAGTTTATCTAGCTCCTGCTCATCTTCTACAAGTTCAATTTCATCTGATTCTAAATTGAAAATTTCATCATCATGATCGTCTGTTACAGTTTCGAGTTTATAAAGTACTTTAAAGCCAGATAAAGTCATATGGATGGCGTTTCCGATCTCTACAATATCATCTAGCACGATGTCCCCTTTGTGTTCATACACAAAATCATATGCGCCCTTTATTGGCTTGAATCCCAATCCCATTAATTTCTCAATTACTATGGATGGCGGAGCACCCTCAGAGTTAAACCATACAGTTAGATATGTCTTCAAATATGTCACGCTCCATGTGAATATTTAATGTATTTCTCTATTTAATTATATACATTTATCCAATATTATTATATCCCATCTATTGTATTAAAAATAATCGTTTCCTTTTTATTAATTAACGTTTCGATTTATCGTCTTAAAGACTCATAATTGAGTTCGGATTTCCATTTTATTTTACAATCACATGTTAAATTATCAAATACTTTTGGATTCTGGTGTAATGCGTAATTTCTGATGGCCTCTAGAACCGTTGTATCACACTTTCCACAGTTATGTGCGCCTCTATCTTTTCCTGCCGCAGTTGGATCACAATCAAATCGAATTTGCTTTGTGTATTGTGCTGTTCTTTTTAGTACCTCTACGACACTCCAAAGCCAAGGTGGTCTATAACTACCTGCTTTCCACACTTTCTCAACTAATGTACCCGATTGTATATTCATTGGATTTATTGATATCGTGGTAGTTCCAGCTTTGATTGCAAACTCAATTGATCTAAGTGCATCATCGATTGCTTCTGCCTCTGATAGAAATAGAGGTTTAAATAGCAAATATGTTCTGACACCAAATCCAAGTTCTCTTGCAGTTCGGACTGCTTTTAGATATAATTTGTTTGTAAATCCTTTATTGATCGAATGGACTCTTACAAATTCGTTACTTGATTCAAGACCAATTGCAATTTCTACCGATTTATTACTAAGTATCTGCTTTATGTCTCGTAGATATTGTTTCCGAACAAATTCAGGTCTTGATTCCAATACAATTTCTTTTACTTCATCTATATTTGATAAAATTTGGAGGATTTCGTTTCGTGCATCGGTTGGGACCTCTTTTGGGTCGAGAAAACTGCCTGATGTATATATTTTCACAATGTACGGTGGCTTTTTATTTCTTAGATTTTCCAAGGCAACATTCAATTGTGATACTAGTATATCCTTAGTTGCAGTTCCTTCTATATATTCACTAACATACCCACACATTGAGCATCCGCCGGATTTAGATCGGGACCAGAAACAACCTATTGTTTCTAAGACTAAAGACAGTCCTGTACCAATTTGACCCTGAACGCTCTCGGGTGCAAACCAATATGTTGCAGGTCTATTGCCTATTTGTTTCTTATGCTCAAATGTTCGACTTCTAATTTCATAGACTTCTGCAGCTAATGCTTTATCGTAATACTCCATTGTGTTCTACCTCTTATGTCGAATCTGTACTGCAACTCCCCGTTCAGAATCAATCATTTCTGAACCAGACATTAAGCTTTTTCCGGAAGCAATAACATTACCATTAATGTCTAAAATAACAACCTCATCAAATGGTCGAATTTGCTTATCTGCGTCTTCAATTCCCTTTGCAAACAAAGAACTGCCCTTTAATTCAGTTCCATTGAAGCGAACCCAATAAACTTCATGCTCTGCTAAGATCTCTGCACCTTTTAATCCCAATGACAGAAACCCAGTTTCTGGATTCTGATATGCTATCTGGTTCTTGTTTAACATAACTTTCTTAGGACGGCGAGGTTTACCTAATATTTTTGTTTCATCATTTATTAATTCGTGACCAATTCCTTTTCCGAATTGATAATCTGCAATTGCTCTTAATTGCTCTTGTAAATAATCTATTTTTTCTCCCGGTTCGGAAATTATTGTCTTAAGCGCATTTTGAAGATTTTGTATTGCGTTTTGTGAAGTTGGTGATATGTTACGTGATGTATAGATTATCTCTTGCCTGATATCATTTTTTATGTGTTCAAATGATAAAAGATATCCCCCAGATAAATGTACAATCACTTTCGTATTTTCATCAAATTTGTTCAAGTAATCTTTAATGGCTTGTGCAGTGAGTATTTGTTCCTCATAACTCCAATCACCAGTTACCGGAATATCATAATGTGCTGCAGGATATATTTCTTCTAATTCTCTTGGAACAAGTCCTAACGGTGAAGTAACTATTGCTTCATGAATTAGTGATCTACTCTTTTTTGCAACAGATTTTATTGCATTTTGATAGACTCTATGTGTTTTTGATAATGAATATGGCTTCTTAGATGAGCATGGCAATAAAATAATCACATCGACTTTTTTACGATATGAACTGTATCGCTCTTTAACGCGTTTTATAAACGTTTGAACTTCAGGAGCGTATATACTCAAATCACTATTACATATTAATTTGAATGATTTTTGTGTGGGCGTATATGCTTCTAAATACGAATAATAATCCCGTAATGCGATACGTGTAATCGTATGTAATTCTGGTAAAAAGTACGAATATGCTTCAACTACTCGGCGTATCCATCCTTCATTTATGGACTCATTTGTTAGGTTCAAAATTCGCATGGCAAACTGATAATTTTTAATTAATAACTCCTCATATGGGGTTTCATTTTTTTTCCAACCAAAATCAAATAATTCTCTATGTTCTGCAGTTGAATATATTATTTCTGACATATCAAACAGATCAATTCCTAAATACACTAGTAATGGATAATATGATGGATGTATTCTTCCTGTTAAAAGTCTTGGAATATCCGGAGGTAATTCTTGAATAATTCTTAATGTTCTGATAAATTTATAGTGATTTTCAGTTGGTACATCTGTTAATATGAATAGTTTAGTTCCTTGTCTTTTGAACTTCTTTGCAAAATCTATCACTTGTTCTCCTGCTGAAAGTGGAATCTTTACTGCCAAGTTTTCTATTTTTAAATCATCTATGATTTTATATTGACGCTGTAAAAGCTCCTTAATATATTCGGTACTGAGTCCCCATCTTATTCCAGTTTCAGGCGCAACGTATATTTTCTCAGGGTCAATATTTGGCCTTCGATTATAATACACCATATAATTTGGCAAAATTGTGATGTTTATCTTATTAGGATTATACTTTTGAGAGTCATTTAGTCCAAATAAAATGTTTGTAGGTAAATTATCATCTCCGAATGATGCAAAAGATGGTGTTTTGATTGTGATATCCTTATGTTTTAATTGACCGATTCTTGCGGGGCCATCATGCTTTTTTAAAGAAAACTCCACACAATTTCACCTTTAGATAAATGGTTTTTCAGCCTTATACTCTTCTTTGAATGTTGTTTCGCTTCCTGCCATTACCAATTTAAATGATTCTAAAGCACCATATTTGAATAGTGGTGTATTGTTATTTCCACATGAATAACTGTATGTACAATTTGGGCAGCCACTAATACTTTTACAAGAACAACCTTCTAAAATTAAGATACTTCTCCGAATAGCCTCTTCCAATCTGTTGTATAATAATTTTGACGCACCATTACCACCTGGGGTTCCATCATAAACAAAAATGATCCCGGACGCCCCCATCGAAATACCGCCAATTTCACGAGAACCCCCACCTGTTAGCATATCGCTTGATTCAATAAGTACGTGCTCGAATGCGTGGAAAGCCCCCATAATTAATTGTAATTCTTCTCTATCCTTTGATTTATTATCCGCATATTTTAGAACTGATTCTCTTGGTTCAGGAGCTTTTAGTACGAATCCTTTTGTTTCAAAAGTATATTTGATTGGCTCTGGCAAGTCTTTCTTTCGCTTGAATGTTCCTTTGTAAATATCTTTAACTACATAGCCAGTAACAACTTCAGTAATTCGAAGGTCACAATATTTTACATTAATTCCCATTACATTTCGTTCTTCTAATACTTTTACTATTTCTGGAACCGAATACCTTAATGCGGTAGTTTTTTCTTTTATATCCTCTTTGATCTCTGACACGATGGCTTTTCCGACTCCTCCTAAATACTTGAATGATATTGACTTGTATTTCTTTCCGCCATGCAAGTAGATTGCTTCAGGAAATAATTCGGACGCTGCCATTGGCATGTTTCGTTTTCCAATTACTTTATTTTCCTCATTATAGATATAGACGACGTCTCCTATTCCTCTTATATTATATGCGTTTAACAACTTGCGAGCTTTATATCTATCAGCTATTATCACACGTTCATCATCTAATATCTTTATCAATCCATCTCGCTCTAATTTTTCATAAACATCTCTATGTCGTTCAAATGTCTTTAATTGTAATCCGCCTTCCATGGCAGTTGCAAGAATTTGATAGTATGCAACTACATCATTCATTGGTTCGATATATCCATTCTCAATATCTGTGAAATATTGGTCCGGATAATTTTTATAAAATGCAGAAATTGGGTCTTTCTCGCGTAATGCAAGAATTGCGATACTCTCTTGACCTTTTCGTCCTGCTCTTCCAATTCGTTGTGTTAATCTAGTAATGTTTGTTAGAAGGCTCACTACTGCATCCAAATCTCCAATGTCAATTCCCAACTCCAATGTGGGTGTGGAAACTAATACTTGTAATTTTCCTGTTTTGAAATCATGTTCGACAGTTCTTCTATGTTTTGTTCCAAGTCCAGACCTGTGTATGTTTGAATTTATCTTATTTTTTCGAAGCATTAGATTTAGTAGTTCTGCCTCAACATGTGTATTTCCAAAAACTAAAACTTTGAATCCGCCTCGGATTAGTGAAGTAACTGCATTCACGATCATTGAGTATTTGCTACGCTGTGTTGGATACATCATTACAAAATGAATTGTGCCTCTTTTTCCTTTTTCAGATATTATTGCGTGTACTGGACGGTCAAAAAGGAGTTCTGCGAACTCTTTGGGATTACCAATTGTTGCGGAAGCACCAATAGTTTGTAGGGGTCCTGTAAGCCTTTCAAGACGTTTTAATATGAAATATACGTTAGTGCCGAAGGAACCATTATACAGATGGATCTCATCAAATACAATTATTCTAACGGTAAACAGCAGTTCTCTTAGGCGTGAGTCCAATCTTCCCAAATGGTAATGAAGTACATCTGGATTTGTTATCAATATATCTGGTGGGCTATCATAAATTCTCTGCCGTTCTCTTTCAGGGGTATCTCCATCAAATATTGCAACAGATATTCCAGTTGCCCTAGCAAACGTTTTGATTTTTTCAAATTGATCTCGTGCAAGTGCCTTTGTAGGATAAATAAGTATTGCTTTAATTTCGTGGCTGAATATATTATCATCCAGCATATTTATAATTCTCGTAAAAATTGGCAAAATGAAAGCTTCTGTTTTACCTTGTCCTGTGGGTGCTACAATGACTACATTTTCGCCTTTAGTAATCGCATTATATGAATCTTCCTGGAATTTGTATAATTTACGTATTCCACGTTCTTTTAAAACCTTCAATAAGGGTGCGGGCAATTGCAAGTCTTTTGTATCGCATCCATATTCTGCATCTGTAGGCCTAAATTGCTTATATTTTACAATATAATCCATTCGTGTTGAGAGTATCTGTTGTAATGCTTTGGGAAGGTCTTCGAAATCTGCCCCCTCTTTTTTAACTTCATTCATTATGCTTCTTATACTTCTTATTAATTCATCAATTCCTGGTTGTCCTTCACTTACTTCTTCAATAATTTCTATTGGTGTCTCTTCAGCTATTATTTCATCATTTTCAGTTATTTTCACTGCCTGTCCTGGCTCGAGAATTTTGTTTTCTACAAGATCTACGAATCGAAAATAAGCATCGAGCAAGTCATTCGGGCGTTTTTGTTCTTTTATCTCAATTGCAAGAATTAGTGACATTTCACAATCGCGGCAAACAACATTCCACGAGCCATTTTCTTTTTTAATACGTAATCTGTTCCCACATATTGGGCAATGTAAGACAGGCATAATTATTCCTCTAGTTTTCTTATTGTGTTTGGGATATTAATTTTTTTCATGTGGTTCTATGTTCCTTATGTTAAGGCTTAAATAATAATATGAGTAATAAGTCTTTGAGGTGAAATTTAATGGAGGATTCCAACAGTGATTCCAGTAAGTCCAGAGGTTATCCGCATTTTGAAAGAGACCTTGCCAGCAACAATCATTGCAACAATTGGCGAATTAGTTGCCGGAGCATTTCTAGGTAATATGACTAATATTTTCAGAATGTTTCCGGGTTTGATGATTCTTGTGCCCTCAATTTTAGATCTTCGTGGCTGTTTGAGTACTGCATTATCATCAAGATTGGGTACTGCATTGCATCTTGGTGTAATCGGTAAAGAACTTGGATTCAATGATGAATTAAAAGAAAACCTAATTGCACCGTTGATAAATAGTGTTATGCTCTCTACTATTCTTGGAATTATTGCATATTTTGTAAGCTCACAATTAAATGTTGAAGGTATTGGATTATTCACATTCGTGTTTATCAGTCTCTTAGCTAGTGTGATGGCTACATTGTTCCAAATGTCGATTACAGTCTATTTTGCATTTACAGCACAAGAGAAAGGTCTTGACCCTGATAATGTAACTATCCCCGCACTTGCCAGCTTGGGTGACATCATTGGCATTATTTCCCTCTACATCGCAACTATTATCATCATGAGCATAGGAGGCGTTTTTATTGGCTAAGTTTTACAGTTACAAGCGTATCATTCGAGAAAGCTTTCCGATATTAACAATCATCCTTATGCTTTCTATAATTAGTGGTAGTGTTCTTGATCATGCTGAGGAAATCATTTTGGCTATTCCTGCATTTCTATTAGCCATTCCTGCCTTTGCGAATCAAGCAGGAGATCTTGCAGCGGTTTTCTTCGCCAAGTTCACAACTGAGCTTCGCACTGGTACAATCGAGCGTGCCTTATCTACTTCATCGACATTAAAAGCAAACTTGATCGGAATTATATTGACCGCATGTATTGGATTTACATTTCTCTCCGGCGCAATATCTCTCATCTCAATAGTTGCTGGTATTCCGAGCTTGGAACCTTTCAAGCAATGGTTTATTATATTTACCTCTGGAGTAACAACCGTTATACTCCTAATTATAATTGGTATGCCCGTTGCTATAATATCCTCCAGAAAGGGTTTAGACCCCGATAACTTTATGTCTCCAATTCTCACTACGCTTGGTGATGTAATTGGAATGTTACTCTTAGTGGGGTTGATTATCCTAATATGAGGGAGTCAAAATTGAAGTTAAAAAGGAAACGTTTAGTTAAACCGATATCATATGAACCATTATCAGTACGTGAATCTCTAACTCGTATGAAAAACATATCTGAGTTGATGATAGATTTAGCATATTCTTCTGTAATCTTTAATAATGAAGAACTTGCCGAAGAAGTCTTTACACTTGAAGAAGAAATTGATAATTTAGTATATTTGACAATCATGAACATTTCGCTGGCTATTCGCGATAAAGATGATGCGGAGCAGCTGCTAGGTCTTTATGGACTTTGTATTGGTACAGATGAGGTTAGCAATGCGGCTGCAGATATTGCATCAATTGTGCGTATGGATGTTCCACCACATCCTCTAATTAAGATGATCAATGAAGCGGCTGAAGAACGTATAGAAAAATATTCTATATCACCAAAGTCATGTGTTTGTGACAAAAAGCTTTCAGAATTAGAATTTGAGTCCAATTTGGGAGTTCATATTTTGGCTATTAAGCGAAATGGCAAATGGACATTTGATCCTTCTGGATCTACAGAACTCAAAGCTAATGATATTGTACTTGCGATCGGTGCAGATCTAGGTCTTAAACAGTTCGAAAAAATTGTCCGGGGTGAGTCTACCAACATCGATATAGTTTTGCCAAAGAAATCTAAAGTGGAAGATATTGAATTAACTGAGGAAGGTAAAATCCTGCTTAAAATGAAAGAAATTTCTGAATTCATGGTATATCTAGCATATTCCAGTCTAGCCTTATCTGACTTTAGTATTGCAGAGGAAGTGCTATTTCTCGAAAATTATGTAGATTCACTGCTCACAAAATTCCAGATTCAAATTCTTGAAAAGCCATACGGCGCAACTGCTGAGCAAGCTATTGGACTTTTGCGCGTAGCCTCTGCTTCTGAGAACATAGCTGATGCTGCAGTACGAATTGCCAGCTTGGTTGAAAGTCTATCAACAAAAACGCATCCAGTCATAAATTTAATTGCTAGTGAGACCGAAGAGGTAGTTCTTAAAGTCACTCTATCCCCAGAATCTATTTTGGTCGATAAGCCTCTATCTAAGCTCAAGCTAAAAGATACTGTAGGTATGACAATTCTTAGCGTTCGAAGATCTGACGAATGGATTCATCGGCCTCCAGAAAATTTCGTTTTGCGTGATGGTGATGTGCTTCTGCTTTATGGATACAAAGATAGCATTGAACGTATGAAACGCTTAGCCGACGGTTCTGAAAAAGAATTATAGCACTCTCTTTTTCTTTCTTATTATCTTATGAGGTCCTAAATTTTCAAAATTCAGTGATTTGATGTCCGGATCATTTGGTAACTTTCCAGTGAGCCGGTACAATGCATAACTACGAACAAGTTTAATCTTATTTGCTATTTCATTTTCTTCGGATGCTTTTTGAAGTAGTTCTTGTTTCGGACCAAAAAGACCAATAATACGATTTAATATTCCCATTTGTGATCACTGATTCCTTTTATTGATGTTTTCTATTTAACTTTTTATTTTTGTAATAATGAATTTTTATATATCCTTTAAATCCTATATTATATTAGCCTAGTGAAGTTTGAGGTGTATATTATGAGTTCTCTTGAAGAAAAAAGTACTGACTTGTTATGGGGATTGCTCTTTGAAGGAAATGCAGGGCCTGTCCAATTGGATGTTTGGAAAATATTAGCTAAAAGGTCTACCGAGAAACCTGATGAAGTTCTTAAGGCATATAAGGAAACTTTGGATAAAGTAATTTCAAAAAAGATACCCGATGAAGTAAAGTGGGGTCTTGAAAATTGCCCATTATGTGGTAATCCCGTTTTATCATGTGGTCCAAATTGGCAAGTTGAGGGAACTGGAGATTGTGATGAAATGTTTACCTGCACTTATTGTGCAGTTAGTTATACTTATGAAATTCGTGGTGTGAAAGGAAAGCTTATGCAATTTTCAATTCGATTGGGCCCTGAAAAGAATTGGAATGGTAATTCCCTATTCCTTAGAGTATTTGGTAATGATCCCCAGAATGATTTTGAGCCCATATTTGATATCGTAAATAGTGATGGGCGCTGGATTGGAAGCTATAGCTTTAAGACTAATCAGTGGCGCTCCGGTGAATCCATGAAAGATCCTTCCAAGAAGTCTGATTCTAGTTTATGGTCTGAACCACCGGAAGAAATCGTGAAAGTTATTAATAGCGCTAAAACCGAAGTTTCTGAGTTGACCAATTTGTTGAATTTGCTATTTACGTAATTTATTTATAGGGGTCTGAGTAATACAAATTCCTATACTTTATTTTTTTAATATATATTGTATGGATGGGATTGACTTGGAGCCTAGATTGGTGGAATACCTTAAAGATAAAGAAATCGTGGCAATGGGGATTGTGAAACGAAAGTTTCCAGATATAAGCTCAAACCTAATTGCGACATATTTACGTAAAATGGGATTCAAAAAAACTACAGACAAACTCTGGGAGCGAATAAAGCGAGACTTAAACGTAAATTAGAAAAACAGAAAAGTATACATAGTATACTAATTGCTTAATTATAATAAATTAAGTTATCATAGGAGCTATAAATATCATGTCTGGAACTGCAGGGCGTATTCTGTTTGATGTGACCCAAAACGAACGTGGCAGAATTTCTACTACATATAAGGCTTTAGCGAAGCTATTACGCGACCATGGATATGTTGTTGAAGAATACAATGAATTCTTAATTTTGCCGGATAAGATTTCAAAGGCAGATGTTATTGTTTTTGCATGCCCGAACGGTTCAAAACTTAGAACTGCAGAAATAAATACTTTAAGGCATTTCGTAGAACATGGTGGAAATCTTCTTTTGTTAAGCCATGCGGGTGGCGACCGTGGTTTAATGAGTAATTTGGGTGTTTTAGGTGATACATTTGGTATTCGATTTGATAACACACAAGTAATTGACGATCGAAATAATTTGAATATAAAGACGATCCCAATCATTAGCGATATTAAAGATCATCCGATTGTTCGAAATGTATCTAGAATTGCATATCCCGCTGGATGTAGTCTTATCGTTGAAAGAAATGCACGTGGAATAATTTTTACTTCTGAGACTGCCGAACCGAATCGGGCTCCCGTACTTGCTATATCAAAATTAGGGAAAGGTAAAGTTGTTGCAATGGGTAGCTACGAGATATTTCGTGATGATGTCAATGGTGGTATTGATGCTGAAGATAACGAAAAGCTTGCATTAGGTATATTTGAATGGCTTACATCTAAGGAAGAAGATGAATATCTTTCTGCAAGGCCTGCCACACCAACAATCTCTACGATTCGTCCTGTGCGACAACCCCGACAAGCAGCAAAACAATCTCATGATACAATTAACATGGAAGAAATGAAAAATATACTTGCGCGATTAATTAATTTAGTATTTGATTTATCAAAACAAATTGACGTTGTATCGAAAAAAGTTTCTAAAGTTGAAAAGGATGTTCTTGATTTCAAGCGAGTGTTTGTTAATTTCGCGCAATCTATGAATCAGCAGATTGGAGTAGTTATTCCTCAAACTACAATATCAGGTGAAGCAACTTCTCGTGCTAGTTTGGAAAGAAAGCTCAAAGCACTTAATGCTGAGAAGAAATCTATTACTGATATGCTGGCATACATTGAACGTAGGGTTGTAAAAGGTGCGATTTCACAAGAAGAATATAAGAATCAAACTTCAGTCCTCAAAGAAAAATTGAAAGGTATTAATGTAAAGATCAAGGAAATTCAAGCTCAACTTGAAAAGCTCGAAACAAAATCAAAAAATCAGTCATCACATGAAGCATCACATGAAGCATCAAGAGATACGTCTAATGAAGAAATAAATGAACAAGAACAAAATTCAAATAGCTCAGAAGAGAATTCAAAATCCGACAATAGTAAGGAATCCAAAAATTCTGATGATCTTGATGAAACTCAACAAAACTCAACAACATAATATCCCATTTTTCTATTTTTTAGGATGTATTCTATAATATATGTCACCGCAATTAATAGTCCGCCTAATAAATAAAAATATCTGGATGGTATCATAATTAATAAACTAAACGAAATAACCTTAATGAAGCCAATTATGGCTCCTGGAACGTTTGATTTGGCCATGTCTAAAGATGTTGGAAAATTAAATAATGCCCAAAACGGTACTAATGCTACCCAATAATATTTGTAACATCCCCGTGGCGAAAATAGATGTACAAAGATAAACATAATCATTGTTATGAATAATAATTTTCTATAATATATTGGGTCTAGCATTTCGTCCTTTTTTATAATTAGCATAAAGAAGAATGAATTTAGGATTGTAATTAACAATAGAAAATTCGTACCTACTAATATTGCAAGAATGATTGTAATATCTGGTGGGGCTCCTAATGCTATAAATGGTACTTCAAACTGTATTGGAACTGAATAATTTGGTAATTTTGTAATATCCGTATAAATAAAGCCCGATGCTTTTGATATTATATCTGATATGTACTCGACATTTATGAAAATATATGGTGTGGATATAATCAAGACTACAGCTGCTAAAATGATCATTGTTTTTAAGAATCTAAATACATCAATTTTATCATTATCTTTCTTAATTGCTGATGCGATTAATGGGAGAACAAGAAAGAATGCAATTTGTTTGCTCATTGCCGACAACCCAATAAAGACTGCCGCGATTCCATACCTCTCCTTTGTCATAAAATAAAATCCCATGAACCAAAAGAATACAAAAACTGGTGTATTTAGCCAAAGATATGTTGAGTAATAAAGATTGATCGGGTTGAATAATACACAGGATGCAGCGATTAACGCATATTTTTTATTATTAAATATATTCTGAGCGATTCCGTAAACTGGTATTGCAATTAAAAAGTCAAAAGTTGCTAAAACCATTCCTATACTCCAAAATTGAGTTGGCAAAATTAGTTTGCCGAGCGTTATTACATAAATATACATGGGGGGATAGAAATACCAAAGTTTATCCATACCTGAGCTGTACGGTATAGTTCCTTTTAAGAATGCATCGACCCATTTTACATAATAAAAGTCATAATCTGTATACCCTTCAAATTGAATATTTATAGTAAATCCAAAAAATGAGTATGTACCACTCCCTAGCCAAGGAAAGCCACTTTTTGTAATGTCTAATATTGCCATATTAAAAACATAGATGCGAACCGCTGCAGCTATTATCAAAATAATGGCAATTTCTCTATGATGTTTTATTATGTCTATGCTTCTCCTTACGTTTGAAATTAATAATTCTTTCATAAACTTTTTCGGTCCCATTCTCATGTAAATTCAGCCTTTGCTCTTATAAGCTCTGCAACGCTTGCATCATCTTTCTTATCTATTTTTATTGTATTTAAGTTATCGAATTTTCCGGTATCTGTATGCGTAATCAGAAAAATCTGTTGGAATGAAGAATCATTCAGCAATGTTTCAATTACTGCATTGCGGCGTTTTTCGTCTAATTCTCCTAATGGTTCATCAAGGAGTACGCATCGTATTCGTGGTTGTTTTTGGGTACTGTTCTTCATAGGTCTTATTCTATTCATAGTTTTACTGATTCCTAATCTTAATGCAAGTCCTAGCGAAATCTTGTCTCCAAAACTCAATTCATCTATTGTTTTCTTACGCTTATCGCGTTCATCGTATACTTCTATCTGTAATCCTTTTTTGTCTTCGGTTGCACTAATGTTTACGTTAACATATTGTCCCGCTGAAAACATCTTTATATAATCAGAAGCTCGCTTACTGATCAATTTTAATAGTTTTCGTTCAAAAACATAGTTTGTAATAAACGGTTTTATAATGTAGTTTCTTATGTATTCAATATGTTCTATAATCCTTTCTAATTCCTCTTTTTCTTTCTTCATCTTTTTGGAATTTCTTAATTTTTCTTTCTTTTCCTCCAAAAGTTGAGATTCCTCATCAATATCTCGCTTTATTCGTTTAATATCGTCAAGTGTTCGTCTAATCTCATAGTCTATTTCCTGTATTTTCTTAATAAGTTCATCAATGGTCTTTACATCATATTTCTTTAAAATTTCTTCAATCGTATGTACATTGAACGTCATAAGAGCTTGTTCTAATTCCTTTTCTTTTTGTTCAATTTTATTTTTCTGTAATTCTAAATCTTCATAATTTTTTATACGGTCCTGCAATTTGGCTTTCTTTCTTTCAAGATCGCGTTGCCTTTGTTGTGCAGATCTCTTTTTATCTCTTGCAGTTTTAATCTTTTTATTGTATTTTATTATGAGCTCTTTATTTTCCTTAATTTCCTCTTTATATTCTTTTATTATTTTTTGAGCATGTTCTTCTGTTAGTTCTGAACCACATACAGGGCATCGGTATTGTTTATCGCCGGTCTTTTCAATTAGACTGAATTTGTCAAGTTTATCGTTAAGCTGTTCGTTATTGGTTTTAGCGGTTTCCAATTTACCAGCTAACATTTCGATTGTTGATTGTAATGCCTCAATTTCTGAGTTTATCTCTTCTATTTCTTTATCATATTTCTGTATTAGTTCCTTAACCTGTGATATATCCTCTATGTTATATTCCTGAAATAGTTGTTTAATCCTCTTTTTATCACGTTCATATATTCTTCTTTCTACTTCCACATTATTTTTCTTGAGCTTAATCTCATTCATTTGTTCATATGTCGGATATTCTTTTTGTATAGTCTGTAATTCTTCGAGTCGCTTCTTTGAATTCTCTAATTCTTTTTTATTATCCTCAAGCCCCTTCTTAATTCGCGTTATATCTTTCTCAATTTCCTCCGGGGGTAAAAATTTAGAGTTTATATCCTGAAGTTTCATCTTGTATTGCTTATATTTTCCAAGTAAATATTTGTCAATCTTGTTAAAGATTTCAATACTATATATATCCTCAATTTGCTTTCGTAATGTGGATGGCGTAGCTACTGCTAGTGAAGTGACTTTTCCTTGTTGGACTAAAATCGTTTCTAGTGCTTGATTATCATCTATATGAAGGATTTCTTTCAAACGTCTTTTTACACTTGTGGATTTATCCGTGATTTTCTTTTGTATCAGTTTCCCATTGGATTTGATCATCTCATATAATACAACTGAAGGACCAAAGCCTTTGGAATATTTTCGTTCTATCTTGTACTGTACGTTCATTACTTCGAAACTAATAGCAACACGTGTTTCTTGCTCTCCATAGTGAATTAGTTTATCATTTTTATATCGTCTTTCGGAACCCCATAATCCCCATATTATGGCATCGAATAATGAACTCTTTCCCGTTGAATTTGGTCCGCGGATAACTGTTAGACCTTCTGGTAGAATACCGTGTTCGGGTAATTTGATGTTTTTAAATGGTTTGAAATTTTGTATTTCAATCGTTAGAATTCTTATTTTACTCTCCCCCTAATATTTCGTTTAATGCGTCTGTAATTAGTTCGACCAAAAAGTCTTCATTATATTCTTCAGGAATTGTAAGCTCTGATATGAATTCTCGGACTTCCTCTTCTGGGTCCTCAATTAAATAATCTGTATCTTCTGTTGGATTTATTATATCGCCCATATCTTCTTTATATACCTCGTAGTCCCATGTAAATTGTACAATATTATATTCGTCTGATTTCAAAATATCTGTTACATAATAACTCAAACGTGATTCTATTTCCCAAGATTTTGTAAGGCTTGTTTTTCCTTCAATTTTAATTTTCAGGCGTGCTGCAGTTTGAGGGTCAAAGGGTGCTTTCAGTCCAAGTTGTTCTAATATCTTCTCGATTCGGTTCAATATATTTTCTGCAATATCTTTATTCGTTATTTCAATCTCTTTGACATACATTGGTCTTTGAGTCGGAATTATTATCTTTTCCACAATTGGTTTCTTGCCCTTTTCTGCATTTACTAATAGTATTCCTTTTTCATGTTTATATTCATCAAATCGCCATTTTTCTATTGAACCTGCGTAATATCCATTTGCTGTATACTGGTGCATGTGATGGTCATGTCCCAATGCTAAATAATCATAATTATGTTGCTTAATCTCAGGTGGTAGTGTTTCATCTAATTCCATTCCATGCGCAACAGCAATCGATGTTTTAGTTCCCGGTTTTTGCTGCGTTAATATCCATTGTTTATATATTTCACGTAGTTGTGGATTTTGTAGAGTGTCTCGCGATACATATGGAAATGCAAAAACTTCGAAATCATCAAATTCGAATTTTAGTGGTTTCCGTTTATTTAATGCATCTTTAAGATCCACATAAGTTGCTATGTATATTTCTGGGAATGCATACTTAAATGATGAAAGTAATGATGCATCAATTCCCTTGTATAATCCATGATTGCCTTCAATAATTATTAGGGGCTTGCCTACTTTTTTGAAGTATTTTTCAAAAGTATCAAATGCGATTTCCCTTGCAACTTCACTAACCGGATACGGATTACGTTCCCATGGTGCATCGAATAAGTCTCCAGAATGAACTACAACATCATATTTATCTTTCATCTCAATTATTTTGTCAAATACTCTCTGGAATTGCTTATAGAAATCATCCTCAACCCATCGTGATCGTAATGTAACTGCCCAGCCATCTCTGACGCCATTCCGCTCTTTATGCCCTAAATGTGTATCTGATAAGTGAATTAATCTAACCATAAAACTTCCCCATTAAAATTGAACATCTGGTTCATTATTATCTGTTAGTTCAAAATTATTTAACTCTTGTTGTATCATTTCAAATCTGTCTGGGAATCTAGGAACATTAAATGGTAATGGTGTACTGCGATAAGATGCTGTAAGTATTCCATGCCCAACTTCAAGGGTATTATATTCTTCAGTAAATCCCGATAATGGTGCGCTTGCACTTTCTATTGCCGCACGTGCTTCTCTTTCATTGCCTAATCTTAAAAAGAACTGTGTATTTATTTGTGATAATATATCTGCATCTATTGTGCTCACCTGCTGGCTAATCACAACTAAACCTATACCAAACTTACGGCCTTGTCTAGAAATGTCTTTGAATAATGAACTTTGCCCTAATATTTCAGAATTCAAAATTTGTGGGGCTTCTTCAATTGTAATCAAGATAATCGGTAATGTTCGAATTTCTCTTAAAGTGTTATTTGATTCCCGATATATCTTCAGTGCTTTAGGTCTAAAATTATCCCAAAACTTTGCAGTCAGTCCCATTTTCGCTTTGTTTGTAAATGAGTCTATGGAATCTGAACTTGCTAATGCTTGCCTTAAATTAAAAAGAATTCTTGCGACAATGGTTGTTACTAAGAATTGTTCATGTACTGACAAAAGTGATGTATTTATATCAATGATTCTTCCACTTTCTAATGCTTCAATGATTTGTGGTAATATCGATTCTTGAACTGGAATGTCCTTGAATATTCGTGACCTGCGCAGGAAATATAATCTTCTCTGTACTGCATTATGAGTTTGTTTTGTCTCGCCCTCTATAGGGTCATTATTGTTTAGAATCTCATTAATCCAATTATCTCCGAAAATTCCATATGCTCGATTCATATACGCTATTTGTAATGGATTTAATGAAAGGATAGATATGATATCCTTTGGCAGGATCTCTGTCCATGCTATTTGTAATTTACGACCATAATTTTTTAATTCATGTGGCATTCTTTCAGTTGAAGCTGTGAGATAGAAAAAGTCTCCAATTACATTATTTCGATCATTTGAGCTCATTTCGTTTACAATATGTGCAATTCCTCTTCGATCTTCATCAGTTCCGGATCCCAATGCATATTCATCATGTGGATCAATTATCAAACTTCCAATTCTCGGAATATTAATCGTAGATGATTTAAGCGATCTAAAGTTCGACAGAATCATAGATGAAATTAGAACTTGCATCAAATTGCTTTTTCCAGCACCAGTTGTTCCAAATATTCCCATATGTGTTGCTAGATTTCGGACTGGTAAATTCATTTCTACATTTAGAACCGATTCTCCGGAAACTAGGTTTCCAAAATAAAGTTCGCCTGCAATCTGGGTCCCTAACAAATCACGAATAAAATCATCACTTATGCCCGCTTGCGGTACATATACTCGTGCGAGATGGTTTGGTATTCTACGTGGGCGTTTGAATTCCCATTTTCTTTTATTTATGTTGTATTCAGAGTATCCAATGAAGCTTCCCCTTATATCTAAAATCAAATATTGATTTGCATCTACAAAATAAGTATCGTTCCTTCTAAGAAGATCTGTAGCAATATCTTCAAGATTTTTTATGTATGTGATACTAGGTGAAATTGAAATTGCTCTGAAGAAAAACACTCGCTCTATGCCAATATCTTCATCCTTTGATGTTCTAATATAACTTGGAATAATAAATATTTCACCAATACTTGAATCATATAAATTCCCGATTACTTGCATCATAGATTGGTCTCCGGATGCAAGCCTTCCGAAATAGTATCCTAATTCATCTTGGTGAAGTCTTAATTCGGGACCTAAATCTTGTTGGATATACGTGTTGTCTGACATGATTTTTATCCTCCCTCATCTAATATGTATGAGCTCTCGTTGATTTAAAAACAGATTTGAGTTAAATCCGAGTCCGGTTGCAATTTCAATTAGCATATTATATAATATGCGTTCAGTATCTCGTGATATCTTACAATTATTGTGAGCAACTGCAAGTGGAGCTGGATATCCTACCCAATATATACCTCGCGACATGAAATCTAAATCTTGGAATATTTGATGTTCATTCTCATGCAATGTGTTAATATCTTCATCATAAATATTTTCTCGCCACCATAACGCATCGAAATCAACTCGTAATGTTGGCTTGTTTGGATCAAGCTGGACTAAATACGGAACTGTTAATGGTGGTGGGATATATCTGCGATTTTCTAAAATTCTAAGGCCTTGCTCGCTTGGTATTCCTCCCGGCAGTCGAATATACCATCTGGAATTATTGCCAAAAATCTCATTTGCAATTGCTATAGCTTCATTTGTAAACGGAATTGTATGTGTTTTTGAGACCGCCATAACTATTACATTGTGGTCTCTCGCTGTTTTTAGTATATCTCTTAATAAATATCCAATTATGTCCGTGGGTAGCATAGTTGTTGGATCATATTTAAAGCTTAATGAACCATCTAGTAGCATATATCGTAAATTGCTACCTTCAACTATTGCTCTCTTTGCGATTCCTAATTCTCCAATTCGCATTGAAGTTGAAAATAGATTTGCGGCTGAAATTGTAATTCCTTCAATTAGCATATCTTCATTAAATAACGGTTTATTCTCTATATTATAGTGTTTTTTCATTTCTTCATAATATGTATTGATAATTTTTTGAAAATCTGCAGCTGTTGGTTCTTCAATTCGGTTGTTTGTATCATCATATACAGGATAATATTCAATTAATTGTTCATGAATATATCTAATAGGTTCTCCATCATCTTGGCTAATCCATTTTGTTTCTAGATGGCCTTTACTAAAAAAGTTAGGATTTTCTTCTTTTGATACATTATGGAACAAGTTTCGTTCATTTGTTCCCGTATTATGTACCGCTAAATAATAACTTTCAACAATTATATCAATATCTTCAATTGTGACCAGTGGGTATACACCAGAGCCATCTACAGCTGCAATATTAAAATCATCTGGTTTTCCGAGTTCATTTGTGTATTTATGAGAAATCTTTAGTGGTTCGATTTTTTGGATTAATTCATTCATAATGCGTTCGCGGTCTAGTTCAAATCTTTTCTTGTTTTGCTCTCGTGTCCGCCTAATATCCAATAATGTTGCAGTAATTTGTCGTCTGAACTCATTTTGAAAAATTCTTATTAGTGACATTACCCACTCAGCTCCAATGTAATAATTAAAGCAGAGAAGAGTTTAAAAGAATAACAGATATCCGAAAGTATTTTAAAAAAACGTAATACTTGATGAAATATCAAGAGCTTTTATATACGAGTAAAACAAATAGTTATAGTGGAGTAAATCTTTTTGTAATTTAAGAATAAAAGGGTGATAAAATTGATAATAACATATTATGGACATACGGCATTCAAAATAGAATCATTAGGTCATACAATATTAATTGACCCGGGTGTAGTTCAAGGAAATCCATTAATCTCAAGCGATGAACATGCGGATCTCATACTCATTACAGTAGATCAGGAAGAAAGCCTAGGTAATGCTGTTGAAATCTCCACAAAATCTAAAGCATGGATCCTAGGTAATGATAAAGTTATTGAAAAGCTTAAACTTAAGGGTGCGAAGCCATGGTTGCTACACGAAATCAAGCCTGAAGAAATATATGAATTACCTTGGGTAACAGTGCATGCATATGGTCTTGAGCGTGGTCCATTAAATAGTGGCTCAGAGAAAAGTATCTTGGGTTACTTTATCGATTTTGATGAAATGAAAATTGCACATATGGGCGAGTCCATTACCCGTGGCTATTTCGAAGACTTGAACATGAATATTCTAATGATACCGATTGGTGGTGTTGAGTCTTTTGATGTTAAGAGTGCAGTCAGCTTGACAGTAGATTCCAAACCAAATCTTGTAATTCCTATGCGATGGACCGAAGCTATACATAGAACCAAGTTCCGTAAATATATCAATCAATTTGCTCCGGATATTGGGGTTGCTGATATTGAACCCGGTGAATCTATTGAAGTTCTCTGGGCTGCAGGTAATGAATTCCGTTGGTTAAAGAATGAATGAAACTTTTTTATAATTCATTTATAATATATATTTACAAAACAATAAAATAACGTCGTAAAAATCCATAAATAGTTGTTTGAATATATTTATATTACGCAATATGTAGGGGTGAGAAAATTGTCCCAAGATGAAGTAAAAAAAGTGATTATTGATCTTGAAGAAACTGAAGAGACGGAAATCGGCGAACACAGCGAGCAGCTTGGTATAGCTGTTGAGGGTGTCCTGACCGTAAAGAATGTCTCTGAGCAACACAGAATCTGGAATACCAAAGTAGATGTATCTGAAGGCCGAGATTCCACAGACTTTGATGCTGACAGTCTGCATGTTGGAGAAATAAATCCACAAGATAAGTGGTCTACAAATTATGGTGTGAAATCTGAGGCACCAATACTCAAAGTAACTGAAATATTCGATGCATGTAGAACTGTAGAGTCAGAGGATCCGCATTATGCCTATGTGTATGGTTTTACAAATCCTGTAAAATTTACAATTACTCTCAAGAACGAAATCGATGTTCAGATTGATGACATTGTGCTTAAAAAAACCATTCCTCCTGAAATTACCTCTGTAAAAGTTGAAAATGCAAGTGTAGGTAATGCGGTGTTTGATGAAGAGAATCATGTTGTAACATGGAGTGACTTCATTCTATTTCCGGGCGAAAGTGCTACTTTAGAGCTTGTTGCGGATGCTGAGATGCCTGATGTATCTGTCAAGAATGCCGGTGAAATCGTTGTAACGTACAAGGCAGAAAATGCCCAGAAAAGCAGTCTCAATCCTGACTTGACAGCATTAACAGAAGTTCTTGTAGGTATCGATAAAGAAGAAACTGAACCAAATCACTGGGTATGTACTCTTGAATTCGAAAACACAACTGATATCCTTGTGCGTCTAGATAAGGCTGAAGTGTTCTATACTGATGAAAGTGGAAATACACAAAAGATGATTGATGAGGAACCACATTTAGAAATTCCACCAGGTGAGACATGGAGTAAATCTTTTGAACTTGATTCAAAGACACCTCCAGAATGCAGTCACAATGTCGTACATACACCGGTAAAAACCATAACTAAGCGTGTAATTGGTACTGTAAAGAAAGTTGCCCAGACTGTGCCTGTCTATCGCGTTGAGCTGAACAAAGTATTTGATCCACCTGAAGTAAATAGCTTCGATAAGACTCCAGTTGATGTCACCCTAGAAGCAATTAATGCTGGAACCGCACCGTTGAACAAGGTTGTCATTATTGACACAATTCCTGAGGATGTCATGCCACCAAAGAAAGAACATATTACCATAATGATTGGTGACCGTGAATACGATGGTGAATTCGATTTCCTTCTGGATCCAAATGATGAAAATCCTGAGAATGCTCATACTATGACAATTACACTAAATCTAAGTGATGATTGGATTCTCCAACCGGACCAGAAAGTTGTTGTTAACTATGCAATTATGGCTTGGAAACCAAGACCTGAGAAAACTTATCCTGCGCCTCTTACTGTAAAAGGTAATGTGCTTCCTGAGGGAATCTTTGCTGAGGTTTCTACTCCTGAAGAAGAACCCAAATTACTCATCAAGTATCGAAGACGTCGTATCAGCGCATTCAAAGCAATCAATAAGGGCAGTCAGTCCGGTCAATTTGTCATACCATTACGAATTGAAAACCGCGGTGAAGTTACTATTGAAAATGTAGTAGTCAAGGATTGGATTCCAAAAGGCTACAAGTTAGTATCAGTTGAGCCTGACGATTTGCAACCCGAGACACAAGCAGTCGAAGATGGTACACTACTTATTTGGACCTTTGTTAAGATGTTCCCAGGCGACAAGAAAGAGATCAAATATGTTGCAGAGGGTGAAGGCGAATACGAACGCCGTGATCCTGAAGTAAGTGGAGATTAGAGGAAATTATTTCCTCAATTATTTTTTACTTTTTGTATCAACAAAATAATATTGTCCAGTTGCTTTTTGTTGTGTATCCATCTGGCTTCCTTCTTTGTTAATTCGTGGTCTTCCTGTTTGTGGGTCTCTTCTGAATGTTACTCCCATATCTTTCAAGAATTTGTTCATTCCTACTTTTAGTGGCAGTACTGAAGATGCATGTCCTTCAACACCGGGAGTTCCATCGAATACTACAAGACTATCACTGATATAATCCGCCGTAATCATAGAATGTTCAACAATGAATGCCGCGGCAAATCTGCTTTGGATTACCTTTCGAATGGCGCGTGCAGCTTCTAATCTTTGTTCAACGTCCAAGAATGCAGATGGTTCGTCCAATAGATATAAATCTGCATCTCTCGCAAGACAACCTGCAATGGCTACACGCTGTAGTTCGCCTCCACTTAGCTCCGGAACTGGGCGCTCCATTAACTTATCAAGTTCTAATCTTTTTATGACGGTTGTTTGAAAATCTGCGGTGGATGCGTATTCGCCCCCTATCTTTGCAAGAAACATTCTCACTGTACCATCAAAATCTGCTTTGAGATATTGTGGTTTATAACTAACTTTTAGCTTTTCTTCTTCTTCTTTTGAAATTGGTGAATCGCCCTTATCCGGTGCGAGCACGCCTGCAAGAATTTTTACAAATGTTGTTTTTCCAATTCCATTTGGTCCTAAAATTCCAATAATTTCACCTTTATGAACTCTGCCCGGACTGATCTTGAGCTTGAATTTTTCAAAATGCTTTTCCATTTCTCCATATTCTAGCAATACTTCTTGTGCGGAAAAATCAGTTCCCGCACCACTTCCATGATGGAAGTAAATCTTTGTATCTCGAAATCGGATATTTTCGTCGGGCAGGAATCCATCTAAATATATGTTTATACCAACTCTTGTCCCGTGAGGATTTGATACAATACCGTATACACTTGGCTTGCCATAAAATATAGAAACATAATCTGAGACATAGTCTAATATAGATAAGTCGTGTTCGACTACAACTACGGTTTTTCCTTTTTCGGCTAGTTTTCTGATCGCTTTTCCCGTCTTTAATCTTTCAGCTACATCCAAGTATGCTGTTGGTTCATCAAATAAGTATATATCGCCTTCTCGTACGATTGCTGCAGCTATTGCTATTCTTTGCAATTCTCCTCCACTAAGATGCTTTATTTTTCGATTCCATATTTTATCTAATGTCAACATATCTTTTACTTCATCAAGTCTTCCGGAAGTATTTACTTTCTCTAATAGCTGTCCTACGGTTGCTTCTGCTATGCTTGGCAGTTTTGGTAAATCCGTAATATTCTGAGGTTTGAAAATTGCTTTTATTTTTCCATCTCTCATCTTTTCAAAGAATGGTTGGAGCTCTGAACCTCTGTAGTATCTAATTATCTCATCCCAATCTGGTGGATCATCAAATTTACCTAGATTTGGCTTGATTTCTCCTGCTAATATTTTCATTGCGGTTGATTTTCCTACTCCATTTGGTCCTACAAGTCCTAATACCTTCTGTGGTTTTGGAATAGGAAGTCTAAATAGCTTAAAGCTATTGGCACCATATCTATGGGATGTATCACTATCTAATTCCTCTGGAAGATTAATTATAGTTATTGCATTAAATGGGCATTTCTTAACACAAATTCCACAACCCGTACATAATTCTTCCACGATGACTGGTGGTTTTCCTTCGACTGGAAATACAACAGCGTCTGAACCGGTTCGGACAATTGGACAGAAACGTCGGCACTCTTGAGTACAATCTTTTACTTTACATCTATCTTTATCTACTATTGCTAACCTCACGGGATGGCACGCTCACATAATCTCTACTTTCTCATGTTTACTCTTTTATTATATGTCTTATTGTTAGTGTTAATTTGTTATATTTAACAAGTTTCCTCGCCGAGATATAGCGAGTATGTTCATGAAACACCATCACAAGGCAGCCTGTACGCAGAACTCTCGCTTTTTAATGCAGCGAGTATGTTAGGACTGATCTGTGGTCCTTAAATATGTTTATTTATAGAAAAATAATGAAACTGGGGACGTTCTCCTTTTTCTCTCGACCCGACATGTCATATCCGACCCTCGTCCCCAGAACTTTTCTCCTTGTATGCTTGATGCCATTGTTCAAAAATATTCATATACATACATTGATCTGGCGGCATCCACATATCTTTTGATTCAAATGTTTTATCTACAAATCTAACTGGTGCACCACGAATAATAACTGCTGGAATAGACTCATTTGATTCCCCCATAAGAACTTCTGCAGCAGAAGTCAAATTATCTGCGACGGCTCTTCGTGTTATTCTTAATGGTTTTCCAAAAAGATCTTTTCTTCCTCGTTCATCTTCTACTGGAACAAAACCTGATACCGCAAGTGCCATACCAATATTTCCAACACGTAATGGTTGTGTTCTACTGTCTGCAATTATAACTCCAATACTTTTTCCAGTTTTTTCTTTTACGATGCTTCTTATTTTTTCAGCACTTCCTGCAGGATCTTTAGGAAGTACTTGTGCGTATCCCTCCGGAACATTAGATTTATCTACTCCTGCATTTGCCATTAAGGTGTTATATTTGATTGTTAGAATAACATGCGGTATTCCCCCAAGAATTTCATCTGATTCATCAAGAACTAATTGTGCGATTTCAGGTAATAATTCATATTTTTCTGCCATTTTGATAGCTTCTTCTGATGGTTTAATGTCTGTCAATTTAATAGTACATCCTTCAGTTGTTCCTAGAGGTGTTTCCGCAATTACTAAAATATCCTTATCTTGAAAACTCAGATTTTGTTGTTTCATTGCTTCAAAAATTACATCCATTAGATCATCATCAGGAGTTATAATTCGAGTTTTTATAGGGAATAGTTCCATTTTCATTATTGTCGCCCCTCAAAAAAGAAAAAAATGAAAATATACCTGCTTTATCTATATCCAGGTCTCTGAGATAATAATCGAGGTATCGTAAGTTCTCGTTTTGGATATCCTTTTGTTTCTTCGGTTATTTTCTCGATTAATTCGTCTTCTGTAATTTTGATATTTTCTCTAGTTGCTCTAACACGTACTGATAGTTTTCCGGATTTTATCTCTTGCTCTCCAAGAACCACAATAAATGGTATCCATTTTGTTTCGGCTTCTCTCATTCGATATGATAGTTTTTCATCTCTATCATCTATATCTACTCGGAATCCCGCTTGTTCAATTTTATCTGCGAGTTCGTTCGCCTTTGATAGCATTTCTGAGCCCATTGGAATTATTCGAACTTGAACTGGTGAAAGCCAGACTGGTAGCATTGGTTTCTTACCTTGTTTCTCCATTAATACAATGCTATCTAGAACTGTGTACAAGTATCGTTCGATTGTTCCAATTAAAGCTGTATGTATTATGGGTGGATATTGCTTCTGATCGTTTTCATCTCTGTATGTAATTTCAAATCTCTTTGCATTACCAATATCGATCTGGAATGTGCCAATTTCTCTTGGGCGTTTCATAGTATCAACAATGCAGTATTCGATATTAATTACCCAATAGAATTTATTTTCTGGAACAAAGTGTAGTAATACTGGTTTGCCTTCCTTCTTCACAAGACTCATAATATAATCCTTTTCTTTCTCAAAATATGATTTTGTTAAATTATATAATGATACATATTCACGTCCAAGGTTCTTTGCTTCGTTTAGAATTATTTCATGTAATTTCAGAGTGACTTCTTGACTATCTTTTACGTCTTTTGTGAATACATGAAAGTCAGGCATATGCAGCTTTCTAGTCCTAAAGGACAGCATCAATTCTCCTTTTTGTTCAAGTCTATATGAATCTGCTACTTCAAAGGCTCCAAATGGTAGATTCTTGTAGCTAATTATCCAGTCTTTTACCATTGCGAATTGTTGATGACATGCTGCATATCGCATAACAAAATCTTTCTCATCCACTGAAACTTTATACAATCTATCTCCGAACAATTCTGCATGTGTTCTTACTGGTGGTGCTGATAAATCAAACATGTTTGTTCCCTTGACCATCATCGTGGGAACGCCTGATTTCTTTACGACAGTCCATGCATAATCTGCAATCAAATCAAATATGATAGTTCCCTCAGGACCATATCTCATATGGCCCGCATCTGAAAGTGGTTCCCACTCGATGCCAAATTTTTTCAAATATTCTTGATATTTCGGAGTACCCTTTACTTCAAATGGTTCCTTGAAAACTTCTTTTGCGACAAGTCTTTCAAAGTCTTTGTCTTTCTTTGTAAACTTGTATTCCTTAGGATCGTACGTTTTCCCATCAGGTGTCAAAATTAGAAATTCTTCTGCTGCTTCTTCTGCTTTTGCAGTAATCTTTTTTGGTTGTATGTGTCGGGATAATTCTGATAATGGATGCCCTTTACACGATACTGTAAAGCTCTTATACCAACCAAACATAGCTCTATGTACCTCAAATTTTTCAGCTTTGAGTGCTTTCTCAAGTTCCTTTAGCACCCGCAATGCAACATCTGGAGACGAAAGATCTGAGGATATGTGGGCAAAGGGATAAATGACTATTTTTTCTGCATTAACTTGCTCAGCAACTTTCTTGATTTCTGTTACAGCATTTTCAATAAGTGCAGGTTCATCTCTTGAATCCCCTTTTTCCACAGCAGTGAATACTACAAGGCATTCATCAATTCGCTGGGGTTCCATTGAATCAATTTCTTCTGCACTATCAATAGCTTTTTTCTTTGGTTGGAACTCTAAGAAATCTGAATGTATTAACAATATTCTCAAGTGACACACTTCCAGATCTTTTATTTTGTTAATTTATTCTTTTATTTTTAAAATAATATTGTATATCTTGTGACCATTTACATCTTAAGAACGTTGCGACTTGTTCTACCATGAAAAAAAGCTAGTTTTTTATATAGAATTTCATATATATTATATTTAAAATAGCAATATGCATTTAAGTAGCGTTTATAATTATTTAAAATTGAATTATTTTATTCAAAAATTAAAAATTTAATGGGTGGCCACATTGATAAGAGAATTACACGTCTTTGATAAAGAAAAATTGGTCTTCAAGGATTCAATAGTTCCTACAAAAGGAATTGATTTGGAAAAGATTCTTTACGTTACAGTAAGTTCTGCATTTCAGCAAAAGGAATGGCGAATTGATAGTCTTGAAATTTCACGCTATAGATTTACTTACACAAATGCCCATGGGTATGCTTTTGTTATGACGTCTGATAGGGCCGCCACAAAAGAGAAAATTGAAGAAGCTTTTATGAAGGTAATTACTGAATTTGTCAAGATTTGCATGGATTCAAAATGCAATGATGAAGATACAAAAGAAGACTTTAAGGATGCTTTTAGACGGATTGCAGGACGATTGCCCATTAAATTCTGTCTTGCAGGACATGGTGGAACTGGAAAAACTACATTGTTAGAACTTGCTATTCTGCCTACAAAAGGCCCCCCTCAGAAATATGTTCCTACATTCTTTGGCGATAAAGCCATGTTAAAATCAGATTTTGATCCATATGTACTTTCACTATTTGACCTTGGTGGTCAGGATCGATTTGTACAAGAATGGAGCAAAATAATTCGAGCGAGTAGTGGCGTAATTGTTGTAAGTGATTCTACACCCGCAAATATATCTTGGCTACGAAGAGTTGCATTGCCAGTTCTCAAAGCGAATTTGCCATATTCTCGTGCAATTGCTCTTGCGAATAAGCAAGATCTGCCCGGTGCATTATCCCCTGAAGAAGTAGAGCGCCGTCTCGGAATTCCCGCATATCCTATGATTGCGAATCGGAAAGAAAATCGCGATAAATGGCTGAAATTGCTAAAGGATTTATTGTTCGAGAATTTAAGATTTATAGTTATAGGAGATGTTCCCGATGAGTGATGAATTGTCTTCAGTGATTTCAAAAATAGAAGACGCAACAAGAGAGTTACGACAGAAAATCACAGTGGAGCAGGATACAGAAATTAATAAAAAATTAGATAATATCATTGAGGACATTTCTACACTTAAGATTACTATTAATCGTATAGCTTCGACCATTGCAACAATATCTACAAAAAATGACCAAATACTTAGTATTCTCTCAAGTAAAAAGATTCCTGTTGTTGAAGAAAAGCCATCTGAGCCTGAAATGCCAGAAATTCATATTGAAGAGTCTTCTATGGCCAAAAACGTTGAGGCAGCTACTGAAGAAGTATCTGAAGTATCCGAAGTCTCAGAACTTTCAGAAAAAGAACGTACAAGGCTTGAACAAGAACTTAGAACATTAGAAAGCAATCGTGATATTCTACAAGAGCGATTAAATGAATTATATGAATTGAGTCTTTCAGATCCAACATCTGAAAGCGAATATGAAGCTGAAATTGAGGAAAAAGAATCATCATTAAAAGAAACGAAAAAGAAAATACGATCAATTAAAAGAAAGCTTGGGAGGTCGTAAAGTTGGGTATTTTTGATTCATTGTTAAGAAAGAAATACAAGAAGAAAATGGTTCATATTGAGCCCAAAGAATCCGAAGTTGCCCCTAAAAAGGAAGAAGTAACTAGCAGTGAAGAGATTGATACTCTTCTAAAGCAATATCAAGAGCTAATTAAAAAGCGTGATGCATTAATAAAAGATCGCCAAGAATTAACCGAAAAGCTAGATCGCGGTGAAGTCACGCCTACCGAATTTAGAAAGATTTTGATAGAGAAGATAAAAGAAAACACTCAAATCTCAATGCAAATTCGGGATATTTCTGCAAAATTAGCTAAATTAGGACATCCTGTAGTTGGATAACACATAGGTGAAAATCAATATGAGCGCAGACAAGAGTTCCGATACGATTCAGCGAATTTCAGAGAAGTTTTCCTCAATGATAATTAATGAGGAGGTCATGTTTCAAAAAACGCAAGACCGTTTAAATAACAGTCTTGAGATTCTTAGTGGTGCAATTCAAAATCAAGGTGACTTTATAGAATCTCAGAAAAAAGCTATCAAGGATACATTATCAAAAAGATTAATGACTGAAGTAGGACTCGGTGTGTTTGCATCAAAAACAATCAAGGTTGTAAATGAGGAAATCGAGCGACATCTATCCGCCAAAGAAATTATCAATCCATTTGAAAATATAATTCATCAAAATCGTGAAGAAATATCTGAAATTCTTGAAAAGACAAAAAATAATATTGTCTCTTTAACTAATACCACTAAAGATCAAATTCTAAATATAATTTCAACACTACTTGAACATAATAGTTCGCTAAAGTCTGAGATTACTGAGAAAAACAATGAATTAAAGAAAGCTAATGAATCCATTGCAAATCTAAAGGCGACTATTGTATCACAAAAACAAGAAATCGAGAGTCTTACAAAAAAGACAGTAGATTTGCAGAATGAAATAAAATTACTAGAATCCCAGATCACAAAATTAAGTCAGAAAAACATACAGCTCATGACTTCATTAGAAAATACCAAACAAGCCCTTAAAGAAGCTCAAAAATTGATTGAAAGTATGGGTGCGGGTGAAATAAAGGATGCTCTTCAACGTGAAATCAAGAAAAATGAAGAGCTTAAATCTGAATTGGCAGACCTCGATAAGAAACACACAGATTTATCTCAAAAGTATTCCAAATTGCTTGAAGAGAATACCAAGCTGAAAGACAAACTAAATATCGCGACCATTGAAATTGAAAATAAGAGTAAAGCGATCAGTGAACTTGAAAAAGATGTACGTGATAAAACCAGTCGAATAGAGCAGTTAGAACAAGAGATTCGTGATTTTCAAGAACGCTGGAACCGGTTGTATAATCTTGCAGAACATGAACTTAATTTCAGAATTTACTTTATGATCGAAGATAAAGGCGGCGATTGGGTGGAATTAAATCAAATTTCTAAGGCTCTTGGTATTCCACGTGCTCGTGTGGCTGCACTTATTAAGCAGTTTGCAGATAGTGGTCTAGTAGAAATATCTGGAAACAAAGCTCGTGCAGTTAAATTTATACGACCTGAAGGAAGCTTTGTATGAGGGGATAAAAATGCCAGCAGGAATTGCATTATGTTCATGGAATGAAAAAGAAGGATTAAATACACACTTTTACTTTCCAAGTACTTTAAAAATTCCAACTGTGTTGGTATCTGAACTTCTAACTAGCGAAGAAGAAAATAAAGAAACCGTAAAAATAATTCAATCAGGACTATCTGAACTTAAGGGCCTTGCTATTCCAATAGATTTAGAAACGAATCTTTATTTAATATTGTTTTTAAATAATGATGAAAGCCCTGAAACTTACCGAAAGTCATTTCTGAAGGAATTTGAAGGAATTCCTAAGAAGTATCTATCTCTGCATGCGATTGAACGAAAGAGCAATCAAGAGAAAATCAAACAAATCATTGAGGAAATTTTCTGGGATCTCACATCACTTGAAAATGATGCAGTGTTGGCACAAAAATTATATGATGAGATTTTTTCAAACAGTCTTCAGTTTGTGCAAATCCTGACTGGCATTACTGTCGAGGGGTCTGAACTCGTTTATGGTGTTCACATAACGAATCATTCTGGAATGAAAATTGAGCAAATTACATTCCAATTAGATTTACCTGAGGGAATTATCCGTGCAGATCCAAAATTCAATCCAAACGATGCAGACCTTCAAAAATTAGACCCTAATGAAACTCATGTTTTTATGTTTAATTTGCGATATCGTGGAATGCCTCTTGGAACGATAAAAGGCTATGTCTCCCTAAAGATGACTGATGGGATTTATGTTTTCGAGTTACCTCCCGCTCGCTTGAGCGCTTATAATCTAATTGAATACCCTCAAAATGAAATTGAACCCGATTATACAAATATTTCTTACAACTTTCTAATAACTGATAGTACTGACATAAGTCGAATTATTGAGGGCTTAATTCTAAGATTGGATACTGAAATTGTTGATGAAGTTCACGCAAAGCATGAAAATCTAAATGTTGATATGTGGATCTTGCAAGGAAACTGCGCTTATGGTTTCTCAGTTGAAATTGGTATCTTTGCATTCACTGATATGAATAAAACAATATCCCTTATTCAAGTTGCAGGCGGCTCTTACGAATTTAACAGGTCCATAGGTTCTGATATTATTAATGCAATACGTGCAGCAGCTGCTCTGGATGCAAAAAGTATACTGTCTTCAGAAGAACGATTTGTCGATAATCTCTCTATGATTCTAATTCTATATTTGTATGTACAAATAATTAATAATTTACCTCCTGAAGAACTTATTGTTAAATTAAAAGATATAACTCATAAATTACGTGCTCTAAAATTAATTGCTTTAGAAGATCCAAAATATGAAAATTTCATACTAGCACCTACCGAACCTATAAAACAAAACATCGAACTAATTATTCGTGAAATTTGGCGATATTCATATGAAACCAATGAGGAGATTAATTTTATTGATTATCTTGAAAAAATCTCCACAATATTGAAAATATCTGATAAAGCATATTCATCATTACGAGAAGTTTTTGAATAGCTGGGGGAATTTCTAATTGTGGAGACGGCGTAAAAGTGATGATAAAAACAAAAAAGAGGTTCAAGAAGTATTAAAATATTTGTCAGATCTTACAAGTTCATGGTATTCATGGTTAGTTATTATTCTATTATTTAAGAAGAAGGGAACCGCACATATTGATGACGTCCGCGAAGTTATGATGAAAGAAGGTTTTGCTCCAACAGTGTTGAATAGTATAATTCAAGATAATATCATTAGACTACGTGGTGTTGTCAGTTTTGATGGGACCATTCTAAAATTAACTCGAGATACTCATGTCATAAGATGGTTAAGAAAGCAATTGCCGAATGTTTCGCGCCGCTTGTCTTTTCCACAATAAGAGTTTTGTAATTTATACAGACAATGAAAAATAGATGATCTTTTATAAGTGTGGGCCTGGCGTTTAACCAGGCCCGTGATGGCAACGATCCCAATGCATTGGGTCGAATGTTGTGTTGAGGGGTGATATGTGAGGGTGTGTTGAGGCTAATTATCGTAATTAATACGTAATTTGTAATTGTGTTACGTCTCACACAGCAAGTATTTAAGTTTTTGCTCCTTAAAAATATTTGTGGAGTGTGCACCTATGGGAAAAGTGAAAGAGTCTCAGTCTGTAAATGAAGATCTAAAACAAGAATTACTTGGTCGATTCAATAAAGAGAGATTTGGTCTTCATAATCGTGAGCTGACTGTCATGACGCGTCTCTCGGCAGAGGATGTGAAAGTTCTAGATGCATTAGTTGAACTTGAGGTTTTCAAGAGTAGGTCCGAGGCCGTAGCATTTTTTGTACGTCGAATGATTCTTTCTCGCGAGCAAGAATTCAAAAAATTGACTGCACTTGTGGATGAAATTAAGCGCAGGAAATCCATGGCAATATCTACACTGATTAAGGCGATAGAATCTGAAAAAGAAGAAGATGGAGAAAAAGCGGAAGACTCTGAAGACTAAATTATCTTAAATGCAGTAATTACGTATTGTTCTCCGCTAACATCAATTGTCGCATTGAATTTATTTCCGACCTGTGCAGATAGCAGTGCATACCAATCTTGTAATGGCATTGAACCTGGCCAGCCTTCTATGTATTTATAAGTATCGTTATTAGTTTGTAGCACTATATGAGTAACTCCATTTTGGACATATGAGTAATATCCTGTAATATTTGCAATTAGATTTATAGTCTCTTGGATCTGTGTTCCTCCAAATAATGCTATGTATTTCAGGCGTGCTGAGCGAACAAGATTCTCACCCGTAAGACCTCCTGTAGCTAACTCAAGAATTCTATTATCTGATTTTGAAGCATCTACTAAAGCAAGTCCTGCAAGGCGTATCGTAATTGATGTACTTTCTTCACTACTGTACTCTTGCCAATAGACTGGAACATACCATGTTAATTTGAAATCTCCAGGTGCTATTTCTACAGGATATAGCATTGGCATTGCGGCATAATAAAAGCCTGTTGCAGGTTTTGGTAATTCACTCTCGACGACATCCATTGCAGTGATTCCACTGATTAAGTTCAGGTCTTTATAATCATAGTAATATACATGATTTCGCGAAATCTTGAATACGCCTGCAAGTGTTTTTTCACTTGAGACTGGATGTACAGCAACAATTGCATCGATTTCGTTAGTATCTGGATCTAAGATGTAACGTAAGTCCTCACTTATTTCAACGCGTTCTCGGGAGGGTGGGATTATCCATAGTAATCCTCCTGCAAATAAATCGAATCCGTCTCCACGTCGATAATCACCCCAACGTGAAATATCTCGTTCTAGAAATGGTTCTGCAAAAATTCGTTCTATGAATTCCGGTACATTGTCAATGCTATTATATTCCTTAATTGTACCATTTTCAAAATATACAATTGGCCCTAGCGGGTCTTCAGTAAGATCAAAATTCAGTCGTGTTCGTGTCAGTATATATGCAAGGTGTCCCAAATTATCAACTTCTACGTATGCTTGCTCATATAGAATACTTGTATCTGCTAAATAGTTTCTAAAGAATATATCATGATCCCAGAACAATCCTTCTCCTATTGGCATAGTTCGATTTATTTCAATAGGGTCTCTCGTAGGATCATTGGCATCAATTATGAGAAATCCTTTCACATAATTTTCACTGAGCGTATTTGTTGAAACAATCTCACAAGCCCAGGAAAGTCGTCCATTATATACCATAATGTGGGCTGAATTTACAAATACATTACTACCATATGAGCTGAGATGTTGTTGTGCGATATTTGTTGCATATTCTGGAGTAATCAGTCGAACCATATTGTCTGGAATTGTATTATTGTATATCATTCCCGATTTATATGTTACAAAACTATTGAATCGCTCCGCATTTGTAAGACCACTAGTCCATAGACCGATTCCTGAAAAAAGTAAAGGCGCAACAATTAGAACAAAGAATACCAATCCTTGCATTCTTTTGAAATGAAGAATATCTGTGAATAATACTCTTGTAAATGACCATATTATTACGAATCCTACAATATACCATACCAGAGGTAACATGAGAAAAATTGATAATATTAACCATGCTGTAATGCCTTGGATTAATGCAAACATAAATATTTTGAATTTTGGCGGTAATGGTAGAATTATATAGGGTTTTTTAGGTGTAAGTAAGAATAAAAAGATCGTAACTATCAATAGCAATCCGACGCTCATTTTTCAGTCCTTCCCAATTATGTATGAATATTTTATCTATCTGTAATATTAATGTATGCGAACACTAATAAACATAGTTAATTTTCATTCCAAAACTTAAAATAATTAGTTGTAGTATAGATGATTAATTCAAAAGGTGACTTTACATGAGCCTTGAGAAATTTAAGACTGGAACAATCTTAGACAATACTGCGTTAGAAACCATTACAGTCCCCTCTAACATTTTACTCTCTCAAGATTCTGGTTGTGGTGCTGATATTTTATCTCTTGAAATCATTTGTAATGCCTTAAAGCATGGGCGCAACGCTATCATTTTAACATATCCAAAGTCACCTTCAAAAATTAGGGAACAACTACGTGGTTTGTCCTGTGATGTTCGTGCAAACGAACGAAATGGCTCATTAGTTATAATTGATGGTTATTCAAAAGGGTTTGAATTTATAGATGTAAATGAAAATGCCGAGCTTATTTTAGAAAAGCCTTACGATCTAAACTATGTTTTGCATATGATTAAAACTCTATTGAATGAAAAAGGATTGGAATGGACTAAAGGTGCTGTATTTGTCTACAATGTACTGTCTTCATTGTCCGGATTAAAAGATGAAAATCTCTTAGTTAAGTTTGCAAATGGTCTAAAATTATTAAATGATCGTTTTAAAATGCTGGGTATTTATGTTATTGATATGGGTGTTCATTCCGAGCGTTTTCTTGCTCAAATCAAGCATATTTTTGACTTTTGCTATGAATTTAGACTTTCAAAAGAAAATAAGCGAATTTCCCGGTATATTGCATTAACTTCCAGTGTAAATGGCAGTGTGTCAAAAGGTTGGATACCGTATGAACTTACTAATAGTGGATTATTAATATCTGATTTTGTTGTTGAAGAAAAATTATCCGAGCTCACAATCCGTAATAAACGGGTAAAAACTGGAATTCGCGGATTAGATGTAATGCTTAAGGGCGGGTTTAAAGGAAATACTGTAACCTTATTGGCTGGGAGTCCAGGAACTGGAAAAACTACTCTAGGCGTTCAATATATCTATAATGGTGTGGATAAATACAATGAGCCTGGTATCATAATTACTTTTGAGCAAACACCTGAAGAGTTGATTGCTGACGCTAAGAATTTTGGTTGGGATCTTGAAAAATATGTAAATGAAGGTAAAATAGAAATTATTTACACAACTCCAATTGCGCTACAGCGAGAAAATGAACGAATTGAAAATCGTTTCTTGGAACTTGTTAATAAAATTCATGCAAAGCGTCTTTTGCTTGATAGCATTAGTCATTTTCAATTATTAGCAACAACTAACGTGGATATACGACAAGAAATTTTCAAATTCATTCAGCAGATTAAGCGTTTTGGTTTGACTTCAATTATGACTTATGAAGTTAACGAAATTATGGGTGCGCCTTTGAAGATTTCTGGATATGGTGTTGAATTCATAGTCGATACTGTTATATATATGAGACTAGTTGAGATAGGTAGTGAAATAAGAAAGGCTATGGCAATTTTAAAAATGCGTGGTAGTGATTTCGACAGAAGAGTTCGTGAGTATGTCATCGATGATAAAGGAATTAAAATAGCAACACCATTTACTGATGTTGAAAGTGTATTATCCGGTACAAGTTATAGATCTATTATAACTCGGCGGGCAAACGAATTCTTCAGCGAAAATAAATGAATGAGGAAATAAAATTGGTTTCGTGGGCTGCTGTAGATATTGCAGAGCTTCTGATATCATCTGTGATAGGGATCGATATAATCACAAAAGGAGTGAAAAGTACAAATAGAAAATTCTTTTTAATTTTCATATTTAGCGTTATGATCTGGATTGCGAGTCATTTTATTTTCGTGAACAGCTTTAACTATTTTGCTTCGCGAATTTTTGCAATTCCTACTGCCACAGCGCCTTCGTTTGCTACAGCCTTTCTTTTTTTGTCTGCTTTAGACATTCGTCGTGAAGTAAACAAAAAGGATATATTGGGCGTATTAGTCATCCCTAGCGTTCTCTCTCTTGTAACAACCATTATTATCTTCTCACAACCCAACAGTATAACTATGATTTATCCAATAATAGGGAATCAACTTAATTTGCCGATAACTTTAAATCTCATTATCATTTCGCAAATCGCATTATATTTATTTTTAACCGCAGAAGTTTTTCTCTGGTTATATTGGACTGTAGAAAGTGAAAATACAAAAATGCGGCTCATTATCATGTTAATTTCAATTATCGAGTTTGCTGTTATACCCTTTGTTGAATTAATTGAAGGTCTTATTAATCATATTCCTAACGCTAACATACTTCATGTAGAACTTGTCCTTGCTCCTCTTCTTACATTATGGTATGCCTTTGCATTTAAACCAACACAAAATTCTGATTTATCGCCCCCACGCTGGCGAATTTATATCTTAACGATCACAGCAATTTTATATATTTTTGCCGTCTCTGCTATTATTCCAATCACATATTTTATTTCATTATTTATTCCTATTATTTTATCCTTTGTAATCTTTGTATTAAGCACAGGTACTTCATTCATTTTGGCATCGCGAAAAAGTGATTTGTATATTTTCTTCGGCACTCTTTCTCTAGCTTCCATAATTTGGGGAATTGAAAATATACATATAAGTATGGAAGTATTAAATAGTGAAACCATACCCTATTATTTTCTACCAACTTTAGGAATTCGTATTTCGTATATCATTCTATTGATCGGCAGTATATCGTTAATTAAGGCAGTATCAAAAATATCCATTCGTGATATTTATAGTCTTGATCTTGAAGATACGATTATGATTACATTTA
>CAZPUN010000024.1:0-22750 GCA_964589775.1 uncultured archaeon
TTGTAAAATATAATCTATTTATAATGTCTCTCGGCAAAGTCTCATATGGTGAGCTTAAGATATCTCCTTCCAAATTATATGATCGCGCGGGAAATGCATTTGTTTATATTCGAGAAAATTCATCACGACAATTTACGATGAATATTATCCAAATAATTGAAACTATTGATATAATGGCAAAGAAAAAGGATAGCTACGAGTTTCTTTCAAATTCCATCATTAAGCTCTTTCCATACTTAATAAAACTCAAGGATACAATTGAGCAATATATTACGACATATTCGAAAATCATGAATGTACCGAGACCTGACATGCAGTTGATCCAAGAAATTGGTAAAATTAATGTGGATGATCTGCTAGTTAATATTTTGGAAAATGCCATTTCTAACGACAATGAAAAATAAATTGTTGCCATTTCCATTTATGGATCAATAGTTGATGAAGGTATTAGTGTAGCAAAAGCAGTACCTTTGAAAGATAGCATCTGACTATATTTAAAATGAATTAAATAGAAAACAATAAAAAGGAAATTGTATCTTTCAACTCTACAATTCAAATGAGGTTGTATGATGAGTGAGCTCGAACTATTTGCATTAATAATCGGAATTTTTGGTGCATTTTTCTATGGAATTTCCGTTCTTGTCTACAAGCAAGAAGAACATAACGTAAGCTATCTCTGGATCGACGGAATAAAAATGTGGGTCTCACTCATTATATTTACTCCATTCATATTATTATTTTCAATTGATAAAATACTCGCAATTCCAACAGAAAAGGTACTCTTGTTGATTCTTGCAATCTTTTTCGGTGCAGTATCTGCCGATCTCTTATATCTCTACAGTATGCGATTCATTGGTGTGTCCCGTGCATTTCCTATAGCAATGACATTTCCATTTTTCACATACATCTTATCCATCTTATTTATGGGTGCTCAGATATTACTGTGGCGAACAGTGGGCTTAATCCTTGTAATTATAGGAATTACTTTACTCACGGAAAAAGAAGATGAAGAAAGTATAAATGAACGAAATCATGTCAAGGGTTATTTAGCTGCGATTTTCTCATCACTTTCAGGAGCAATTTCAGCTGTGATTTTTGAGTATACTTCGCAAGGTTTAGATATTTTTGCTGCAACTTATGTAGAGCTATTCGGAGGTTCCATCATACTCGTTATCTTTATTCTGATTGGAATTCATAAGCATCCAAACTGGCATCCCAAGAATTTAAAACGCGAAAGTATATTTAAAGTAGTAGCTGCTGCATTCATTGGAATGACACTTGGCTATCTCTTCTATAATTATTCAATTCAAATATTAGGTGCAACAATCGGAACTGCCATTGCAACTGGAGCTCCTCTCTTCACTACTCCAATTTCTGTCGCATTCCTAGGTGAGAAATTCACAAGGCGGCTTGTTCCGGGAACAATAATTACGGTTGTGGGTGTATGGCTCGTTTTACTTGGCATTTAAATATTTCTTCTTCTTATTTTTATAGATGTGAATAAAAATGTCTGACGATCAATCAAAGCTAGAATTATTTGATGTTGTGAGTTTAGTCATTGGTTCAATTATCGGTGCAGATATATATATTGCCTCTGCATTCGGTGCTGACTTGCTAGGTCCTGCTTCCTTGCTAGTCTGGCTTGTAGCAGGTCTCGTAGCAATGACCATTGCAATTAATTTTAGCTATTGCGCTCTGATTTCACCCGATGTGGGCGGGCCTTATGCATATGCTCGTGATGTAAAGGGTGATTTCTTTGGCTTTATCGTTGGGTGGAGCTTATTTCTCGCAGAATGGGCATCAATAGCTGTATTTCCTGCGGCATTTACACAATACTTTATGTTTCTATTTCCAAACCTAACATGGTTGGATCAAGCAATACTGAAGGGAATCTTTATTCTAATAATAATGATTTCTAATTTAATCGGAGTAAAAGCAGCAGGTAAGGCAAACGATATTCTGACAATTGGAAAACTGGGTCCACTTTTAGTTTTTGTTGTCTTTGGTTTATTTTTCATATTTCTAAATCCTGCAACTCTGGGGAATCTCCAACCGTTTTTCCAAGGAAGTGTTCTCAATTTTGGTCAGGCACTGGTATTAATATTCTGGGCATATGCAGGATTTGAAATATCTACAATACCTGCCGGTGAAATCGATAACCCACATCGAACAATTCCAAAAGCGATAATGATTGGCATGAGTGTAGTTATTCTATTCTATATGGTTAGTAATTTCGTAGTTCTTTCCGTTGTTCCCGAAAGTGTTTTACAAGCTTCTACCGCACCTCTTGATTCCGCTGCTCAAATAATATTTAATTATTCTCCAATGATTATGACATTCGGTGTATTCATGATCTGGGCGGGGGCACTAATTTCAATCACGGGATCAAATGAATCTGGAATGATTGGCACATCGCGCCTTGCTTATGCATTATCTATTGATGGCCTATTTCCAAAGTTTTTCAGCAAAATCCATCCAAAATTTAAAACACCATATCTTAGCATAATCGGAATTTCTCTATCTGCTTACATCTTCAGCCTTATCGGCGGTATGTCGTTCCTAATTAATGCATCTGTATTCTTTATGACTTTTGTATATCTGATAACGTCCGCAATAGTCATACCTCTCTCAAATAAGAAACCGGAAATAAAGAAAAAACTCAAGGGGCGACGACTTATGCCGACTCTAGGCGTGATATTCTCATTGTACATATTGTCGCAAACAAGTATTGATTCTATTATATCTGCCATAATCTTGATATTAATCGGAATCCCCGTATATGTGTATTTCGCACCAAAAGAAGAACGCAAAGAGCTCAAAGAGGAATTTCTATCCAAATATGCTATACACAAGCGTGCAATCGAACATACAGAAGTATTTCTCGGACATTTCGTAAAAACACTTGTAAATTTGAGGAGAAATAAAAACAAAAAATTAGAATAATGAGATCAATCAAAAATCGGAATAATCATTGAATCTAATATCATTTCTTTCTCCTTTTTTAATACAACTTTTTTTTGAAGATTGTTTGGTCTATTGTTAATTTATTGAGTATATTTCCTCGTTTTTTTAATTTTAAACAAGTCTCCAAATATTGCATAGTACATTTTTATATTGCAAAGAACTTGAAAAGAAAAATGATTATATGATTTTGAAATTCTCATATATTTTTTATAATAAAAATTTATTTTTCTTCAAAATCGGTAAAAAATGAATTGATTTTTATTGAAAAATGATTTTTTAATATATTATATAAAAAAATTTATATGTAAAAATCTTAATATAAAATCCAAAATCAAAATTGAATAAGCGAGTTGAATAAGCTTTGTCCATAATTTTTAAAATTGTAATTACTGGTCCCGGATTAAAAACAAGAATTGAAGATTTGAAAGCATATGCGAATTCCGAGTCATATTTGAATATTATTGCAACAGAAGTATTATACAAAAGGACAAAGGAAGATCAGATATTAATATGGTTATTAAAGGAAAGTAGTTCAGCCATAAAAGCATATTATAGGAATGCATTAGTTGTCGTGTATTTGGGCGAAAAAAGTTCTAAGAATAAAGATCATCTAAAAAACATAATATTTCCAGCTGTAAATGATAACGATGTTCCCTTCCTTTACATAATAAATGGTGAGGATATAAAAAACGATAAAGAACTATTTGATGGATTAAATGATAATACAAAAGTGACATTTATGAATAATGCTGAATTTTGTTTTGTAGATACTATAATTTCCGAAGTTAAATCGGAGTATACTAATTCATTGAATCGCGAAAACGTAGCGATAATAAAATAAAAAATAAGAGCGGTTATGCTCTCTTTCTTCTCACAAGCCCTTGAATTTTTGTTAAGAATTTAGCGAGTTTGCTTGATATATACGGAATGACTACAAGGAACAATACTGGCAATAATACAATCACTCCGATTGAGTAACTTCTTAGGAAGTCCATGGTTGAGACTGTGGTTCCGCCTAAGATCACGAGAAACATGAAGAATTTAATGCGTATTGAAGAGGATATTCGTCCAAGATAATTTATTCGCTCGTCGATTATGACTGCTTCTGGAGTACCCATGAGAACCATTTTATCGAGTCGCTTTATGACTTTAGAAATTTCTCTGTACACGTTGAAAACTACAAGTACAATCGATGAAATGTATGTGGCAAATATTGTAAGCATAATGCTTGGTATTTGTATTTCACCCAATGCGAATGTCTGGCTTAATACATAGACCTGGAACCATTCGATGTGGTTTCCCCATTCGAATATCTGCCATACAACGAGTGGCACAAACACTAGATGCCATATTCCTAAAATCATACGGCGTTTACTGATTCTGTTATTTACTAGAATTGAACTATTAGCATCTCTGTACAACCATATTCCATACAAGAGTAATGAAGCTCCTAGCAGTAAGACACTTTCTACTACTGCCAGGGAATAATTCTGTGCCGCAGCCGTGACAAATGAATGAAGTAGCACGATAGCCGAAACGCTCAAGATAAATCCATAGAGAATATCGAGCTTTTTGATTCCTTTCTTCAATGTTTCAATTGTTTTGCCTTCAACAGAGAAGGATCTTGTGAGCTTGAAGTAAATAATCATGCCTATGAATGAAATCATAAAGGAAATGCCAGTACCTAATGTAAATGTCTGTGTCGACATAGTAATTTTGGGTGGTGGTACTTGAACTTGAATGGTCTTTTGGGTGGATGCCGAAATATACAAGTTTCCAGATGCATAGACCTTTATTTCATACTCGCCGTGAGGTATTTGTGTAATGGGGACTGATGCAATATAAACTCCAGTATCTTTTTCAACTGCTGTATAGTTTTGATTGTTGAAAGATACTGTAATATTTGCACCTTGTACTGGATGTCCAAATATATCTGAAGCTCTAACAGTTACATTAAGAATGCTGCCTTGTTCAGGAGTATCTGTAGATAACGATATGTCAAATTGAAAGACACCTATGACTTTTATTTGCCCGACTAGTTCCGTGTTTGTTAGAAATCTTTGTTCAATTTTTATTGTGTATGTATAATCCCCTGAAGCCCAGCCAGATGTTGATACACTAGTTCTGTAAGTGCCATTGCCAATAGAATTTAGCAGATAGACATTATCATGAATGTATAATTTAAGTGATGCAGAAGAAATTAGATGACCAAGACTATCTGTCAAGTTAATTTCAAATTGAACTATATCCCCTTGTGTAATACTTTGATTTAGAACTGGCGAAATAATTAATGCCACAGGAGTACTCATTACTTTTACCATGACGCTTGTATTTATGTCATTGAAATATGAGCCGTTAATATAAATGTGCATAGGAATTGTTCCCGGTGGTGCATCTATATAGAATGAAACATTTAGTTCGTAATCATCTACTACTGTTCCCGAGATATTGTAATTTATGAAACTTATTGAATAATTGAAATTATAAATCGGATTTCCATATATATCTCGCAATACGATAGTAAATGTTGAGTTTTTACCATTTTGAATCTCAGAGGGCATTTCTACCTTTACAACCGCATTTCCATAGATGATTATGTTCTTTTGCAATCTCGTCGGAATTAAATTATCGTGAGTAATTGAGATTATCAATGTGTAATTTCCTGGAGCATAGCCTACAGCTGAAAAATCGACAACGTATGTGCCGTTTCCAAGATCTGCAAAGATATAACTTGCGGGGCTCAAGGTTGATATTGTCGCACCTGATACTGATTTATTTGTCCAATCTTGTAATTGTATTCTTAGAGTTGTTATATTATTTTGACTTATCTGCCAACCCAGTGAAGATTCAAGAACTGCATTTGGTATTGAATAAATGTCTATTGTTTCATTTAAGATCTTTGTGTGCCCAAATTCAGAGCCTACGTAAATTAAGAAGTATCTCGTTCCTATTGAATAGTTTGCAGGTACATTTGCAATGAATTGTGTTGTAGAAACGTTAGTAGCCGTATAATTAACACCATTTATGTTTATGATAACCCACGGATTATCAAGCGGGGTATCATAAAAATCACTTACGTAAATTGATACATTGAAATTAGTTCCGCCCTCTGCCTTCTCAGGATATTGAATACTTGTACTGATATCGCCTGTAATTGACAAATAGAAGTTTCCAAAGGTGGTTGGATTTACAAAGTCATGTTCAACATGTATCTCACAAGTGTGATTTCCTAGAGGTATATCTGCAGACATACTTAATTGGTAATATCCGGGTGCAATTTTATTAAAATAGTAGTCATTTCCATCAATCGTTATGTAGACCGTTGCATTGTCTATGAAGTGTCCATAAGGATCAGTAATATTTAATGTTATTTGGAACTGCTCGAATTGTTCTACGCTATTTGGTGATGTTCGATTTATGTTTAGGCTGGTTGCAAACACATCAAAATAGTCTGAATAATTAACTTGTTTTATTGCATAATTGTGATCTGCAAAAATTGTAAATGAATGCTCTCCAGGATTTAGAGTTATGTTTGGTGTAATAATATCATATGTATGCCCGGTGAATACTGCATAATAAATTGTTCCTTCAAGGTTCAATGATACGTTTGCGTTAGTAACCTGTTTTCCTAAATTATCCGTAATAGTTACATTAGCCTGGAAGGCATCACCTTGCTTCACGCTTTCTGAAGCGAATACTGTCAGGTATAGATTACTTCGAACAGTAATTGCGTCTTCGATGAATCTATAGTAATCTGTATAATATGTATCTTCTACATTAATTGTTAGATTGACTTTACCCATTGGCCAGTTGGACGCAATTGCTCCTTCGTACAATCCGGATGTCGCATTATATACTAATCCATACGTTTGAGTTCCGCCTTCATAATGTGCCGTAATTGTAACTCTTGCAGTTGTTACATCTTCAATATATACATTCATTACATCTGCTGAAATCGATATCGGATTTCCTTGTTCTACATCTGTCTCGGATATATTTATTGTTACGTTTAATAGATATAATGAATCAATGTCTCGAACCATACCGCAAGTATATTTCAAATTACCTACAATTGGATACGCGAAGAAATCTACTCCCCTAGATATATCTGCGTGTCCTATGATTACGCCATCATAAATGTTTGCAACTTTATATTTGTATTCCATATATCCGGAGAAATTAAGCATGTGGACATTGCTATCTGAAGATGAGAAAACGATCTCAGATATATTATCTCCATCAAAATCAAAAATGTCTACAAATTGTAATTCTCCTGTGTATGCTGTAATACTCCAATTCTCTATCAGGTAATTTTTCATAGTCATGAGTGTTACATTTCGAACTGTGTCAAATACTATTATTTCATCAATGCCGTCATTATTTGTATCATATGTTAGTACACGTTTTGCATATCCTCCGTATTTTATTCCATATTCCTCTCCTATATACGTGGATTCTGAATCTATCCAGCATAGATATGTACGATATCCATTGTTGTATCCACTATAATATGCCAATAGATCTTCTGTTGCCTTTGAGGAATTATGAAATACAGTTAATCCGAGCGCAGTATCGCCTTCAGTTAGTTCTGGAGATGAATAATTGTATGCTTTTGCTAATGTTAAATTATCAAAATACACCTGAATCGTATTATTTAATCGTAGTGCTGCTATTTGGCGGTCGGAACCAAATAGATTTACATCCTGAAGATCAACGACATAATTTGTTGAATTTACTATGTTTACACTTGTATATGTAAAATCATGATTAACTCTAACAAGCAAATAATTATCTAAAATATCTTCGCCCACAATATAAATTTCATCATAACCATCATTGTTAGTGTCTGCTATCGCAACGGGAAAGTTGTCTATGTATGTAGTATCAATCGGAATTGACAAATTATTGATCGATGTGGCATTATTACCATGAAACGCAAACAATATAACGCGATCTGGGAGTCTATCGAAAATAACGAAATCTTGCATATCATCTCCGTCAAGCCATGCTGAATATAATGCGACTCTTAGGTCTGTGGAATTTACTACATCCTTATTATATAGAACGCTTCCAGCATTGTTAAAGATCATAAAACCAACTGTATTATTTACGGATATATCCTTAGCAAATAGAGTTATTGGTATTCTCTCATTTGATGTTTTGTTGATTAATCGGTCTACAATGTGTCTGCGTGTAATATCTGTTTCAGTAGGTGTATTATAGGTCCATGAAAAGTGTCCTGAAACGCTAAAATGCAAAGGCGATGTCGAATTTCCATATGTTTGTATGTTTAAGTACGCATCTTTAACTTCATAATAAAAATCATAATCTGCAGGTTCTAATCCCGTAAGAAATAGAATAAAGCCATCATTTGAACCAAATGTCATGTCGTATTTTTCGAAACTAGATGCCGAACTTTCTTTTATGTATAATACAGCTGATGATATGCGTGAGTTATCTGTACTTGTAATTTCAAATTTCACATATAGGTCATTAATTGTAGGATGCTCTGGATATATTGGTTTTGGATCAATATTCGGTCTTTCAGTATCGCTTATTACAATTCTAATATCGCTTTGATCGTTTAATGTAATGATATCTTCTCTGCCATCATTATTCATATCGTATGTTGAAATTTGAACAAACGGACCTACATCTTGAGGCTCTTCATACCCTAAATCTCCATTTTCACCACGATAGAATGCTGCCTGTATGTTCGGGCTTTGAATTGCAACGTCTGTCTTGTCATCTGCATCAATTAATGCCATACTAAATGACTTTTGACCATTGGCTAATATTGCTTCTTTTGATGAATTAAATAAATAAAATCCATTTGTTCCGTTAAAGAATAAAATGGGCCCTACGTTTTCAGGAATTATTATAAAATCCGTTTGATTATCCTCTGTAAAATTCCCAATTCCTATCAGATTTATGCTTCCAACTCCTTGAAATGATTGCGAATATATTAAACTCAAATCAGTACCATTATATAATTCAATTTTATTCTGAGCTGTAATTATAATATCATAATATGGATCTGGTCCATATCTTATTTTCGATATGTCATATGGCGTATAGGTATTCACTTTACTATATAGAATTACGCCTGACTCATTTACTACATTTATGGATGCTGTATTCGTATATATTGCAATTTCATCACCAGTGTCTGTAGGATTAAAATCTGCTGCAACGCATCGTACTATCGTACCTGTAATAAGCGTATTCTCTCCCAAAGTAGCATTGTTGTGTACATCAATTATCTGTATGTAGGTGTCATTATATACTGCGATGTCTTCAAAGCCATCACCGTTAAAATCTCCTGATATGATCTCTTTTGCGTTATCTGTAATTAATGAAACTCTGGACGGAGTTGCAACATCAAAGTCTATTATTGTAACATTAAGCGTCGGTGTTGTTGTTACTAATAGAAATTCTGTCCGGCTATCGTTATCTATATCTATGCCTGTTAATGTATTCTCTATAAAATCTCCACCTATATTCATAGACGTAATAAACCCAGTGATCAAATCTCTAAAGTACAACCTGCCATCAACAATATACGCAAAGCCTCTATAAGCTCCAACTAATCCCGTTTCAAATCTATTAATTTTTTCGGGAACATGATAAAAATAAATATCTGTCGCAGGTTGTTGGTCTTTTGAATATATATTGTTATGTTCAATTCCATTTGAAATCATTGTACTATTATTTGAACTTACATATATTAATAATATTATAAGGCAGATTAGTAATACTTTTTTCACTTTGTAGTCCCCATATCTTTTTAATATAATAATTTTATTTTTACGTATATAATATTTTTTTGTATTAAATTAAGATAAAATCTATCTTATTTTGTAAAATTACAAAGAATTATATTTGTGTGGAATTTCCTAATTGACCCTTTTTATTCATTGTATTTTTGTATTAGGTTCCATTTCCTTAATTGGCTAATTTTTGAATTTATAAAAAATAATTAAATTTATGAATTAATGAAATCGTGCGTTTTTTCTTTATTTTTGAATTCACAACTCTTAAATAATAATATTTATTATATTGAAAATAATACTATATACATACTTATCAAATTAAATATATGAGGAATTAAAAATGAATGAAACTCACTTTAATTCTAGAGATGTAACTGTGGCAGCTATCTTGGCTGCATTCTCAGTTGTTGTGATTACTTTTTTGGGTCCTTATATAAATTCAGTGACTCATTTACCTGGTGGATCTGCAGTTATTGGAATATTTGTATTTGCGCTCGTATTAGTTCATCGCTTTAGTGAGAAGAAAGGAATTTGCCTTTTTACAGCATCAATTACTGGAATTATTGCCTCCTTTACACCCATGATGGCAGGAGTTGGTCCACAATCATTTGTTCTTGCATTTATTGTTGGTATAATTATGGAATTGCTCTATCTTATAGGAAATGAAAAAGTCATTTTTGATGCATTGTTTGGTGGTATCGCAGGTTCATTGGGCTTAATTTTTCCATCATGGTTTCTAGGAATTCCACTTGCAATGTATTGGGCTGTATTGGTTGGTGGATTTATATCCGGATTGATAGGCGGATATTTTGGTGCTATTATTTCAAAGAAAGTAGTAATCATGTAGAATTATTATTTTTTCTTTTTCTTGGAATTATGAATGAAGTATTTTCTTTATATTGCTTATACGCATCACCAAATTTCTGTAATAATTCTTTTTCTTCGAACTTTTTAATATATGTAATTAGAATTAATGCGAATAATCCTACAAATATAATTGCGAAAAATGATCTTGCGAAAATTGCGAAACCAAGATAAAGTAAAATTGTACCAAATGCCATAGGATTTCTGCAATAGGCATACGGTCCATCAACAATTAATTGGCGCGTAGCCACTTTTGGTATGGGTGTCCCTTTTCCTTCAGTGAATTGTACAGCGACCGTCCATATCCCTATAGCAAAGCCGATTACGCCACTTAATACACCTATTATTGTATTTAGTATGCCATAGTCTATTGAAATTAATGGGTATATGCTATCAAAATACCGACCTAAGTATGCCAGCGTTGTTGGAACAAGTATTATAAAAATAAATCCCGCAGGAATTAAAAAGCCGATTCTTTTTATTTTGGAATATTCCATTTGTATTTCCCCTACTTATATTATTATGATCGTTAAATATCGTAGATGTATTTTTAATCCTTTCTAAAAAATCTATTTGCATTTATAATTCTTAACAATGAACAGACTGTTCGTATGTTTTTGTAAAGTAATTTTGTTGGGCTTCTGCAAAAAATGAAAAAATATATATATCCGAATATATTATTTTAGCAACTGTGTGAAAAATGAAAGCATGCAAACTCTTAGGATTATTACTTATATTTGGATTTACTCTGCCTTTAATGTCAATTCCAGTTTCTGCTTCTATCACAAATGATACAATCGATCTGCAAATTGTTGATGCATATTATGCAGATTTGGATAATGATGGTGTTCAAGACGATATACGAATTATTGCACTATTAAATGTCAGTGAGGAATATCTAAAAGGAAATACATTGCGATGGGATTTCGTTCTCAAAATTGAATTACCCTCTGGAGATTACTATGTGTGTAGTGCAGGAATTGTAACAAAAGCATCTGATCAATACATTATATTTGATGCTTTGAATACAGTTACGGAATCCGGCTGGTATACTGCGATATTGGATGCACGATTTACAAACTATTTCCATGAAATGGAAAGCACTATATTTACATTCGATCCTCCTGAAAAAGGTGGTAATGGGACTCCTACATTAGTTGTTTCGACTGAATTGATTTAATAAAAAAATTCATAACGTTTCATAACTCTAATTAAACAGAGTGCTCGGAGGAATTGCGATTTCGGACATTGATAACATAGATTTGACTCTTTTAATTGCACTACAGAAGATGCCTCTTGGTTCCTATAGCAACTTGGCAAATGAGACCGGAGTATGCGCACCGACGGTTCGAAACCGACTCGAACGATTGAAAAGTAAGAAAGTCTATTTCAGAGTTTCAGCAATATTAAATCATGAGGCATTAGGGTTAGAAATTGCAGATTATTTATTATATCAAAATGATCTATCTAAATTAGAAGCAATCGAACGTATTCTTGATCGTCATCCCTATATTCTATATAGAAGTCGTGTCGTGGGTCAAAATAAAGGGATTTATGTTCAATTTAGAATTCCACAAAATACGAAAATACTCCTTGATGAACTTTTAACAAAGATGAAACAACTTGGTTATATTGAGGGATATACGGATTTTGAGACATTTGGAAATTCTGTATATAGCTCGTGTGATCTGGACGCTTGGAATAAACTGACATGGATATTCGATTGGGATAGTTGGTATCAAAAACGAATAAAGCCTTCAGAATTGCCATCATATTCAGAGGCTGTAATTCTTCATAAATTAGATAGAATAGATCTTGAATTGCTACGGTTTTTAACAAAAGATGCTCGAATACGGCAGATGGAAATTGCGCGATTAATCAATACTCAACCATATACATTAACACGAAAACGAAAATTTCTGCAGGAGCATGCAATAATCGATTACCGTGTTTTCTTAGGCTGGCGAGTGTTTAATATTTTTAATTCAATATTATTTGTTGTGCGGACAACTCCCGAGAAAAGTCGCGAGTTTGCTTTGCGAATTTATCAATATCCTATACCATTTCAATCAACATTTCGTTTTTCCAAAGACGGCTTCATATGGTATGTCGCTCTGCCTCAAGACCAAATGTCTGATTTTATGACCGGCTTATGGAACATGTTTAGCGATTTTGACATGTACTGGATGGACTATAAAACTAGCGAGACATATATCTTCTGGCCTGAGACTTTTGACCTTGAGAAAAAAAGGTGGAAGACATGTAGAAAATTTATGATTAATGATGTTCTTGATGGTTAGATCTTTGTATTTTGTAATATGTACTTTTCTTGAGTGCCTAAGGCAAAAATTGTAAATTTCTTTTTCTTTGGTGTTTCTACTCTTAGTGCAATTATTGGAATAATCCGTATTGGCAGCTCTGGCTTTTTAAGTGGAGAACCCTTTTTGTTCTTGTAGTCCTCTTTATACTTCTTGAATACTTTCTGAAAGTCTTTAATTTGTGATTTGAGATTTTTAGTTACAAAGCCCATGAGTTCCTTGACATTCTTTTCATCAAGTTTCTCTAATGATGATATTTCCGCGTATTGCAATGAATCTAATTTTATGTTCTTCGTCTCTATGGCTTTCTTTATGCTCTTATCAATTATCCATTCTGTTGTTCGACCTTCCTCAAATGGTGGAGTACCTACAGGTACATATGCAACTTTTCCAAATCCCTCGCATCGCGAACAATCATCTTTTCCAAGTCCTTCACAAGTCTCACAGAGTACTTTCCCGGTTCCTGCACATTTGTCGCATCCTACTTTTCCAGTACCATAACAATAATCGCATTGGACCTTGATAGTCTTCTCTTCTTCGCCCTTCCCATGTATTTTTACTTTAACTGTAATTTCTTTTGTTCCAGTTCCATCACACTTCTTGCAGGATATCCATCCAGTTCCATTGCAGCTCTTACACGCTACTGTGCCCTTTCCGCCACAATCCTTGCATGTTATGCTACCGGTGCCATTGCATGTTCCACAATCCGAAATCTCCATCTCTTCCCAATACGCTACTTCATCAGGTCCTTTCCAATCTTTGTGGTCCACAGATTTCGGGAAAATGTAAAATTTTAGTTTCTTTAGCTCATTCATCTTAACTACGCGATTTTCTCTCTTTTGTTTTGAACCGATAATCAAATCAAAGTTAAAAATAAGATGCCTTTCCGTCTCTTTTACGAATTCTGCAGCAGATATCGCATCTTTTTTCATTCCAAAGATCTTTGATAGCTGTGAGTCACTTAATTTGTCGATCCATTTCGAAAATACTTCATCCATGTTCGGAACGATTATTTTAGTCATTAGGCAAATAGTCCTCCTATTGTCTTTTGAATTACTAGTTTATTATTTGAATAATTTCCATAAAAGTCCTTTCACAATTCATTTCAATTTCATGTTTTGCTATTTGTAAAAGCTGGCGCTATTTTTTGTAAAATATTACTATTGATTTTCTAGTAAAAATGCAAAAAACTGAAATATTTATATATAGGAAATTTAGTTATTTGCATAAGCTCTTAGAGCGAGCGAAGGAGTGTTTGTTTGCGTATGAAAAAGAATATGATCTTTGGTATAATGCTCATTAGCTTTATGCTTACAATGAGCTTAATGCCAAGTGTTGTTGCAGCAAATAATACATTTGCAAGAGCTGGAGGACCACCCTGGCAGAATACAAATCAGACACCAAGCGTGGATATCACTGCGCCATCAAATGGAGCAACGGTGTCTGGAACAGTTACGATAACAGTAACTGCATCAGACCCTGAAGATGGGACACTAACGCCAAAAATATACATTGATGGAAATTTAGTTGCAACGGCCAACTCTTATGAATGGGATACGACAACTGTTGAAGACGGAACACATACAATTAGAGCTGAGGCTACTGATAGTGATGGAGCTACTGGTAGTGACACGATTTCTGTTACTGTTTCAAATAATGGTGGCGGTGGCACTACTGGTGGCGACGGTATTGTAAATCGCTATGCAGTTATCGTAGGAATTTCAGACTACAAAGCCATCAATGACCTGAGTTATTGTGATGAAGATGCTACCGATTGGTACAACTACCTCCATGCATTAGGTTATCAAATTGTTTTACTTGGTGATGATACAAATAACTATCCTCAATGGGACGGTTTGGCAACTGAAGCGAATGTTAAAGCAGCCTTGAGAAATATGATTTCCAAAGCTGATGCTGATGATATCATTGTCTACGCCAGTTCAGGACATGGTACCGAGATCAAAAATGGTGTCGGTAGATACGCTACCTATAGTCAAGCACTATGTATGTGGGACTGTTCCGCCGGTGAGGATGGTGAAGACGGTCTATTATACGATACTGAACTAGCAGATATCTTTGCTGCAGCAGTTAGTCGCACATTCATTTTCCTTGACCATTGTTATAGTGGTGGAATGGATGAAGTAATGGACAATGCAAACAGTGCATTAATTTACATGACAACTACTTGCACCGATGATGGATACGGTTATGATGACTCTACCCATCAGAATGGTGCATGGACTTACTGGTTCTTAGAGGCTGGATTAATCGATCATTTCGGTAGCGATCCAAACACCACTATGGAAGAGGCTTTTGATTGGGCATTGGCCCAATATCCTTACGATGGTGGAGACACTCCACAGGAATTCGATGGTAATCCTGCGGAGCCATTCACTTTATAAACAAAAGCATCACATTCTTCCTTTTTTTCTTTTTTTAAAAAATGGAAAAAGAAGTAAATTTACTTTCTTTTGCGGTGTTTTCGCTTATAATTTACGTAAATACTATATCCACGTAGGACAAAGATAATCACTAAAATTACTATTGAGACGGGCATTAGCCATGCATAATTATGGTAGTCTGCAAAAATGTGGAAAGTTCCAAAAATCACTCCAATGTAAGTTATTCTTTGTGTCCAAATAAGATACTTACGCTTGATCTTTTTGATCAATCGATAATATACTAAACCAAATAAAGCTGCAATTACCATAAATAGAAATGCCCAACGACCGTATTCTAGACCCACAATAGGATTTAACGGATCAATTAATGAGAAGTTCAATGTCGGGAAAAGCTCATAGAATTGATATACGCCCAACCATTCATTAACCTGAGATAATAAAGCTGCATGAATTATCGCGAAGAATATGGCCAGAAATGCAATCGTGCAATGAATATCTATCATATACTTTGCTTTTATTCTTAAAGCTCTTGCTATTTTGCTTCTAATTATCGGCTCTCCAATGATGATAGCAATTACCATTAGGAAATATGATAGAACTCCTAAGAAATCTGGAAGTAATCTTGCTCCTGCCCCAATATGTGGTTGCATATTTGTATAGTATTCTATAGTCTGCTCAATTATCATTGTTTTCACCTTTATTACAAAAAAATTTTTTATAAATAAAAATTCTTTTTTAATTTATTAATTTTTAAAAAATATTTTGTATATATATGTTTTTTTAATACATAATATCCTTTATTAATCCTTTAAATAATTTACATTTTCTAAATATCTGATATTTTTATATAATATATAATTACATTTTCTAAGTATTTGCCTAAAATTTGAAATAGAACTCTGAAAAACCAATATTGTTTAAATTTGATCGTAATGTTAATGATTTTTAAAATCATTATTTCAGAGATTACATGTATGGAAGGATTTTTTATTATTTACTTTTCAGTTCTTTATGCTTATATACATCATGTGCAATAATTGACTAATTTTTAAGGCGTTATGGTATATTTTAAAAATGAAATCAATGAAAACAAAAATATTGTAGAGAGCGACATGTAGTAGATTCGTTTTTAAAGGAGTATGTGAAAATTACAAAAAATTCAAAATATAAAAAAAATGTTTTTATTTTTATGATTTTTCTTAAAGAAATTATACATTATTATAAACAATCTTATAAATATTTTAATATATCGTAAATTTGAGGTGAAATTATGACCGTTAATGCAAATGATATTTTAAAAGATATTACCTATGAAGACGGAATCTTAAGACAAATGGGTAAGCGAATTGTAATTGTACCATTTGCGTGGCTAATTAATTTGCAGAAGGAAATTGAAAACATTTTAGGTTCTGATGGTGCATATGTTCTAATAAAAAATGCCTCATATAAAGCAGGAATCGGTGTAGCAAATGAAATCAATGCATTTTTAAAAAGCAAATCTCTTGAAGAGAAAATACAATTCTATCTGAATATTGTTAATACGGCCGGATGGGGAAAAGTCACATTAGTTAAAATTAATAAAGATCCTCTAGAAGTTGTATTGAAATATGAACATTCTTATGTTGAAGGGCATTATCAAAATGAAAGTGAAGGAAAATGCTATTATATATCATCAGTGAGTGCTGTAATTGAGGAATTTATGAAGTTTGAGGGAATCAATTATCCATTGGAAGCAATTGAGACAAAATGTGTAGCAAAGGGAGACCCATATTGTGAATTTATTATTAAAAAAGCATAGTGTTATTCTTTTTTACACTAATAATGAAATTTTTAATAATTTAATTCAATAATAGTAATAAATGGTGTATTAAAATGTCTATGGACATTAATAATTTGTTAGAAGGAATTGAATACAAAGACGGAATACTAACACACCGGGGCAAGCGAATTTTGATAGTGCCATTTTCATGGCTAATAAATTTACAAAAGGAAATCGAGAACATTCTAGGTCCAGAAGGTGCTTATGTTTTAATTCGCAAGGCATCATATGAAGGTGGAGCTGAATTTGCTAAAGATTCTGAGCGTCTATTCGGTCATTTGCCCCTTGAACATAAAATTCGAGCATATCTTCAAATCAGTAGTTTAACCGGTTGGGGAAAACTATCTTTGGAAAAGTTTCAACTCGATCCTCTTGAGATCATTGTAAAATATGAGCATTCATACATTGAGGGTGCTTATGAAGGTGAATCAGAAGGAAAATGCTATTTCTTCACATCTGTAGCTGCAGTAATTGAGCAATATTTGAAGAAAGAAGGCATTAATTTCGAAATTGAAGCTATTGAGACTAAATGTATAGCAAAAGGGGATCCATATTGCGAGTTTGTTTTTAGAAAACACTCCTAAATTTTTTATTTTTTATATTGATATTTTAAAATTTTTCAAAATAAATCCAAACATTAGGAATTTTGAAAACATATATATATCAGTTTTTACAAATATTATATACTTTAAATAATTCGTGTACTCGCTAAATTTATTGGTGAATAAACATGTCTGATCCCATGGAATATTTGTGTAAAAGTCTTTCATATGAAGATGGTAAATTACTACATTATGGAAAACGTATGTTACTCATTCCATTTTCATGGTTAATAAATTTACAAAAGGAGATTGAGAACATTCTAGGTCCCGACGGTGCATATGTGCTAATCAAGAATGCCTCATACAAAGGCGGGCTTGAAATGGCAAAAGACATTGAGCGATTTTTCAAAGATTTACCCCCTGAACAAAAGATTGCAGCATTTTTGAAGCTTGGAAATATTACTGGTTGGGGAAAGCTCTCTCTAGAAAAGTTTCAATTAGATCCATTAGAAGTCGTAATAAAATCAGAACATTCTTATGTAGAAGGAGCCTATGAAGGCGAATCAGAAGGAAAATGCTATTTCAGTTCATTAGTTACATCTGCCGTTGAGCAATACGTAAAGAATGTTGGCAACATTGACTATGAAATTGAAACCGTAGAAACAAAATGTATTGCAATGGGCGACCCCTATTGTGAACTTGTAATTAGAAAGGCATAACCCTTTCTATGTTCTTTTTTATATGATTCTATATTGATGGTATATTTTTCGGTATTACAATCTTCTATCGTGTTTCACAAATAGGAAAAATAAGAGGGTTATTTATTTCCTAAGAATTTTAATGTTGTATATGTCATTACTGCGACACCATAAGGTAAAGCATCTTCATCAATGTTGAATTTTGGTGAATGATTTGGTTCAGTACAGCCTTTTTGCTCGTTTTTGCCTCCAAGCCAGAACATAGCCACTGGAATCTTGCCATTATTACTAAACTCAAAAAAGTCTTCTGCACCCATTGATGGACGATCTAATTCAAAGTATTTTTCACCAAAGAGTTCTATTGTAGAGTTTTTGATTAGCTCGAACAATTCTTTATCATTGACTCCTGGAGAATAACCTCTTTCAATACGTGTCTCGACTTTGCCTCCGAAGGCTTCAGCGATCTTATTGGCTACTTCGGGGATTTTCTTCAGCAAGTCCTCCCGTATTTCGGGATTCATGGTTCTTAAGGTGGCTTCTATGTTTGCAAAATCCGGAATAACATTGAATCTTTCCCCGGCAACTACTTTTCCTACCGTAAATACTACGCGTTCGATTGGATCAACGTATCTTGTTATCCAACCATAGATAGAAGTTATAATTTGGGCTGCAATATATATTGGATCGACGGTTTCATGAGGTGCTGCTGCATGGCCTCCTTTTCCCATTATTTTGAATCTCAAAATATCTGAAGATGCAGTGAACTCACCGTATAGCGTTGAAATTACTCCTGTAGGTTTCTGTGTATGTACGTGTACTGCCAGAGCCGCATCGATTTTGTAATTTTCACGAGTTCCAAGTACTCCACTTTCAACAATTGGTCTTGCACCGCCTGGACCTTCCTCAGCAGGTTGAAAAACAAAATAAACAGTTCCGGAAAATTCATCTTTTATCTCATTTAGAATTCGTAGAGTTGTAAGGAGCATAGCAATATGCGTATCGTGACCACAGGCATGCATAACGCCTTCATTCTTCGATTTGTAGGGCACATCATTCAATTCCTTTACCGGAAGCGCATCCATGTCTGCACGCAACAAAATGGATTTTCCGGGACCTTTGCCTTCAATTTTTCCTACAATCCCTGTTTTTGCAATCCCTTTTTGATAATTGATGCCGAACTTATCAAGATATTCTGCTATGTATTTTGAAGTTTCAAATTCCTTGAATCCAAGTTCTGGATATTCATGAAAATGTCGCCTAAGGCGAATGGTTTCTTCTTTTAAAGCGAAAGCCTTCTCTTTTATTAATTCCTTTGTTATCATTCTTTCAGACTCCGCTCTTCATAATACTTTAAATGATGTTATTTTGTATATTTATTTGTTATATTATAGATGAAAATAATGCCCGAATGGTCTGGCTGTGCAAAAGAACATGAAGATAGGCTAAATTTGTATTTGAACCGGGAGAAATATTGACTTATGTATATATTCATCTTTATAAAAGTATACAGAAAATTTGTGCAGCGTGCAATTGAGAATTTTAACGAATATGTTGCCGTGATATTGATCGGTAGCAGGGCAAAAGGGACTCCCAAGCCTTATATTGATTACAATGTTCTGGTTTGATGCAATATGCTAAATTCAATATTTCTGACAAAGTAATTCAGCAAATGCTTGAAGGTCATAAATTTTGCATGATGGTCTTAAAATTTTTGATCGCATGAGTGTTCAAGATTCATATTCTAAAAATTGCATTATCTATAAATAATATATAGGATATATTTTATTGCTTCTTTGGTGAATTTTGCTTGCACGAACGAATTAAAGCTCAAATTGCAATGATTACTGCTGCTGTGATTTGGGGTACATCATTTCCAGTTGGAAGATTTGGCGTATTATATAGTGATCCATTAGCATTTGTAATAATTCGTTTTTCCATTGCATCACTTATTCTACTACCATATACTTATAATATAATCAAGAAGACTGGTTTTGGTCTAAATATCAGATGGTTGATTATTCTTGGTGCTACAAATGCATTTTCATACGCGCTCCAATATCTTGGGCTCCAACTTACAACTGCGAGTAAAACGTCTGTAATAATAAATTCGTATGTAATTGTAGTTGCCCTACTAGCACATTTTATGCTTGATGAGCGTCTAAAACCTAAGCAAATTCTGGGAATTTTTATTGGTCTTATTGGCATTGTTCTTATGTTTTCTGAAGGAAATCCTTTGATGCTGTTCGAAAACTTGAATTTGGGAGACTTTTTCTGTGTCGTTGCAAGCATAAGTTGGGGTATATATATTGTTTATACCCGACGAATTATGCGTGAGCAGGCAAGTTCGCCTGTTGTAACAGGTATTGTATTGATTGAGACCGGGCTCTTTCTTCAAGGTGCTTGGCTGCTAATTCCTGAACCCACAAACGCAATATTGCTTCCTACGGAGGCTGTTTTCGCCGTTCTATATTTGGCAATTGCATGTACAATTTTGGCATTTTTGCTATACAACTATGCTCTGAAGCAATTAGGAGCTACAACCTCTTCAGTATATACATTATTAGAAATAGTTTCTGCAGTGTTTGTCTCGATAATTTTTCTGAATGAAGTGATTACTATCTGGCTTTTAATCGGAATTATTTCGGTATTCATGGCAATCTTATTAGTATAAGCCAATTTTCTTCTTTTTTATTTATCAATTCTAAAGTTTTAATATTTCATTATTAGATTTTGTAAATTTTTCAAATTTGACCGATACTGTTAAATTTCATGGATACTATTATTATCATAAAAAAGCGAGGGAAAACAATTGGATGAGGTAAAACCCCATATCAAAATGAAGCGTATGGGGCTAAAGCGTGGTTGGATATTTGATGATAATTTAAGAAGGTCTTGCCAAGCAATTATACAATTATATGCAGTAGATTGTCCATACTCAGGTTTATGGTTTATGCGAATTGATGAGCTTCCCGGAGAACATACTCTATATGTAACTCCGATCTTCTCAAGTGGTTCTACAAAAACTCACGCGTATATTGAAAACCAAGTAGATATATTTAAAAAAGCAATTGATAGAGAACGTTATTATCATATACTGCGTATTAATAATTATGAGACTATAAATCCTAAAGGTCCTGTAATAGGTCCAATTGAGGAAATTCCTATTGAAATCCGAGAAAATTATGAACTTCAACGTTATTTTGATGTAACAGGTAATTTGCGAACGCCCCTTAGAAACGCATGGGTTGCATTAGTAGAGCCTAATGATTTCGAAAGTATGATAAGATTGTTCTTCTATGAACGTATATGGCCTATAAAAGATTATGTTCTTGAAGAATATTAATTCTTCAATCTTTTATATACTGTCTCTCTATTATCAACTTGTAATATTTCAATCTCAGAAAATTCAAAATCAATAGAAAAAATAATGCGATATTTTCGCATTCTGACATATTATGTATTTTTTTAATTTGTTTGATTTTAAAGGGATTAATTCAAGGCCATACATGATGTCTTTAATCTTTTTTTGGTCTTATCGCTTTATTTCTTTGATTGCGATTTTTAAAAATCTTATTTGGACTATTTTAATCAAGAACTTCATCAATTGAACACCAATTGCCTTTTTTCATATCTTTTTTTATTGCTTTTAAGATTTGTAATTCACATGTGGGTAATTCTTCAAAGCCATCAAAGTTTTTTTCGAATGATTTTAATATTTTGGAATCTTGTATATGGATTTTTATTTGGTTTATTATATCAGTACGCGAAGACATACTTTACGCCTCATTAAAACCTCATATGTGCCATTCATATATATTCATGAGTATTTTGTCGTAATGTCATTTTGCAAATAGATGTAGAATTTTTAATATTTTTCTGATTTGATGCTATTTGAGTTTTTAAATCTTAAATCAAAAATAATTTATATTGCTTTTTCATAGAATTCCGTTTAGAACTATATGAAGGCAAATACCATGAAATGGGTAACTCGAGAAAAAGCGAGTGTCGATAGAATTGCTTGCCCATGGTTGATCAAGCGTTTTGTCGATGCCGATGCTGAATTCCTTTTTGTTCCACGGGACAAAGTCCTTGAAGTTGCTGAGAAGGAAGATGCAATTCCTTTTGATTATCCCGGTGTTGAACTTGGGCATCATAATGGAAAATGCAGCTTTGAAGCAATAGTTGAAAAATACAACATTACAGACCCTGCTGTCAAATGTATCGCAGAAATTGTGCATGGTGCAGATGTTGATGAAGATCTGCACAAGATTCCCGAGTCTGCAGGATTAAAAGCAATTGCATTTGGATTCAAATATCTCATTGATGATGACCACAAGAAGATGGAACTAGAGTTTCCAGTCTATGATGCA
>CAZPUN010000025.1:0-15983 GCA_964589775.1 uncultured archaeon
CAATTATAAAAGAACAAGAGATCCTCGCAAAATCAGATGCCGCATAATGCGGCAAAAAACTCTTTTTTTGGTGCGTTTAAATGGAGACCAATAAAGAATACGAAAAAATAATTGAACAAGCTAGAGAGAACAACGATAAATCTTGGTTAATACCCTTAGAAATTGCAAAGGCATTAAATGTAAATATCATATCGCTCATTGATGAACTTCGGTGGTCCCCAGTTTTAAATCCAGATAAAATAAAAGAAAATGAAGAATTAATTAAGCGAATTAGACCTATAATTAAAGAGATATATTTAAGGGCAAACACACTAAAAACGCTGTTACTCGATTGAACTTATTCAATTAGCCGTTTATACAGGTCGGGTATTCGATCTTTTAATAAATCATTATTTTTCGTAATTTTTTTATTTCGAGCAAGATACAAACCGAGATCCGCATAGATTATGCATTCACGATCTTCTGAAGCGCGAGAAATAATATTACCTTTGACATCGATAATTTGAGAACGTCCAGTAAATACAAGACCCCGCTCCTCACCAATTCTATTCGCTGTGATTGTAAATACATGATTTTCAAGAGCGCGAACACGCATGGCAAACTGCCCATATGGTAGAACCAAGTTTGCAGGATGCACAATTAAGTCCGCACCATCTAATGCAAGAATTCGTGCCACTTCTGGAAATGCCCAATCAAAACAGATCATCATTCCAATTTTATAAGAACCCACACTAAAAACTTTGGGAGGTTCTGTACCTCTCTCAAAGATGAGCTTTTCATTATCAAAAAGATGTATTTTCCGATAAGTTCCGATCCAACCATCGGGTCCTACGAGTATTGCGCTATTATAATAAGATTCATCAAATGCTTCTGCAATCCCAGAAACAATAAAAACATCATATTTCTTCGCCAAATCAATAAGAGTTGTAGAATATTTTCCATTAGGAATTTCTTCAGCAAATTTTTCAACTTCTTTGGGAGATAAATTATATCCGGTATTTGCTAATTCTGGTAAAACAATTAATTTTGCTTTATTTTCTACTGCAGTCTCAATTAAACGAGATATCGTTTCAATATTATGATCTATCTCACCAATTTTTGGATAAAATTGTATTGCAGAGACTATCATATTCATGACTATCGCCAAAGGTATTACAACTGACATATTTCTCGCTTTAAGATGCGAGGATTCGGTTCTGTATATAGACTATCCGAAGATAGCTATTTCGCGCATATACTCGCCATACCCGACGAGGAGTTTTGATTATAGCTCTAAATTTTTGAGGAGCGTTTCGGATGCGGCGTGCTCAAGTCGCAACGCATTCTAAATTCGCAAATTGCTTGATTATGCTATATCCTTACACGTTTATTAACTTTTAGGCGATTTATCACCACTTTAAAAAGCAAGGCTTTTTCACAGCTTGTTCGTAAAGTCTCATTTCTTTCTGAAATCAAAATAAAAAAAGAAAAGGTATGTATTGCTATAAGAATAGAAACGGTGCCGTAATTACGTAATAACCAGTTAAAATTGCAATACCTACACCAATTGATAGAAGACCAAGCACCATAGACACAGGATTTGATGCGAAGATCTTGCCGATTAAGGTCATAAGACCGAGAATCAATGCACTAATCGCATAAACCACAGCAGCAATTACAAAGAATACAATTAACATATACTTTAGTTCCATGTAATCGGCTAGAAATGCGAACATCGGATTTTCTGCGTAGGCACCAAGTAAATTATAGACTATTACGGTACCATAGACACCTACAGAAATTGCAAGGATGATAGCAAGTGGAAACTTTGAGAGGACTCTCATAACAAGTGAGAACCCAACAGCTATAAGGGAAAGCCACATAAGCATGTTGTCAGGTGCTACACGAAAGACATTATATGCAAGCAATAGATCTACAATACCAATAAAGAATCCAAAATATGTGCCAAGATGAATGAGACCTTTTATTAACCATCCAACAAGAGGAATAGTGCTTGTAATCTTTTCAAATAGCCATGCAGCGGCTACAATTCCAGATATAATGAAAACCCATGGCAGTACTTCAGGAGTGCTTAGCCAAGCGAGGTACTGATGAATGGGTATGTCAAACGGCATTTGCATTTTTAAAACCTCACCTCTACATAAAATAAATATAGAAATGGACTTATAAAAGCTTTCAGTGAAAATTTAGTCCTATCGTCATGTTACTGATTATACCGAGAATTATAATATAGATCAAAAAGCCAACAAGCCCACTAAGTATTGGATGACGACTGCCCACCATTTTTGAAGACCCATAGGAAGAGTAAAAGCTCACAATTCCCATTGAGATTATCAATGGCCACATATCGGAAAAACTAGGAATGTGAGGCAATGTGAATTCGCCAAAACCTCCAAAAAATATGCCATTCATAGATAGGAACGGTGCGAGCCCAACAGTAATTCCGATTACTGCCGCACTTGTTTTCGACAAGACTTCTATTTTTATTCCTTGTGCCTCAATGATATTTCGCTTTTCTTCCGTAAATTCATTCCGAATAGCAATTTGCTTGGAAATACGCATTAGAAATATAGGAGCTTCGATAGGATTCGTTTCACTCATAATATATGCGATCTTTAATAATATTTTACCACGCAATGTTTTTGTATTCTCAATTAGTTTCTCAATTGCCTCTTTATACGTGTACATATCCGAATAAATTGGACTAAACGCCTTAATAATCCGCTCGCGAAGCTTGGGCTCTGCATATTGTGCTGATTCAAACATTGCATTTTCAGGAGAACCATGAATTCGTAACATGCCTGCAAAAACAACAATAAAATCTGTGATTGCTTTAATTTCGTTCACTTCATCCTTTAGAGGTAACCAAGCTGTTGATTTTCCTCGGGCAGAAAATAGATTCCCTGAAACTCTTTTAATGAGAAATCTGACAAGTATTATGTAAATTATGAGCGCAATAAAAGGTATGAAACTCGTTGAATATCCTTCCATCGCTAAAACAATAACAAGAAATATGGGGATATATGTCAAAATCATCGCAATAATTAGGAGACGACTCTCAAGCTCCATATTCAACTTTCGAAGCGCGGAATTAATTTCAGAAGACCCTTCAAAAGAAAATTGCGATAATTGCTTGGGATCGTGCTCTAATGCCAAAATCATATTAAGCCTACGACGTAGATCTGATGAAGGCTGAGTATCAGCAAACTCCTTCAATGCCGTTTCTGGAGGGATTTCTTCCGCATTAACCCGTTGAATTATTTCAATAAAGCGTTCAGAAATCTGAGGAATATTTGCATTTGCAATCTCTTCAATAGCTTGAAAAATAGAGTTTGTAGTCACAAGTATCAATGAAAATAGTTCATAAACAAGATCCGCAATTTCCGAAAAAACAAGCTTAGTTTCTTTCATTTTAGACGGCAGATAGGTGTATGTGAGGTATAATGCAAGATAGCCAAATAGCATAGAAGACGGAATAGCAATCAATGGGCCAAGTCTAAATAACAAGACAAATAATGAAATAAAGGCAACTATAAACGCCATAATTGCACCAGAGCTTACATCATTGGGCGATACGCCATATTTTTGAGAATAATATTTACATGCAGTATCAACTTCGTCATCTTGAAGCTTTTTTGCAATACTACGAATTCCTGGGATTTTCCCAGATACCCTACACCACTTTCCATATAACAATTCAATCAACTACTATCTTGCTTTCACTTGAAATTAAAACAAATGAATATAAAAACTCAATCCATAAAAAGACGAAAAAAGAGAATGAATATATAAGGGGGATGGCGAGTGGTGCCATCCGGGAAGAAGATCCCATGGATTTTACCATGGAAAGTCGGGTGGGTCATTGGGTGGAGAGTACATTTTTGATTTCACCTTTTATTGTGGGTCATACATTAATGCCAAACTTTCCTATTTATTCAGCACACAATAAAATTTCAAAAAACGAGCAGTAAAAATGAAATAAAATAATAAAATGGTATAAAAAATACGAGAATATTATCGGGGTGCTTTTATAGAGTTTTAGTGATTATTAAGATATTTCTTCATTCTGATAAATTCCGGTATAAGTTTTAGAAACTTCCTCGGATTTTACAAAAGTGATTTGACCTATCCGTGCATTTTGCTTTATTCGAATGCCATATGGGTTGTGCACTACAAGCATGCCTACGCCACGTCCTTTATATCCCGAATCCCAGAGCGCCGAAAATATAATTGCACCACTGCGCATTAATGACGAACGCGGTAATAAAAGCCCAACAAATCCAGAAGGAATTTCTACAACTTCATTATATCTAACAAGATAAGCGCCTTGCTTTAACTCATACCAATTGTTTTGCGGCTCAAGATCCATATAATCAGGTAGATGTCGTTCTGAATTATCAAAATCAATCTGGCCCGTATTTGCAAAAGCCATAATTTTCCCAACTGTTAAATCAACGCCATTTGGTTGTACTTGTTTTGATTGATCAATGAAATCACTAATGAACGATATAATTTTATTACCTGCCATAAACATAAGTCATCACATTTTCCAATCATATACTGACAAATATAGAAGTTTTTAAAGAATATAAATACAGATATTTTAAGTGAATAGGTGAAAAATAATGAACGGGACAGTATATAGCTTTAGGATTACACAAGAAGATTTTGAAATATGGGAAGCTCTTGAGAAAGACCCTGAGTTATATCATATTCCTCAAGCGGACTTGACAAAAATCCGTACGAAATTAAATGAACCAAATTATTGGTTTTATGTGTCCCGTTCGGATAATAAAAATGTCGCTGGAACAATAGTTCATTTAGTGCCAGAGACAAAATCGGCTATTGTCGATAGGATAATTTTGCCAAAGAATAATTTAGAAATCGGTAAAGTAACTATTCGGGGGTCACTTCCATGGTTCGGCACTAAACAGCTTCAGAGTATCAATGCAATAGTTCTTGAAGAAAATACATTTGATTTCGATTATCCTACACATATTGTAATCCCGAAATTCACAAAGCCATTCTTATTATCACAAGGATTTGTAGAACAAAATACACTATATTTTGTTGAATTAAATGTACAAAATAAGGCAACAGAAACAAACTCATATTTTGAAGATATTTCAGAAGATGATCTTGATTTATTACAATTGAAGATAAAGCGGAAAAAATATCCATTTGAAATAATCGGAATAGCAGGTCTAACATATGAATCGTCGAAAACCCATACATTGTATAGAATTAATGAGGATACATTAGGAGTATTTGCAGTCAGAAAGGACACACCATGGATAATTGAATTCGCAACACCCATGAATGAACAATTCGCAAAAGATGTCGTGAATACGCTTATTCATTATGGTGAAACAAATGGGTTCCAAAAATTAGTAATTACATACGTAAGCAATAAAGATTCTGCAATGATCCAGCAATTACAACAACTTGAAGCAAAAATTATACCAACACAATGGCTTAAAAAAGAGTTATAATAAAGAATATGATAGAATAATTCAGATATTTTAATGAAAAACATAATGCTAAAAATGAATAATATTTTTTGTCTGAAAACATGGGGCGCAAAGATTTGAATAAAATACGCATACACGAATACAATGGTGGATTCATATTAGAGCGAGATGAGACAAAAATCGGGTTGGATTCCTGCCCAGATTCAGGAATTGCTCTAATTAGTCATTCACATATGGATCATGTTGCAGGATTTTCCGGAAAATGTACAAAATATGCCACACCAGAAACTGTGAAAACCTTTAAGGCACGCAACAGGCGAAAAAAGCTGGATATAACTGAAGTTGAGATTGGAGATGTTATCGAGTTTAAAGATACAGTCATAGAAGTTCTTAATGCAGGCCATGTATTAGGCTCCACAATGTTCAGGATTATTTTTGATGATGGCAAATCGGTACTATATACAGGAGATTTTAACATTGTGGATAGTTTAGTGCACAAGGGCGCAAGACCTGTTGAAGCTGATATTTTAGTTCTTGATGCGACTTACGGACGCCCGGAATACGTATTTCCAGAGAGACACCATATATACTCAGAGATAATTCAAACCGTTGAAAGCATATTAGAACGAGGGCTCATACCCATGTTTAAGGCATATTCATTGGGAAAGTCTCAAGAGATTATAGCACTACTAAATCATATAGGAATCCCGGTTGTTACAGGAAACAAAACGATAGATAAAGTAAATGAAGTTTATATTGAATCTGGAATTGATTTAGAATACATAGCTCTTGAAGAAAGCGAGCATTTACTTCATGGAGATTCAGCAATCGTAGTGGCAAATACAAATTCAATGCACCAGCGAATTCGCAGACTTTTTGGAAGTGATGTTAGCTTAAACGTACGAGGAAAATCTGTTTTATTGGATCTTACAGGCTGGAGCCTATTGAATTCACAATATGGAACACAAGGATTTCCATTATCGGCGCATACAGATTTTCCCGGACTTATTGAATTCACACGTGAAGTATCACCAGAAATAGTTTATCCATTTACGGAAAACGCATATATATTTGCGAAAATACTACAACATAGAGGAATTAAAAATAAGCCATTACATTTTGGAGGTGGCGATTTTGTTCAATGACATTTTTGATGAAGATGAAGATGATGAGGAATATGAAATTGTTCCAATACATGCAGAAGCATTCTTTTCAGTTTCAAAAACAGGAGAAATCCATCAAAGGCTTATTTTTGATTATGATGATCCTGATGAGTACTACTATTCAATAATAGATGATGAAATGAAACTTGCAGATGAATTAGGGAAAGTTTCGGCAAATATGCAAGATTTCCTCGATGATGAAACTGTAATTATAAATAAAATTAAGGTTAGACCGAAAGTAATTTTCTGTGACATAATTCATCGTGGAAAACCAGAGATCCCATCAATTACATTTGTTATTGAATTTAAAGGAACTTTCTTTGAAGGAAAGAACCTGATAGACACATATACTGATGAAGAATATGCGCCCTATGATTTTGAAGTCGTTTGGAAATTCCCGGAAGGTTCAGAGATCATAGACGTAGATACACCATTACATTATGAGATCGATGGCACAATTCTTTATCTCTGGGCATATGAAGGCGAAAAAGTAGGAGGACGCGAAAAAATCGCTTTTTCATTAAAATGATTTGACTACTTTTTTTACATTTTACCACACATGTGCAATTTAATTTTTTAGATTCTTGAACTTATTTTTATCCGATTAAATACTAAAATCGAGCGCATTCTTATACTTTTTCTTAGAAAGCTTAGCGAGAATATCTGGATTATGAAGATCTTCCCGGATTATTCCTCTAGATACTTTTTCAAACATTTTTACACCCAATTCGGTACGTATAATCACAGTATTCCATAAGGATTTACTACCTATAGAACCAATCGAAATATCTGCAGACTCTGCTGTCAGATCCTTACAATACTTACACGATAAATCTTCAAAGGGTTTAACTTCCTTCAGGGGAATTTTGATTAAATCATCTACAGTTTCAACAATAAATTTGCCTTGCTTAATATCCAGTTTTTTAACATTACGAATGTCAATATTATGTTGCCTTAGAAACTTTTCATAAAGGTTAGAATATGTAAAATTACTTGTACAAAATAGGCCTATCGTAATTCGAATTTTGTTTTTGAATATTTTGGGAATTCTAGGACTATTTTGAATTTGTCTTACAGCATCGATTTGACATGGAAGACCTACAACGGCCAACTTGTGCAACTTTTCTTTTGTTATTGCATGCCATATTAAAGACAAATTTGGTGAAAAACTATATCTGGATTTTAACGACTTATGTAATTCCTTAGAACTATGAGCAATATACGGAACAGGAAACCATAATTGTTCATCAACACCAGATACAATAGCTCCATCAATCTCATTTAATTCGAAAAGGTGTGCTAGGATATGCGTAGTAACACCACCATCTTGTGCATCTCTGAAATATTCGCTACTTTGTGCAGAAAAAATTTCTAGATAATCTCCAAACGGTCGCTGCGAATAGGATCGCGAATTTACTTTTGGACATACATTCCAACAAAAACCACATTTATCTACTAGATTACATTGTATTCGTATATAGGGCTCGTTATCTTTAAATGAAATACGTTCAGTTGGACATACACCTACACATGCACCGCATCTAGAACATATACCGGGTTCTATTATAAATTTAAACAGACGCTCTTGATAGGGTATCACATTCTGAGACTCCATTCATTAAAAATTATTTTTGCATCTTAAACGTTCTATGTTCATCAATAATATTATCATAATTTTAAAGATAGTGCTTGTGTATTTTATAAAGATAAATTATATAATTAAGAATGCTAATTGCTTTTGTACTCATTTTGCACATAATATGACAATTGGTTATACAATTTATTCATAAAATTCAGTATTAATATGTGGATTATGAATTTAGAGACTTTTATATATATTTATTTTCAATATAAATAATAGGTGAACTATTTGTCAGATTCGAAACTTGAAGATATATTAAATAAATTTGAAGATCATGAACAAAGATTAACTAGACTCGAAGAGCTAATAAAACACAAAGATGAAACTATGCCCTTATGGGCCAAAGATCTGGCGACAAAAGATGAATTAAAATCATTTTTTAATTCTTTAACAAGAGAAATCGATCTACTCAGAGATGACATGAATAAGAGATTCGAAGATATAAACAAGAGATTCGAAGATATAAACAAGAGATTCGAGGAATTAAACACACATATGCGTATGTATTTCGGACTATTGACATTCGTAGTTACATTAATTAACACAATGATAACAATTATTGCTATAATGATTGTAAATAAGCCATGAATTTCTACAAAAAACGTGTGCACTATTGTTTTCGCATTAACATTTTTATCAGATTATTATGAAATACATAGATGTGTCTAATGCACGAATTTCTTTTTGATAATATTAAGAAAAATTGCGAAGCATTTTTTTAAAATTTAAGTATTGATTAATAGAAACATACATTATTGTGAATTCATAACGATTTATTATATTTTCAAAGAATAGACATAATTATCTCTATAATTGTGAAAACATGATGATTTAAATTGATTTTGTTATTTAGAAATTTTGGAGATATGAAAACCATCAAAAACACATAAATCCAAAATGCACGGAGGATAGTAAAAAATGATTAGATTTTCAATCGGACAAATCGGTCTAACAGATATGGGTTTGATTATAATAATGTTAGGTATGTTCTTAATCATTATTGGGATTATGATGTCTCTGTTTAAACAAGGAAACACTGACGATTATGAAGAAACGCATGTAGAAGGTAAAGCAATTATTTTAATCGGACCAATTCCAATAATTCTTGGTTGGGGTAAGAAAGCATATATTATTAGTTTAATTGGAATTGTAATTTTAGTCCTCTATTGGCTTTTCTTCAGCGGTTGGTTTTAGATCAACTTTGTTTGGCTTTTCAATTTTCTTAATGATTTGATCTATCGCCTCAACTCGCTTCTTCAATCCTAATACTTCTGCCACACGTTGAACTGCATTTAAGTTATGGATTAATGTATCTAGCCATGAGAAAATATCTCCAGGATATGCATATAATGAGTAATGCTTGAGGAGATATGTAGAAATTCCAGTTGGCGTGTATCCATTTACACGAAGCGAAATTATCTTTTTTGAAAAGTTTCTCTGACCACAACCACAAAGAGGCGCATCCTTATGCTCACAATTTAGAAAATCTGTCGCCCATTTTGAAAAAATTTCATATACCCACGAATCCAACTGTGCAACCCCAGGAGCACTATCAGCATTCATAATATCGTATATTGCATCTGAAAAGAAACGAGTCGGCATATAAGTTCGGAATGCTTTGTTTATCTCGCCTTGTAATTTTGAGCTCAGATATACCGCATCAAAAGGTTCAAGATCTATAGCAATAGAAAGAGCACCAGTATTTGCTAATTTATTTCGTACCATCACAGCTTCATCAGGAGTAAGATATGAAATTGAAGCTGCCTGGCCCAGAGGCGTAGGTATAACTTGACGATTTCGCACGCGAACCAAACCGCGCTTTTGAAGGTATTGCACAACTTCAGATAACTTGAAACTTCGACTGAGCATATTTTTGTAAATTTCAGCCAATTCTTCGAATTTGGTAGACCCAGTGGCACATATTGTCGCTAACACTTGCTCAGCAATCTGTTCAAGCTCAGCAAGCGGAGATACATCTTCAATTTCTCCATTCAGGATATCCATGGCGATTTGATCTTCAGTACGATCTTGCGATGCATTATATTTACGTCCGGGCTCAACTAAGAGATAAACTTTACCAAGATCATGTTTTCCTAGCCGTCCAGCTCTGCCCAACATTTGTTCAAATTCAGCAACGGTTAACCAATTCGCGCCCATCGCTAGAGATTCAAAAATAACTTGAGATGCTGGAAAATCTACACCAGCTCCAAGAGCAGCCGTCGTAACTACTGCCTGTAATTTTTGACGGGCAAAAGCACTCTCAATACGTTTTCGTTGGGTAAATGACAAGCCACCATGATACGGTGCAACCCGTAATCGCCTTTGCCCAAGCCATTCAGCTATTGCATGAGCACGACGCCGCGAATACGTGAAAATAATTGATTGACCTGCATGTCCAGTCGAACTCTTTTGTTTATATGCACCTGCCACTAGAGAAGCGATAAGTTCCCATTTTTCCTCTTCATTTTGAACAAGCATCAAATGGCGCTCAAGTGGAATTGGACGTCCAGTATGCAATACAAGCCGCATATTGAGCTCCTTTGCAAGATTTTCAGGATGGCCTACTGTAGCAGATAATCCAATTAGCTGCGCTTCAGGAAATAATTTTCTAATACGGACAATCAGACCATCGATCTCGGGACCACGTTCCTTTTCTGCTAGAATTTGAATTTCATCAATAATAATAACACCGACGTCACCGATTTCCTCCTTTTTACCAGCACGCAAAAGGTAGTCAAATGCTTCATAGGTGGCAGTGATGATATTAGCATTCTTTGTTTCATCGTCTACAATGATCCGTTCTTCATCACCAACATCAATATGAGACATACCAACTCTAATTCCAACTCTCAATCCTAACTTTTTATATCGCTTCTTGAATGATTCATATTTTTCATTCGTCAATGCAACGAGAGGGGATAAATACACCATCTTTTTCCCATTTAGAACTGCCGGAATCCCGGCTAATTCTCCAAGTAATGTTTTACCACTTGATGTAGATGAAACTACAAGTAAATGATAGCCACGTAATAACCCAGCCTTGATAGCTTTTACTTGGACGGGCATTAGTTCAGTAATACCTTCGGAAATTAGCAGCTTCTTGAATTCAATTGGAATGCGTACGTTCTTAATTGGCACCGGTTCTTCATCTTGAGTCGCCTCTATGACATCATAAAGCGTAAGTTCGGGATGCTTTGCCGGATTAAATCGAGGACTAAATATCTGCAAAATACGATTTATATCTCTAAATTTAATCAACATAGATTCCATCTGGCGACGCATATCTGCAGACAATTCAATTCCACGGTGCCTCAGCTCACGTCTAAATTCTGCAATTCCACACCTAATACAAACTTTTTCGCCTTCGGGAGTCAATATGAAATTATCTGAGCCTATTAAACTCAGACGCCCTTGTTGAAAACAATTCTTGCAGACGCGTACAACTCGGGGTTCTGGAAGTTTAAACTCCTCTATAAATTTCTTAAAAGGCTCAAAAGCTTCTGGAATCTTATGTGCGGGAACAACAATGTTTTGCGCTTTTGCGAGAAATCTCTTGAACTCCTTGGGATTATAATACAATGGATGGCTTTTTATGAAGAAAAATGCACGGCGAATCCGCAAACTTCCAAAGTTCGTTTCTTCAAATTCAATTCGCCCAGATAAAATCGGCATTGCCCTAGGCTGCAGTAAGTTTTCAAAAAGTGCCATTCCTGCTTCTAGCCGTTTACCCACTGAATAAAGAAAAACAGAGAACTTTCTTGGCACATATCTAGCAATAACATCTTCATCAAACTTACTCAACCTATACACCCAAAATTATTTCTAAATAAAATCAAATAAATAAGGAAATAAAGCTATAGAATGTGGCGATGTTTCATTGTGCACAAAACATTTGAAAAAATCCATAATCTAATTTTAATCCGTTTAAAATATATAAAAAATAAGAAAACAAAATATCTTGGTTTTGAATTAGTCAAACAGATAGGATTCTTGATTTTTATAAATAGCATCAAGCATTTCAAAATATTCTTTCTTAAATGCAGTTTTCCCTTCGCCATAATCTGTATGAGCTAATTCTACAATTGTCCAATCATTCAAATAATCCCAGTCATTAATTGGCAAAATTTTTGAACCTGCAACATCCATTATTTTAATCTTACTCGTAAATTTGTATAAATTACTAAGTAGAGATTCTTTAAAACCACGATATACGGGATTATTCGTCCCAGCAACTACAAAACGAGCCCGAACTTTCCCAGATATGTATCGCACTTTAATTTTCTTGACAAACTCCTCTACGGTATAGATTTTTGGTATTGAGCCTTGTGGATGAACTTTCGCTAAAGTATTATATGCAATAACATTTCCACGCTTGCTTATTATAGATTTAATAGTACCTATAACCTCTTTTTCTTCAACTTTTCCAAATGGATCAATTACTTCAGGACTGATTATGTTCACTTGGGGAACGGGTTCATCCAATCGCATTTCAGTAGGATCAAACAACAACGCACCAAGAGGGTGCTCAAAAGCAATCTCCACGCTTCCGCGCTTTGCAACTCCTTTGAAGAATCCAGGTCCGATTAGTGCCGATTTTAATTGATCTTCATATAATAGAGACCACAGTTGTCGAGATAACATTAAAACTGTACCACGCACTGTGAGATCTTTTAATGACCCAAATGTGAAATCATAGGTTTCAACGTCCAACAACCAAACAAGAGGTGTAGTCCTACTCATCTTTATCCCTTTCTATGATATATTTAATTACAAATTCTGTCATAATCTCTGAGAATAGTTCAAAGTGCTCAGCAGGTTCAACCTTTAATAGGCGCTCTTTGGCATGTTTCTTTTCAATCTTAACAATACGCTCGGGAATGTTAAATCTCTCCTCCAGCATTCTAAATACTTGGTTTACTATTTCTTCTTTTTCAATTTTTTTATGGTATAAATAACGAGTTAAAGCATTAATTTGCTTCTTAAGGTATATAGACCTTGCAGGTTCCGGTCGTCGTGCAGCAAGTTTTACATCACGCTCTAAAAAGTCAGCAGGAGAATCCATATTGGCTTCAACTAGTCCCCCACGGGTATATGGCGCACTTAACATAACAATTTCTGAACGATCTGGTTTAATATCAGGTTTAGGCGATAAATGCACAACCAAATGAGCGGCGGCTACGTCCGTAATATTATCGATACCATTAGTTAAACCACTAATAATGCTACTTACTCGTGAAATAATATACTTTAGTGCTCGAGATTGCATTTCTTCCTTTTGTAAAGTATCTTCAATCCGTTGCATAAACTCAATTAAATCATTTATTATTCTACGAATTCTATTTCGTATGATATCACGAGTCCATCTAGTTGTCGCCAAGCCAAGAGCAAAAACAGCATCAATGGGTTTGGATTTTTCATGCTCTGCAAGCCAACGTTTAATCACTTCTAAGACATATGTTTCAGCAACTTTCTGGCGGTTTTGAAAAACGGACATAGCGGTTTCAGAGCTCATAGATTCTCTTTTTATCTTAGATTCATTATTTGAAATCTCGCGGATTTTAGATTCCATTTTGTATGAAAAGGTACGATATAGATATTCAATCCATTTACCTTCTTTGATACTAAAATCTAAAAGGTGTGATGATACTTTCGCAACTTCGCTTCCAGCTTTTGTTCGTCGTTGAAGTTCATCTATCAGAAGATCTACTGCCTCTTTTACATTTAGAATTCCGTCCATTTCAATACAATATGCAACACGAGCAAGTTCGGGAGGGCATTTTAATTTTGACACAATCTTTTCTATTTCGCGCTCAGGTATTTTATACACCTTTTCTTGAAGATCTGCATATTTTTCCTCAAATTCACGAACTAACTTTCTTCTTTCATCAATTGCTATCTTTTCGAGATCGGAGACAACTAACACACAATGCCACTCCCGTATATTTATTAAATACAAAATTATTTTTCTAATCTACAATATCTAATTTTACGTAACTAATATTTAATAGTATTTATATAAGTCTATTACAAATTACAAATTATGATTGATAAAATTATTTTAAAGCATAATAAAAAAATAGTTTGTCTTATGAAATAAAAAAATAAAAAAGGTGTAATTATTCAACTTTTTCTTCTTCAACCATAACTTCAGTCATAAATGCTGTACCAATAATTGCAATTGTTATATAGATACCTACGAGAAGGAGGATACCCACAAGACCATATAGATCTAATGCAACACCGGCAGTTATTGGACCAATGATCATGCCAGTTCCAAAGAACACGGAGTAAACCCCCATTGTAGTACCACGGGTTTCTTCATGAGAGATATCAGTCAAGTACGCTAAAGCCGCGGGTGGAAAAGCTCCTGCCATAAATCCGAAAATAGGTAATAATGGCCATACTGCCCAAAGAGCTGTGATATCATTTGCAAAACTAATTAATAAAGTTGCTAAAGCACCGAATCCTAAGAGGCCTATAACAATAAATGGTCTCCGAATCTTCATTCGGTCGGATAATTTTCCCAATAGGGGCAGAGAAATTACTAATGAGCCACCAATAAGCCCGAATAAGAAAATGATATCAAAGCTTGAAAGCCCTGTAAAATGCTCTTTAAGAATACGCTCAGTAAAAACAATGAACATACCGTAAAGACTGATAACAGGCACATAAACAGGAACTAATTTCTGCACATTTTTGTCAGCTACAACTTGCTTGATCATAGATTTTATGCTTAAATTAATTGTATGTTTTGATTTTGTTTCCTTGATAGCTATAAGAGTGACAAAAGCCGCAAATAATGCGCCTATAGATGCAATATATAATGTCTGTGTAGGCGTAATAAATTCGAGAAGAATGATTCCACCACCATAACCGCCAGCAAGACCCATTAATGTAAAGAGGTCATAATATCCCATAAGCTTTGCACGATTCTTTTCTTCAGAGAGATCTGCTACAATGGATAATGTGGATGAGACCTCAGAAGCTGCTCCAATACCAAATATAACCGAAACAATTGGAAGAAGTAAAGGATCTCTAAATATGGAAGCCAAGAATGCAGCTGTAGCAGTCAGAAATAAACTCAACACAAGAATTGGCTTTCTACCCTTCAAATCACATAATGAACCAAAGAATGATACAGATAAAAGTTCTGCAATTGGATAAATAGCAAGTATTAATGCAATTTCAGTATTTGAGATAGCAGAACCTGCATATGCAGGACTACCGATTGTAGCGATCGTAATATAAAATGCAGCGCGCATCAATAGTGTTGCAAAATATAGAACTATTAAGTTTTTCAGATTCTTCGAATGAAACAGTCCGGACATGTACGACACCAAACCAAATTTACTTTTTCTTTTGCCTAATAGATTGATTGAATAATATAAGTCTTAGCAACTAACATACTCTCCACTTTGAATATATATGCCTTTGCGACTTCAGAAGAAATATTTACAAAAAAAGGGTTAACATTTTATCAATATTCTATCACGATTAGGTTACTTTATATAAAAAAACAAGTTGAGTTCTTATTAAAAGAATAATGAATTGTATAGATTCAATAAAAGCAACGAGAGTGGTAGTATAAATTGAAGGCTAACAAGAAAACAATTATCTTGTTATTTCTCGCAGTAATTATAACTGTAGGAAGTTACACATATGGACCTGCACCTATGGAACCGGGAACATATCATGCAGAACTTGTTA
>CAZPUN010000026.1:0-36556 GCA_964589775.1 uncultured archaeon
AACAAATAGAAATTATTTGACCTCAATATAATAATCTATTAATTGATGTTCAAATATCGCTTTTCTCAATAATGAATCTATTCGGTTTTCCGTAATTTAAAGAATATATGAATAAGATATTTTGGTATCTCAGAAAAATAACATTGACTTATAGAAGTTATTAGTTCAATATAGGGAGTAAACTCTCCTTCAGATTCAAATTTTACGTCGTTTAAAGAATGTGAAAATTTTAAAAACATATAAAATGGGCAGAATAGATTTGAGCAATTGTTTTGGATATTATTTCGACTTACAATATATACTACAAAATCCGAAACTTCTTTCTTTTTTATCTGTATGTTTTGAATTTCTGATTTGAGTTTAGCTAACCATTTTATAAAATTAATATTCGATCCGTTTAATATAAAAATCATTGAATCAAAAGCTAAGTCATCTCTTGAATTTTTATCAAATAACTTCAGTAAGGTCCGCTTTATTTTTTCTATTAAGTTATTATTATCTATCGGGCTGTCTATTGAAACTACCCTTAATAATTTTTTACTTACATGTTCATTACTTTGGGCATCCGAAAAACATGGTATGTATGAGATCTCTGTGACATCCCTAAAATTATCAGGTAGATTAATCGATTTATTAAAAAATTTTTTGAAAAATTTTAAAATATTCCCGGGCATGTCACTACCACAAACTAACGCATAAATAATATCATCGTCTATATTATTATTCATTTGATGCGTCCCCCTTTTGATTACTCGCAGCTTTATAATAAGCATCAAAGAAATTGTTATCATCACAATTAAAGTAAATATTCGAATTGAATAGCGTCAAGAATTCAATGTATGATGGTTGTATTGGTTCCATCTGTTGTATGAAATTGTTATCATGGTTTAATGAAAAATATAATGAGAGAGGACAATGCCTTCTACAATATGCATTTTGTTGAATTTGAAAGTCAGTCTGCCGTTGTTCTTCTTGTTGAATTTGAATATGGACGTTTATGCTTCTATTGTATGTACGTCCATGGTGCAAAATTGATGATATTTTTCGACCAGTTATGTTTGATGGAAATATTACAAAACCCGTAGAAATATACTTTTTCTTGAGTGCTTCATTCATGAATTTATATGCAAATTCACCTTCATCCTTACTCCTAGCAGATATTAAAACTGAAGGTTTTAGCATAGGTCTATTTGATAGTATATGAAATACTTTTACCATATATGTCATGTTTATATTAGGATCTAGATCATTTATCCAAATTAGTCTAGTACTGTTTTCAATCTCATGATATAACCATGGATAGTCAACTTCCTTATCAACTACAGGAAATATAAATCCAATAATGCGATTATTTACTTTTATAAAATCATTTTTGAAATTAATTAACCTAATTACATAAAAATTGTCAAAATTCTTGATGATATTTACATTTTCTTGAAAAGATTCGCCTAATAACTGTTTTAAATCGTTCTTTGAATATAATCGTTCTGAAGAATCTTTAGTAACTACAATTATCCTAGGTACAACAAAATACGATTCTTGATCTTTTTGTCCATTTTGATTATTTATAAATATTATTTCATTTTCTTCAGGATCAATATTACCAAAAGTTAACAAAGTTTCTATCATATATGTAATTTCTTTCATGTATCCTCCAAGTATAATTATCTTATCATTTAATCTATAATTTTTCAATAGTAATTTTATATAATATGCATCTAGTACAGCAATTTCCTTCGTAGCGTAAAGTGGGAGATATGTTATTGGAATAGGACTTGAATTTTGATCGTTTCTAAATCTATTATTGCTAAATACATACAAAAAGGTTGGTCCAGAAGTTACATTTAACACTTCAAAAATTTTCTTATCCTTGGTATCTTGAAGAATTTCTTCGGTATAACTAACGACTCGTTGGCTCACTTTAGACATTCGGCTTGTTTGTGCTACAAGTTTTGCTGTTTTTATAAGCTCTAAATTAACTTCTTTGTTCTTAATTCCCTCTATAATCGCAGGAATAAGAAATTTGACTCGCTCCTGTTCATTTTTTCTTCTTATTTCGATATCAATGTGCATAATGCCATAATTTCCAAAAAATGGGTCGGTACCTATCCATGATACAAGAGACATATCAGGTTCAGCAACAACAATGCCGCTAACAAAATATATTCGCGGTTCGATTACATCAAATTTTCGTCTAACTCGGGTAAATAATATACCACTTGACTGGTCTTTTATGTCTGATGCTCCAATAATAAAAGCTTCCATTTGATTTTGTACATAAATAATACGTTCAATAAAAGATTGTGCAACACTCCTACCCACGCTTCCAGCTCCCAATATAAGTAAAACCTTTTTGCGATACATTTCAAATATAATTTTATTGCGGATGTATTTGTCTATTTCATCAGGATTATTAAATACTTGAAATACAAATTCGTAAATTGGTGTGCCTATGGCGATGTCAAGTACCATGTTAATAATAAGATACAAAATGATCGGGAATAAATGCATATAGATCAAATAATTCATAGTAATTAGCTTTACAATTCCGATGAAGAATATGAGTTTTATTCGGCCTATTCGATTTATCGTAGCGTATTTGTAAATGTAGTCGACTGTTTTTCCATTTGTAATGGTGTATGATAATATTATGAAAACCCAAATAAATATGGTAATAATACTTACAGAAACCATAATACTAATATAAAAAGCATTTGACACATTCGTGTATCGACCATTTAAATAAACCAAATAAAGTATTGCATAAATGACAGATACGGAAGATATCGAAGTTAATATAGGAAATCTCATTCTAGTAATAAATTTTGAAAGATTTATCTCGTTTTGTTCTTCTGCTGGACCAAATAATCCATTATGGGAATATGAAATAATTGCTAATACATATGAAAAGATTACTATAAAGTATAATATCATAAATTTATCATATTCAAAAGCTTGTACCATTGCCTCATATGAAAATGGAAAGTTAAAAAGCTGTAATAATCTACTAGGAACTACATAGATAATAAATAATGAAAAAATAATTGTTTTTACCATTACAAATGTTTTTGTTTTATAATAATGATAGGCAGTACCTATAAATAGAATGATAAATAAAAATAAGTAAATGATAAATATACTATTTCTAATAAAAGTTGGAAGGAAATAATAATTTATAATATAATTCTCATAATCTAATATAACGATTCGTATTGGGTTCATCCATAAATTCGAGTTTGGTCCTGGAATAATTAATATTAGCGTAGTAAATAAAAATAACCGCTTTAATAAACCATATAAAAATCCGATCTGTTCGCCTTTTTCTTCCATATGTTTTGATATTTTGTAAATAGAATACAATATTAAAGAAGATACATTGAAATAAAATAAGAATAGTGCAAACCCATCAAAAACGCCATTTGAAAGATATGAACTGAATAAATACATAAATAATAAATATACAAATGTATTTCTAATAATGAAAGATCTTTTCGTATTTTTCAAAATATAATCAATAATTGAGAAAAAAATTAATACCCCAATTAGAACATTTAGATTATAGAATAAAAAATCAATCTTAAAATTTTTTAAAAGCCATATTAGAACATTATCTTGATATATCTTAAATGCATATGAAAATTCTATGATGATTAAAAAGGCGAAAATTGTCCAATATAGCATTAGATATTTTTTCCAATTTTTCAGAAAAGAAACTATTTGACTAATTTTCTTAGCCACGTATGTGTAGTAAAGTATTTTTCCTTTTTCAAATTTTGAGAACATAAAATTCAAATAAATCAAACAAATATAAAAATTTTACTAGAAACGGTCCAAAATTCATTTATAAAAATATCAAATTAAGAATGTTTATAAGGGTCTTTATTAACGATACTTTAGTATATGAATAGTTTTTGTGGGGAATAATCATTGGTTGAAAAGCTAAGGCCCAAAACTAAAATAGAAAATGTTGTTGCTTCGGTCACTCTTGGACAGCGTCTGAATCTTGATGAAATCGCCAGTATAATGAATAATGTAGAATTTGATCCAGAGCAATTTCCGGGATTGGTGTATCGACTTGCAAGTCCCAAAACTGCAACATTGATTTTCAACTCGGGCAAGATGGTTTGTACGGGCGCGAAGAGTGAAAGCGAAGCAAAGGAAGCTGTTCATCAGATCATAAGGAATCTCAAATCTGCAGGAATTGAAATAACAAACGAACCTTTAATCGAAGTTCAGAATATCGTAGCGAGTGCCAGTCTTGGAGCAGAGCTTAATTTAGAACTTGCGGCAATGAAGTTAGAATCATCCCTTTATGAGCCCGAGCAATTTCCCGGACTTATATATCGAATGCGAGATCCCAAAGTTGTTATTCTTTTGTTTGGCAGTGGAAAATTAGTCATAACTGGAGCAAAATTCGAAAGACAAATTGAAGAGGCTGCAGTAAAAATTATGAAGCGTCTTCTGGAGTTAAAAGTCATGAGAATCCCTGAAGGCGTAGAAGTTGATGAAGACCTTTTAAATAAATATTGATTTTCTTCTTTTTTTGCTTTATTTTCCATTTCTTTAAAACACCCAAAATGCAACAATAAGATGAGTGTAAAACCTGTATATGCAATTAGGATAGCAGCTACAATTACCGCTACAGAGAACAAATTGTTGAAAACTAGCCCGCAAGGATCGCGGATTGAAATAAAGAAAGAAATATCGCCCAACACCTCTTAAAATCTCCTTTCATAACCCCTATTATTTATGTTGTAAACTATGAATGCTCATGGGATGCGAAGCAGGCACGTTCTTCAGTTTCTGCCTGAATTGTAATATGGTCAAATCCTAAGTGGTTTAACCGTTTATCTATTTCTGGAGCGATACATTCGAAACGTTCAAGATTTTTCACGCGTACATGAGCGGTAAGTACATTCAGATGAGAGCACAATCTCCATGCATGCACATCATGTACATCAATAATCTCGTCATAACTTTCCAGGATCTTCCGGATTTGTTCAATGTCATAGGAACTCTTATTCATAATCATATCGACACTTCGCATAATGACGCGATATGTACTACGAATGAGTATGATTCCAATTAAGATTGCAACGATAGGGTCTATAAGTGTAAAACCTGTATATGCAATTATGATAGCAGCTATAATTACCGCTACAGAGGACAAAGTATCCCCCAATACATGTAAATATGCACTTTCTACATTTAGACTCATACGTCCTTTCGCGTTTTCTTGAGATGATTCATGATGATTAAACTCATTGGAATCAATATGTGAAATATTATGGTCATGATGCCCATGAGCATGTTCGTGTGATGTGCTGTGTAAAAACTTAGCTGAGACAAGATTCGCAACTAATCCGATTACTGCCACCACAAATACGCCTTCAAATTGGATCAGTTGTGGATGCAGAATCCGCTCGAAGGCGTCAATAAAGATCAGAAGGGTCGTGCCACCGAGTAAAATTCCATTCACGAATCCAGTAATAGATTCCATGCTATGATATCCATATGTGTACTTATCGTTTGCAGGCTTGGATGCCAGATATACAGTTATGTATGATAGTAGTAAGGATACAACATCAACAAGAACATGAAAAGAGTCGGCAAGCAGACTAATACTATTATAAATTATACCACCAACTAATTCCATGAAAAATACTGAAAATGTAGCTATGATTGAATAAAGTAGGGCTTTGCGCTCTTTCAATGTTATTCACGAGAATGATATATACATAAAACATATAATTGTATTATCTAAATGGCAATTCAAACAAAAAAGAGAAAAAGAAAAGGGGGCAGACATCCCAATTCAAAGGGGACTTATGGCCATAGACCACGCTTAATCAATGCCTGAACAACTCTATCGACGCTAATGACATAGGCAGCTTCTCTAGGTGTTAAGTCTTTTTGTTGTGCTAAATTCCAAACTGCGTGGAAGGCATCGCGCATTCTCTTGTCGAGTTTGGTTCTAACTTCATGGAGTTCCCAAATCTCACGGTGCAAGTTTTGGTTCCATTCTAGATAACTTGCAGTAACTCCACCAGCGTTAGCTAGGATGTCTGGAATAACAATAGTTCCCTTTTCTGTAAGGATTTCTTCTGCTTTAGGAGTCGTTGGACCATTTGCACCTTCAACAATATATTTTGCCTTAATATCATTGGCGTTCTTCTCAGTAATGGTACCTTCGATTGCCGCAGGAACTAATAGATCCACATCAAGAGTTAGAAGTTCTTCATTTGTGATTTCTTTTGCTCCGGGGAATTTAATAACAGAACCGGTCTTCTTTACGTGCTCAATTAAAGCTTCAGGATTGAATCCCTCAGGGTTGTAAATACCACCAAATACATCAGATACAGCTACTACCTTATATCCAAGTTCATGAGCAGTGATTGCAGCGTATGAGCCTACATTACCAAATCCTTGAATTGCTACAGTGGGAGCTTTCTCACCTTTAAGCTTCATGAGCTCGTGAGCAACAATCATGACCTCACGGCCAGTCGCTTCAGTTCGACCTTCAAGTCCTCCAACTTCGAGGGGCTTTCCTGTGACAACTTCAGGAATCGCATAACCACGATACATAGAATAGGTGTCCATGATCCATGCCATGGTCTGTGGATTTGTATATACATCAGGAGCAGGTACATCCTTGTAAGGTCCAATCTGGTCTAGAATCGCAACTGTGAAACGACGAGTAAGCCGCTCAAGTTCTCGCTGGGACATCTTTGGTGGATCTACGATTACACCACCTTTCGCTCCACCATATGGAATATTGACAGCTGCGCACTTCCATGTCATCCACATGGCAAGTGCTTTTACTTCATTTAATGTGACATTGGGATGGTATCGAATACCGCCTTTTGTAGGTCCTCTTGCATCATTGTGATGAACACGATACCCTGTGAAAACTTCAATATCACCATTATCCATTCGTACAGGGATAGAAACTTCAATTGCCTTTTTTGGCTTCTTCAAAATCTTTAGGAGTCCTGAGTCAAGATCCATAATCTTCGCAACATGTTCAAGCTGCTGAACAGCCATTTCATATGGGTCGAGAGAGTTAGACATTAGATTTCACCCATATACAATTTGGTACGTTTTACTAATAAGAATTTCCGAAACGGTACAATTTGGTCTATGTAAAATATGCAGTTATGATAATTTACATTTACGAAAATATACTTTAAATCTATCTACAAATTCTTTACATTTGTAAAAAATAAAACACCTCAAAAATTTACAAATCCGAAATGGACAAAACACGCATAAAAGATGTAAATATATAATAAAAGCAAAAAGCTAAGTTGGTAATTTTGTTTAAACATTAAAAAAAGTATGGGATATAATTACTATATTATCTCAACAAGATCATATCTTGATTTCTTATTCCTACGTGCTTTAAAGACAAAGAATGGATTTATGTGGTATGGCTTTTCAATATATGCGATAAGAGAACCTAAAATTACGGAGAGTCGTATGGATAAATCGGAAATTGTCATAATATATTGATTTATTTTAGATTCTTGAAATGAGAATAGAAGTAATGTGATATTTGATTTTGTGAACATCTTATTCATTAAGTTTAATATTTCATCAATAGACATAAATGTTAAGAATGTATCGATGAAAATAGCAATTAATACTTCTTTTTGATGTATTATTATGTCATCAATTTTTGTTCTTATATCATAAGAAGCACCTTGTTTCTCTACAAAATTATAGGGATTTATTATAATAACCGTATCGTTTATTTTATCATCAGTATATTTTTTACGAAGTATTGCTTTTATATGCTCAGTTCGTTCATTACACGGAAGAAGAACTATTAATTTTTTATTATTATCGATCCATGACAGCAGGAGTGTACCAAATAGGTCACTTGCATACTCAGTATTTAAATTGTAAGGTAAAATGACATGAAGTGAACTTCCTAATTTTAAGCCGCCACCTAAAATTGAATCTACCTTTTTAATTCCGGTTGGAATTATAGTGACTGGCTCTTCATATTTTATTAATTCAATTTGCCGAATATCTTGAGGTTCGGGTATTGGAATCGTTCGAAATATGCCATCGACAAGTGTATACACACCGAAAGGTCGCTCGATTGGGACTCCACGAGATTTTGTGATTTCGTATACTCTGAATCGTCGTTGGTTTATTATTTTGAATCCAAGTTTAATAACTCCAGATACATCCCGTTCAATATTGAACTCATCTTCTTTTTCACTTATGTATATCCAATTTCCTTTTATTAATTGATGAATTTCTGAAACATGCATATTAGATTTTGTTAAAACTCGTTCAAATGCTTGTATACTATCAATTATGAAAATCGCATCGGGGTTTTGCTTACGTAATGTGCGAAGCTGTTCTATCAACGAGATACCATCAGGTGACCTTATTGTTTTAAGATCGCTGTCGTTATATAGGCTGCCGCGTGCATCTACGAGATCCTCTTTAGACAGTACTTTCTTGGCTATCGGTATTTGTTCTAGGACATCCATAGGATTTCCACGTGTTGAAATATATATTGCCTTTCGTCTAAGTATCTTTGATATAGTCAAACTTAGAATTGTTTTTCCTGAGCCTGGGCGTCCTTCTATTAAAAGGACTGCATTAGGATTTTTGAAAAATTTCTTAAAGAACTCCAAAATGCCCACCTGATTGTATCCGATAATTATGAAAAATAGTAAAAAAGACGGCTAAAAATTTTTCTCTTTGAAATATACATATTATTATTTTTAAATTATTTCGGCTCCGACAATTGCTGCTGGCGGAATGTGAGTTGCGATGAATACCAATTTTGCAGGCCTATAGAGCTCAACACCAAGTTCTTTCAGTTTAGATGTAGATATTTCAAACAGCACGACTCGTTTATCAAGTGTATCTTCACTAATGTGTCGTCGTGCAACTTCAATGGCGTCATTCTTATTTAGCGACAAATGCACAAATTTACGTTTTTGGGGTAAAATTCCGAGTTCCATGATTATCTTTCGATTTCCGATAGGCGAGGCGTGGTAAATTATTTCTGGTGGATGTTTTACAGGTTCAAATCCTAGATCAACATTAATCGAATGACCATAAACGGCACGTATTCTGTTATTTCGAATTTCAAACCTTCCTTTAGGATCGAACATAGCAATTGCTCGGATGTGATCTGCTTCGAAAGGAATTCCTTTTTTCTTACCAATCCTATGTGCTACTACATCAATTGTTTCAACAGTAAAGCCATTATGTGAAAGATGGATATTAAATGCACTTGGTTTATGTCTTAAAATTAGTGCGAGAACCTTACTTAGTGACATTCGGACATCTGGCTTTAGTAAAATTCGAGCTTTTTGTCTACAATGATAAGGTTCTAGTGTAAATTTTCCACAGACTCGACATTGATAAATTGTAACATTGTTGTCATATTGCGTCATTAAAGAACACCCCAATGCCTCAAAGGAATTTTCGTTTTTAGTAAGCACGCCATGGTTTATATATCTATTTTTTACGGTGTTTTCAAAAAATATATTAAAATCGAAAATCTATAAATTCAGTTAGAATTAAGATTCACATTGGGAGAAAGCAACAGCCTTAAATCTTAGTTTTGCGCTATTAATAAGTGATTATGGGATGGATCATTTTTTCCTTAAGGACAGGTGACTACTGTTGAGTGATGGCACAGAGACAAAAACAGACAAGAAAAGAGGTATGTTTTCAGGTATTATTGAGAAACTGAAAGGCGTATTCAAAAGGGAATCTAAACCTGTTAAATTCATAGATGAGAAAACAGTTGAGAAGATCGTGAGCACACCGACAAGAGTACCAGACAAGTCAAGAGCTGGGTATTCCGAAACGTCTGCACCGACTCCTGAATCACCTATTAGAAAGCGAATACCTTTACCACCACCATCTCCAAAATTAGTACCAAAACATGAAACTACGACAGTACCTGAAAAAACAGATGTGATAAGTCCTGGTTTGGAAGACGTTTCTGAGGAAGACATACAACTCATTAAATTGGAAAAGGAAAAGCAGATAATTCTTGATGAGCTTGATTTAATTGAATTAAAATATAAAGAAGGCGAAATAACAGCTCAAGAGCGAGACCGTAGATATGTGGAATTGATTAATAAACTATTCAAAATAAAAAGAGAAATTAGAAGACTAAAGCAGGGCTAATTTTTATTTTTCATCACTTAAAAATGCGTGTCCTGCTTCAAGTGCGATCCTTATCATTGGTTCGAGAGAAATTTTTTCTGAAGAGACAGGTTCTCCAGTATGTGTACTTCCAATAATTGTAAGTACGGTTCCTACATGAACTTTACGGATAGAACCGACAACCATCAATGCTGCGGATTCCATTTCAGTTGCAAGAACATTAGCTTTTTCCCATGTTTTCCAGCGTGCAGTAATATCTGCTTTTGGTACTTCTTCTTCATATTCTGAATAAAAGGCATCTTTTGAATGGACAATTCCTATATGATATCGGGCGTTACTCTCTTCCGCAGCTTTACTTAAATATGTAAGTAGTTTAAAAGAAGCAACTGCAGGATACTCCGGTGGTACATATTGATGTGTAGTTCCCTCATCGCGTACTGCACCGGTAGCAATGACAATATCTCCAAGATTTATAAAGGGTTGTAATGATCCTGAAGTACCAACCCGTATGAAACATTTCGCTCCGACTCTAATTAATTCTTCAATCGCAATTGCAGCGGATGGACTACCGATTCCCGTTGATGTTACTGAGATCTCCATATCTTTGTACTTGCCAGTAAAGGTCCAGAATTCTCTGTTTTTTGCAACTGTTCGATATTCGTCGAAAAAGTTTTCTGCTATCCATTCAGCACGCCCTGGGTCTCCAGGCAATAATACGCATTTTGCGACATCTCCCTTTCTACACCGTATATGATATTCCATTTTTTACACTCCGGAATTATACTAAATCCTGTATCTAAAAATATGCTCAAAACAATATAAGATAAACTGTATGGAATGAAATGAAAATTTGATTATATAAAAAATAAATAAAAGGAGAAAGTCAAACTAAGACTTTCTAATTAACGCTAATATTTTCTCTCTCTTGAGATAGATAACTACTACCGCAACGACAGTTACTCCGACAACTACTATGACAAGAGCATATTGCGTCAGAAGATCATTTTGAGCTGTATTATTTTGTGCTGAAAGTACGTGAATAGTGATAGCAAAGGGCGTTTCTAAGTTAAATGCATCTCTGAATTTTATTAATACAGTATATGTACCCGGCTCACCGGAAAATACGTATGAAATCGTTTGATTTGCTTCCCAAGTGCCTGTTTCTACAGATACATTGTTCACAAGAATTTCATAGGTTGTTGGACTGAAATCTTCCGCCTTCCATGATAGCGTCACAGTGTCTGTACTATTAATTGTAATTTCATAACTAGATCCAAGAAATGTTACTACCGGCGCAGCTATAGGATGTATATATACAATTACAGTGCTCACATTCACAACGTACCATGAATAGATGACTATGGTATAATTATACATTCCGACATCAAGTGTTCCGAGATCGATAGAGACCGTTACATTCGGAGGCGTATTTACTACATCTATTTCGGTTCCATTCATATAGAGGATGTAGCCTTCTAATGAAAATCCTTCGAGATGCCATTGTAGTAATTTATGATATGAGTATTCATTATGAATTACACTGGGCCCGGCTTCAATAGTTGGTACGAATATTTGATATATACCATAGGCAAAAAGTCCATAGATTAAGTTATTACCACCAGATATACTACCATCATTGAATAATACACAATTGTCATTATAAAATGCAGATATGTTTGTGTTAATGAATTCTGAGTAATAATAATCGCTCGGATTTGGATACACTCCAGTGGAATTTACTTTTGTAGACATCGTTGAAACGCCTAAATATCCATAAACATTTTCGATTGTACAATTATAGTATTTGTTGTGATTTTCAACAAATTCGGTGAAATTATTTGTAAAGTATGTTGAGTAGATTGAAAGCTTGGTTATATTGCAACCTACGAGCGTTAAGTTTACTACATCATATGTATAGACCGTACTTAATTTAACGTTCTTTACATACGAATTCATTGCTCGGCTGGATGAAATTCTTACGGATACTGCAGGATAACTATCATTGTATTCATCGTTGATATACGTTAATTTCGCATTGTTGTATACTGATATTTTATAATATGATTCTAGAAAATGAGAGTTTCGAATATTTAATGTTGAATATTGTTTAATATAGATATAACTATGGAATGTCGAGTTTTCTATAGTAAATTGTGAGTATTCATTTAGATATATTGTCTTATCAAATAAAGTTGTATTTGCATATAGGGTTGTATGGCCATAACTATAAATGTATCCAACCGTTGAATTTGTAAGCACAAAAGATGCATAATCATACGATCTAATATCTTCATCTACAGTTGAATTTTTCATAATTATTCGCGAGTTTCCTCGCATTACTATAAATTGAAACTTTGAATTAAGGATCGTTGAATTTATAATTTGCATTGTACTATTTTCGTAGAGCAATATACAATACGTTTTAGTTGAATAAACAAGGTTTTCTACATGCATTGTTGAATTGATGAAATTACCGCTTACAACATTATCGACCATTGTTATACTATTTGTTCCGGTACCCAGAATGAGCTCTTGATAATTATTGACTGTAACATTTACGAAATAATTATTTATATTATCAAAATTATAGGTATTAGTGTATATGTATGAATAACCAGAATATGGATTTACGCCAGTGTATATACTGCCTGAAATTTGTACGTTTATTAAACTGAGCTTAGTATTATAGCTAAGAATGGCATAACTCATTGTTGTGAATAATGCATTTGATATGTTTACATTACTATCAATCATATAAATTGTTAAAGATACTGAAACATTAGTAATAGCAATAGTTGAGTTATTGATATACATTGTACTCAGTGTGGAATTCGAGATCGTTATATTTGAGTTTGAGAATCGGTAGTTGTAATAATTAAAACCGTTAAATGTTGAATTATAAATATCGACAGTTCCACTTGTAGTAATTATTCCTCCATTTGGATAAATTGAGGTATTTACAAGAATTAATGTTCCGCCATATAACATGAACATAGTCGCAGTCGAGATATTTGAAACGCGTACGGTTCCATTATATATGCTAATTGAATTAAAGTAGATTTTTGAATATGTTAGATTCTCAGGAATTAACGTCTCGCCAGATTCCGTCAAAATACCGCTTGGAGTTATATTTGCATCACAATATATATATGCGGTATCATGATAATATTTGGCGTATACATTGATAATTGTCTGATTTTCTCTTTGACTATTGTAGTTGTAAAATTCATAAGTTATATTCACGTTCTTGAAATAGTTAATACTATCATATACTCGAAAGCTATAGATACTTGTATTAACTATTGATAATGTTACATTTTTTAAATATGGCGAAAAACTAAAGGATGTAATATTTGAGCCGATAATATTAGCACTTGTATTATAATACGTATACAATGAGTTAATTGTTGCATTATATAGATACAAGTTTGAATTATCATTCTGATAAACTGTATTCTTAAATTCAGAATTTATTAATTCAAATGATGAATGATATCCGTAAAGTTCACTGGAAAGTACAGAAGTATATACATATACCGATGAATAATATGCATATATCCTATGTGGATTAGTTGTACTACCGAGACTATATGATCCATTGATCAAATATATTCTATTCCAATTCGTTAAATAGGATAACTGTGTCAAGTCCCAATCGCCTATAAAGATGTAACTATTTGGAGCCATATTTACAATCGAATCTTTTGTATATTCGTCAAGATCTACTCCAAATGTATGTGTTCCAGTAGGTCCACTGTATTGTATTGAACCGGGACCCCAGCAATATAAAAGACCTAAATAGTTCGTAATGTTTGAATGTTGTATATGTACAAATGTCTCAGGGTAATGATTATGATATTCATCCATATATAGGGTCGTAATGTTTGAGTTTTCAATTACCGTATTGAGTGGAGAATAATCTGCAGAAACCTCATAGTATGTTATGTTTGAGTCCTGTATGGATACTCGAAAAGTACTTCCCTCATTTAATTGGTTTATAGTACTATTACGGATGGTAACTATGCTGTAGTCACCCATTTCAAAATAGCCGGTAATATTACAATTGACAAGTTCTATTGTAGCGTATTGATATGATTCAATAGTATCAACTGTGACGTTATACAAATATACATGAACTCCGCCATAAAGATTCAATGTGTTATCCACAACGGAATTACTGAGCCAGAGTGTGCTGTTATCATTAACATAGATCCTGTCAATTATAGAGTTGTTTAATTTAGCAACTTCCGAATTGTATAATCTGAGGGTATGTATTGTAATATTATCAAGATCGATAGCGGTTGTACTTGCACCAATCTCTTTCTTACTAAATTCATTAATTTTAGGTGCCATAGAAATTGTATTTTGTATGTTTTGAGATTCGTTTTGAGGTATTGTCATCATATTTTGTGAAAAACCAAAACTAATCACAAATAACATAAATACAAATACGGCATACGGTTTATTATTGTTCATTGGAATTCTACTCTCCCAATAAATCGAAAAAATCGATTTGTGAAATTTCATAAAAAATATTATCATTTTTATTAAAAAGATTTTGGGTGAAACGACTAATATAAAAAATTAGATGATATGAAAAATAAAGCATCATTTATTATTTCCAAAATGTTTCCTTTTCAAATATTGTTGGGTTTAATAGTAAAAATTCTGTAAACTCTAACGAATATAATACAGGGATGAACTACGATGATAAATTATGATATTTATGACCGCATGCTTGAAATATTCCCACAAATTGTTGATCTTGGAAATCCACAAAAACCCAGTTCATATACAATAGATAATATTCATATCGAATTAACATCTCGAGAGGGCCCGATATTACATATTTCAATTAAACAATTTGATCCGAATCATAAAATCAAATTCAAATACCGCGTAAAAATAGATCACAGGAAGAAAACAGCTGAAGTTATTTCTTACAGCGATGAAAATAGGATGTATAACATATATCTCTCAAAATACATTATTGATGTTGAAATTCAAGAAAAACTAAACCAAATATTTTATGATTGGCTTTCGAAACGTGCAATTGATCTTTATCGTGTAGCGTATTAATTTTCTTTCTTTTCATTTTATGAGAATTTTGTCATTTTATAAATAACTTTTTATACTTTAGAACGGATAATTAAAAAAGAGGTAGGTACAAATGGGAGATAAAAAATATAAGAGCCTACAAGATATGCTGTCTTTTAAGGGTAAGCGCGCATTGATCACGGGTTCAGCCGGCGGAATCGGAGAAGCAGCTGCAATTCGTTTTGCGGAAGCTGGTGCGGATTTACAGCTCGTAGATATTAATCTTGAAGGTTTAGAGAAGGTAAAAAATAAAATACATGAAAAATACAAAGTTGAAATTGAAATTTTCAGGGTAGACTTATCAAATAAGGCGGAAATTGACAATCTTTGGGAAACTATTAAGGGCAGAGAACCAGACATTCTAGTTAATAATGCGGGAATCTATCCATTCAAGGATTACGAGAAAATCGATGAATCGTTCTATAAGAAGGTTATGGACATTAATTTTTCGTCTATATTCTGGATGTGCCAGCACATGATAACCGCCCGAAAGAAAAAGGGGGGACATATTGTTAACATTGGGACGATAGAAGCAATATTACCATTTGAGGCAGATCTTGTACATTATAGCCTAAGCAAAGCTGCTGTAATTGCATTGTCTCGATCTCTAGCACGAAAATATGGCAACAAAGGATTTCATGTGAATGTAATACTTCCGGGTGGTATTTCAACACCTGGAACACGTGATAAGTTAAAGGATGCTCTGACCGGTGAATTTGGGCTCATAAAATCAGGTATTGAATTCAAATGGCGATTGCCTGCAGGTCGAATGGGCGACCCCGATGAAGTAGCTAGAATGATCCTTGTGCTATCAAGTGATTTCGCAAGTTATATGTATGGTGCGATAGTTCCTGTAGATGGCGGGTTCCTTTCAACATAAGTGCCCATTTTTTATTTTTTTAAAACTTGGTTTTAATTTACACAGATTCAAAATTTGTATTTATATATAATTTCGGGAATTTACTAAATAACAAAAAATAATTTCTTGGAATTTATGATTGTTTTTATGGTTTATTTACAATCATTATAGCAACAACGGTAATCATAGTGTTAATCAATGTAACTACAAATGTTAATAATCCAAAATATATTCGCATGTGTGAATTCATGTCTTCGAAACGCTTATTCATGTCCTCTCTAAGTAATTTGATTTCATGCATGGTATTTTCGAAATAGAATTTCAAGTCGTCTTTTGTCGCAAGATCTTTATTCCATTTTAGTATGAGTGCTTCTTCAGATTTTATTTTTTCTTCTAACAATGCTAATCGGCGTTCATAATCTTCAAACTTATCATAAAGTTCATCCAATTTTGATCTGGACAAATAATCTCACCTATATAATACTTCAAATTAAAAATATAAAAACATAACTAAAAACTCAAAGTTTTATTAGAAAAAATTTCAAATTTAAAATATAAAAATATAAAAATATGAATAGCAGTCTATGTGATTTTTAAATATTCTATTCATGATTGATTCAAAATTATATACTATAAAAATTGGAGAATCAAAAGATTTTATATATGAAAATTACATAGTAATTATGATTTACTCTTTGACTTGGGCTACGGTGGAGAGCCAGTAAGCGAATATCACTAATTATGTCTACAAAGTTGATTACTGGCTATATCAAATTAGTATATTTAAATTTATTTAGGAGGTGTCTAAGATGGCAACGGATCAGAAAACATTAATTGAACAAAAGGACAGTGCAGCGAGGATAACATGTCTTGCTGCTTATGATGATTACATCTGCCTCGGTCAGTCAGACGGTATAGTCGCCATCTACAGAGACTCATACGAACCGATCAAGACATTTGCGGACACCAATGAGCCAATAGTAAGAATCTATATGGATTCCGAATATATTTATGCAAGTACCGATGCGGGGAAGGTTTTCGTATGGTCTCTATTGGATGAAAAGCTAGAAACAATCATTGAAGAACATAATGAAGGTGAAGTCATCGTATTCAGTGATGAACATTATTTTTATACTGGAGGGGCAGATGGAAAACTGATAATTTGGAATAAAAAGATATGGGAACCGAAAAAGAAAATAAAGGCGCATAAGTCAGCAATTCTTTCAATTAGTTCAGACCATAAACATATCTATTCGAGTGCAAAGGACGGGAAAATAAAAGTATGGTTAAAAGAAAGTTGGAAATCTGATGTAATTAATGAAAATCTTAAGGATCCAATTGTAGAAAATGACGATTCACGACTTTATATAGTATCTCAGAATGAAATACATATTTTCGAAAAAGGAAAATATGATAAGGCTGTGAAAGTTCTCAAAGAAGATGAGCCTATTGACGAAATCAGAATTGATGAAAAACTAATTTACATTCTGTACAAGAACGGTCATTTCAAAGCAATACTGAAAGAAACTATGACAAAAATCTTCTTCGATTCGCGAGCCATTGGAAATCCATTGTCACTTGTGCCAACAAAAGAATTTCTCTATGCAGCACATTCAAATGGGTCTATCAGTAGGTGGGAGAAAAAGTATCTCTTACCCGTTCTTGAAAAGAAAGAGGACAGTCCAATATTATTCAATCGAGTTGACGAGAACTACCTATATATGGTTTTGAAGAATGGAAAGATTATTGTCAAAGACAAATATACTTTAGAAAAAATCGTTGAATTGTATGAGGGAAATAAGCCTGCTAAGATGATCTGTGTAGATAAGAATTTCGTTTATGCATCGCTTGAGAAAAACAGAATTGGCATCTGGGAAAAGAATTCATGGAAGTTCGTTATGGAGCTTTCGGACTTCTCATGGTCCGCGTTTATAATTGCAATTGAGAACGGATATTTCTACGCTGGTTCGGGATATGACCTATATATCTATGAAAAAGGTTCTTGGAAGCAAATTGCAAATTACTTTGAAGATTCTGGAATTATTACAGCGTTAATAGTTGATAACAACAATATTTACATCGGAACACACAAAGGAACAATCTCAGTCATTGATAAGCATGAACTGAAACAGATTAAATTAATAAAAGCACATAAATCCGGTGTTAGACGTTTTGTGATTCGAAATAACATATTGTATTCTGCAGGAGCTGATGGCGCGATAAAATCATGGAATATTAAAACATTCGAAAAGATCAATGAATCACATATTAGTAAAGTACCGATTAGAAGTATGACTGCAGATGATGAGATCTTATATACTGCTGTAGCAGGGGATATTCGAGCATATGATCTAGACCTAAACTTAAAATTCATGTATATTAATCAATGGTCCAGCTCAATTGCAACGGATGAGAATTACCTATATTCTGGAAATATGGGCGGTATCATTAGGATCTGGGAAAAACCAAAACTTTACAGGAATGTCCAGAAAAGGATCAATTAAATTTTATTTTCCTCTTTTTTGACCACTAAATATTAGAATAAAGATTCAACACTTGATTTTTCATTCCAGTACATGTAGGTTGCTGAATTTCAAATAGAATCGCTAAGCCTTGTGAAATCATGAGAATTATGAACCAAAATAGTAAACGCTAGATCGTTATCAGTGTAATGGAGTAAACGTTTATTTTAGTTAATAATTCCTACTCAAAATTAGTTCTATTAACATTTTTATCTTCGTATTCCTTAATTATTTGTAAAAAAAGTTGAGTTGATTTTGATGAGACAAATCAAGAAAGTATTTTATGGTATGGGTCGCCTTGGGTCAACATCTTTGTTGAGTATCATATCGCTTGCTACATTTTATATATACTTGTCTCATTATAATCTGAACCCTGTTCTAGACGGCTGGGCGAATGGAATAAGTAAATTAGTCATTGCATTTGGTGCATATTTTATTGGGTATTTGAGCGATAAAATTTCGAATAGCAAGTCCGGAAGACGCCGCCCATTTATAATAATTGGATCAATTGGACTTGCAATCTCATTCATGCTTTTATATTTACCAGAATTCTTTATTCCACTAACAGACCAATTTATTATTTTTCTCTACGAAGCTTTCTGGTTAAGTTTGTTTAATTTCTTCTATGGTTTTCTTCTTACACCGTATCAAGCATGGATGCAGGAAATCACTACACCAGAGGAGCGAATTGAAGTTTCCGGATACGAAAATACGTTTAATCTGATTGGAAATATAATTGGTATTGTAGGAACATTTACGCTACCTATGATAATCAATCAAGGCGGTACGCTTCTTATCGAACTAGTAGTTATTCTTGCAATAGTTGAGATTATAATGTACATGCCAGCATATCTAACTATTCGAGAACCAGAACGCCCAATTCCGAGTAAGAACATAATTCAGGAAACCTTGCAGGCCGTTAAGAATAAAAATTATGACCTTTGGTTGATTTCTCAAGGAATGATGTCCGTTGGTTTCTCAATAATAATAACAATAATTTTGACTTATGTTTCTGATTTTCTTAAGCTCCAAGGATTGAAATTATTTGTATTCGCTCTGATCCTATTATTGGTTGTTCTCGTCTTTTTTGTTATCTGGACAAGAATGGGCAGCCGAATGGGGATAAAATCTACAATGACCATTGCATTATCCCTTCTAAGCATAGTTCTATTCATGACATTGTTCATCGGAACACCTACGATACCTTTACCCATAGATTATCAAGGATACATCTTCATTGCCTTAGCATCTATAGGAATTTCGGGATACTGGCTGTTTCCATATGCAATCATGGCTCACATTATTGAAGTTGATGAGATTATGTCCGGCGAAAATCGAGCTGGAATGTATACAGGATTCAATTCGATTCCTCTCAATATATTCCAAGCAATAGCAATGGTTCTTACGGGATACATCGTAGACTTACCCAATCAACTTGGTATGTATATTTGGGGCCCTGTATCTTCAATATTCATAATCATCGGATTAATCATATTCAGATATGTAGAAACAGATCCTGACTTTGAAAAGCTACGCAAAGAGTTTGAAAGACCTGCAATAGAAATCCCAGAGTAATCTTTTTCTCTTTTCTTTCTTTTTCAATAATCTTAAAAAAAAATCTATCTATATAAGTATCATAATTTATGTAAATTGGGTGACATTATGCTTAAGAAGTACTTTTCACAGATATTTGAAGATTTCTTACTTCAGCTACATCTGACACCTGAAGAACAGGCATATTATAAACGCATGAAATATCTAATCTCCGTAGGGATTATACGTATTGTTGTAGATAATCCAAATGACCCTAAAGTCTTCCTTGGGTACTATAAAAAGAATAGAGAGATCTTTTTGAATTTTATATATATTCGCGATGATGAAAATTGGAAATTTCAAGCAGAAGTTGCGTTATTAAAATTAATGACCGTAATCCCAAAATCGATCAGAAAGATAAATGTTGAATCAGCCATTATAAATGATGAGAATCGCTTGCTGAGTGTATTTCAAGAACAAGGATTCAATATTGATGTCCGTCATATGCTAGAACGCAAGATCGATGACATTCAACACGTACAACTTCCTAAAGGCTTCTCATTTATAAATTATGAATCAAAATTACATTACCAATTTATCAAGGCATTTTTCGACGCATTTAGAAATTCTCCTGAAGTACATATCTATCCCGAATTAAATAATCTCACACGCACCTCTCAACTAATCGAAGATAAAATGCTAAGTGATCGTTTAATAGCAAAGGGATTGATTTTTGGAATTGAAAAGGATAACCGTATAGTTGGAATTGCCATGTTGAAATCTGAATTTAATAAAGGATTTGTAAACGCAATTGGGGTGATACCACAATATCGTAGTATGGGACTTGGAAAAGCTTTAATGTATGAATCCTTGCGAAGACTAAAGGCCAATGGTTTTTCGGAAGTCCGTCTAGCAGTAACATGTAGTAATAAACGAGCCTACTCACTCTATCAATCCATGGGCTTTTCGAAGGTCTTAGCTTTCTTAAAGGGATACAGATATATCTAATTTTTAGGATAACCTTTGTGAATTATATCGCAAGTCACGCAATCTTTGTGAGTCTAAATTTACATAATCCATTTTTTGGATCAAGATCTATTGGTATGATTTCAAACGCTGCAGAAAGCGTTTCGAGAAGAGCGGAAAGCTCAATCTCGCAAATTTTGTTGCACTCTAAATCTAGTTTGGAAAAAATTTCTTTATACCGAATATCTCCATGAATGCTTATAATTATTTCATCATTGCCTTTTTCTATAGTGATCTTCTCAGGAGACATAACTTCATTCGCATAGGCTTCCACAAGCTTTGTGGCATCCTCAAGTGTGTGTTGTAAGGACTTTTCTTTTATTTCATGTTCCGCAAAAGAAATTGCTGCTCCACTGTATAATGCGGGGTAAATTATCATTGCATCATCAATACTAAATTGTTGTGCTAACGCCAATAAAATGCCTCGGCTTGCACCTAAGAATGTATGCTTCAATCGCGCTAGGTTTTTCTCGTCGCTCAAGACTTTTCCCTCAGAAGGTATGTGACGATTTCTTAGTATTTATATGTTCCTCGTATGACTGAAAATACAATTTTTAAAAAATTAAATTCTTCTCTTTTTCATTTTAAAAATTTTTTCCTTAATTATTAGAAAAGTTCCAAAAAATATAATAAAATTATAGAAAAGGCATATTTTGCCTTCTTAATATGTAATATTGCTACATATTTTTAAAAAAGAGAAAAATTTTTATATGCGAATAGAATGAGCTATCCTTATATGGGATTAATGACAAAATAAATATCAAGAAAACAAAAATGGAGCCCGGGTATATCTTGTTTTGAAGGCCCTCAAACGAAGTAATCCCAAAAGTCTCCCCTCCTGACCGTTTTTACCCGGGCTCCACCTCTTATATTTATAAATCAAAAATTTAAACTTATTATTTTTATAAACGTAAGACAAACAGAATTAAATAAAAATATATAATCTCCATAAATCAAAAAATGATTGAAAAAAATTCTTTTCAGAATTTAGATTTTATAATCCGAGATATTTAAAAAAGTCGCTTTTGTGTGTTCTAATTGATTTTATGACTTTGTTTATTGTTTCTTTATCGATTTTATTTATATGTAAGCTTTGGTTTATAAACTCCAAAAAGTCTGTGATCGTAGATACCGCAAGATCTGCAAGTTTCTCATTATTAAGCTCTTCTATTAGCCCATTAAGAACTTCTGACGGGACTAATTTCGTTTCCATTGATGATAACTTGGATAATAGATTGCTTTTTTTCTCCAATAATTTATTAAAACTTAGTTCTGGTGATTCATTAATAAGATAGACCTTTTCAATTCCGCCAATCTTAGAATATCCCTTAATAATTTTAAAGTTAGCACGACGTTCAAAAAGTTGATCATTTATTTCATTAAGCCTTCGGAACATTGTATTTAGGAAGTCTTTATCGATCAAATTTTCTTTTAAGAGGTACAAGTCCGCCTTATTTATGACAGCTAAGAGTGGAATTTTATTAATTTGAAAATCGTAATGTTTTCCAAATTTAATTAATAATTCAGAAATTACACGTAAAGCGTTTTTGACTTCAGTCGATGGTTTTGTTACGATGCTATCTCCAAGAATGAAAACTGGCATGATATATTGCTCATTTGTACCTAAACGAAACGTTTTTTGTATGGATTCATTACGATTTCGAACTATTTCGGATAGATAGCCTCCGCCAGTTGCTAAGAAATTAATATTTGTTTCTGAAAGTTTCCAAACTAATAAATCGTTATCAACAGTTGTTGTTTCTGTTGGGCTTAACCTAAGTTTTCCTTGTACAGATATTTCAAGCTTTTTGAGTGCATAACTGACGATGTTAGCAAATTGGACCAGGAAGCTTGTTTTTCCAGTATCTTTTGGGCCCAATATTAAAATCCAAATTTTTGTTCTGGATTTTCTTCTTATCACTTGGTTTCACCTATGTTTTTACATATGGCCTTCTCCCTATTATTAAGACAGAAAATCTACCAATTTTGTAAATAGGATGCTCTTTGTTCCAGATATTTCGCAAGAGCCATAATAGTGTTGATGGATATTTAGAAGATTCTAGCTTCCTATGTTCATATTCTGCATAGCTTTTCTGTAAGCTTTCTGATGTATTATTCATAAGGTCTGCAATACTTTTTAGAATTGTTTCATTACGGTTTAAATATGATATAAAGTTATTCGCTCTTTCTATTGGGTTCCTTATACCTTTTCTAAAAGACATAGTCGCAAAAACATCAACTATTTCCTTGAAACCCATTTCTTTACTGAATTTTTCATTTTCATCCTCGTCGAAGAAATCATCATTATTGCGTTCGCGACCAATCTGGACTATTAGATTTGATATTGGAGGTCTCGATAGCATATTCCAATACGTATAGAAGCTTTTGAGTGAGTATGCCCATGTTGTTAGGGATGTTCTTTCATTTATTGCAAGATCTGGTGAAAGAACAAGATCAATATCGCCAAAAATCATGGCTACGAATCTAGTAGAAATTGTAAATGTGAATTCATTTCGTCTTCTTGCATGGTTAAGTAATCTTCTGAGGAATCTAGAAGCAATCATGATCTTTTCGTTTATATAGAATAAATTACTAAGATGCACTGTATATTCGCGATTAATTTCATATTCTTTACTATTTTCAATTATCCAGTACAATAGGTTTACACGGGGATGTAATATCTCATCGTTTGGATACGCTAAATTCACATGTTCATTAATTGCTTTAATAGGTTTCTCAATTTTATGAAGGCTATATGCGACAGATATTCCACTTAATAATGAATGTTGTTCGACCAACTCCTCAGACTTTCGCGATATTAGTTCGATCAATAAAGTAAGCATTGCATCCATTCTATTGCTCTCTAGCATAGCTAAGTGAAATGTAAATGGATCCAGCATAATTGGTTTCTTTATGCTATTTTGATAATTTGCTTTTGTAATTATTGCATCATCATTGATGGTGAATTCATTCACATTCGGTCCAATATTTGAATGATACATCTCTTTAAATGGTGTTAGTAATATTTCATACTCGCTTCTGCAACATTCATTATCAACCAAAGCTATAGATTGCGTTGATTTCATAACCATTAATGATTCCGCAGTAAACATTCTTGGGTGTATATTATTATTAAAAATAGGAATGAATCCCACCCAACCTTGTGATATGAATGATGCAGGATAGCCAATAACCTGTTGAATGATATTTGAGGGTTGCTTAATATCCTTAGGAATGTATAAGACAAGCCCGAAATAAATTTTCTCGTTTTTAAGATTATTAATTAATTCATCACAATTTGAAGCGTTCAATAATTCGATAGGGGTTTCATAGAAAAAGAAATCAATATTATATTTCTCAGGATCAAACTTCCCTATTTGTCCTTCAAGTTCATTAGATTTATCTTGTTCAGTTTTTACTATTTTTAATATATTCAAGAACAGTCTGCTCAAAAAATTAGTATCGATCTCTTCAGAAGCACTCTTTTGAATTCTAATTGCTAAGCCGTTTGGAAATGCATTTTTCTTTATTGGAGATACTTGTTGTATTCGTCCTTTTTTCGTATGCACTTTCCAAAAAGAATCGACGATTTTCTTAACGAGGCCCACTTTTTTATGCGTCGAGTAAACTGATTCTGGATCTCTATATGTTAATGCAGAATAGTCCAAGATATTGTACTCTCGACCCATTATCCAGATTTTAGGTCCTTTTGCCTTCTCAGGAAATAAGTCCTTAAATTCATTATCAATGATTGTCAGATTTAATTCTTCATCATACGCATCATAAGCAATATCTGTACTTGCCTGAACTAATACGAGAGGCAATGCAAAAGTATATGTCATTTTGCAACCCCAAATTTATTCTCCATTTTTCATCTATATATAATTATTTATAAGTTGACGTACTATTTAGATTTATTTTCATCCGCACTAATTGTTCTAAGGAGAGTCCTTATTTTTTCGCGATAGCCACTAAAGAAGCCCATAATGTCTTTTACAGCGATATCTGTACTTTGGTCTTTAAAATCTTCGAAGATTGTTTCTAAGTTATACTTGTTTCGTTTATCAATAATATCTTCATATCCCATCAATTTGAAAATGGATAGCATGGGACCATCGAAATCGATCTGAGCTGCTATCTCTTGAGGTGTAATACGTCCTGCCTTAATTAAGGCCTCCACAAAAGACACCTGGTCTTTAGATATGGTATTGATTTGCTTTAAGTCATAAATCAGAGTTGATAGGTCGTAATCATAATAAGGAATAATAGACAAGTTCAAGATTTTCTGCTTTGTTTCATTTTCATATTTTAGCAATTCAAGAAACATCTTTGCTAGAACTTTAGTAAGATTCTTCAAGACACGTTTCGTTATATAGTTTCGAGAGTGGTTCTTTTCGTATGCATCTGTTTCGATCTTTCTGATTTTAGTCTCGTGTTCCTCTACATATTTTCCGATTATATTTGATAAGGATTTACTTGATAAAATGATACCATTTCCAATTTGAATATCCGTGTCCTTTGATTTACAGGATTCAAATCTTTCCATGGTTGCTTTGGAATCCTTAGTTTTGAATATTTTCGATACGAAGGATATGAAGCCTTTCTTTTGAGTAAATTCACCACTCAAAGCGACATAATTATTTATTACGACTTGTACAAATGCATTTTTACCCTTCTTCTGCATTAGTTTTCGGAACTTCTCAAGCAGTTCAAATTCATTGAGGAGTGATCTCTTATCTGATAGTACCCCTAATCGCAGAATGTGCGTCAATGCGAAGTTCTTAGATGGAATTTCCTCAATTAGATTTTCAACAACTTCATTCGCTTCTTCATACTTTCCAAGCTTTTCACTAAGCCAATTCAGGAAGATGAAGTTTCGTACCTCTAGAGTTTCAATGTCCGGCGTGATACTATCGAAAGCAGTATTCGTATCGATTACAATATATTGGTATCCTTCGTGTTCAATTATGTTCTTAGATCTCGAAATAATTTTCCAGAAATCGTGTGATGAACCTCTATTTGCACCTTTGCTCCAAATGACGCCAACATTCTTTTGTTTTCCAGTTCCTTTTATATTTATGATGTACTTCTTATATGCAATTCGTCCAGCAATGATACGCTCCTCAACTTTGATCTGTTTCGGACCAAAAATCTTGGCATACATATCAAAAGTGCCGATAGTAATATCTGCAGCATCCGGATTCATGTCATTAGTATCAATGAGTAAGACATTTAATCCTTCATTGAAGGCCTCGTTAATTTTTACAAGAGCAGTAATGGTTTTTCCACTACCGCCTTTTCTTGCAGTAATTATATCAAGTATTGGAAAAGACAACGTATTCATTCTTTATCCTCCTCTTCTGAAGCTGGGTTCTTATATATAAGCATCAGATTTGCTATACATACAATGATATAGCTCATGATTGTACCGAACAAGAATTGATAGTAGAAGTTTGTAGTAATCATAAAACCGATTGCAGAAATTATAAACATCAAAATCATAACTGATAATTTCAACTTAGAAACTCTAAGATATGTTCCGCTTTTAAGATTTGAAGATTCCAGCAAGTCTTTTTCTGGAACAATATATCCGACCATTGGCATTATGAGTACAGAAAATAGACTAGCAATAATGAATAAAATAGATTCAACTGTCAAATACATTTGATGCCCGAAGATAGAAATGTTAAGTGAAATTGTGTTTGTATACATCCTATAGAAAATTAAATTAAAATCAAATTTTTCAGAAATACCAATTATTGTTAGAGCAGGTACAAATAACGTAATCGTAGCCTGTAAAACATGAAGTAATGTCCTTCGGGAATGATATTCAACCTCTTTTGCTCTAGGGCTTAACTGTTTCAAATTACTCATTACTCGGTCTTGTTCCCACAAAGCTCTATAGAAGCTTAAAACCGTAATTCCTACTGAAATAAAAATACCAACCCAATAGCTTGTTGTCGGAAGGCTCAGCTTTAGCATTGCTATGAATAAAGCGATCAATAGTAAGCTTCCTATGGCAAATAGTATTAGTTCATAGAGTTTTATACGCCGATAGTAGGATTTTCTAATTTTTAGTGTAGGCCACATGTAGACCGCAGCAGGTCCCGTGAAATATAGTAGTGGAATTCCATATTCTAATGGTGGTTTCACTTCGCCTTCCCAGAACCCTCTGACAAATGCCTGACTAAGATAATAGAGACCTTTCGGCAAATCTGAGGAGTTAATCAAATTGATTTCTGTGGGTGTAATATTAAAAATCACAATTAATCCTAATCCAATGAATGCAGATAAGAGAAATGTGAATAGGAATGAAAATATGAACTGCTCGGGCTTATCTCTTAACAACTTGAGAGAAGTTATAATACCATTCTTATACCGGTATAAAATATTGATCGAGAATAATAGAATAATTGGTGCTACTGAAAATGTTATACCCAGCATTCCAAAGCTTATATAGGGTAGAAACCAACTTGATACTTCATGACCGGATAATATCAAATAAATTTCATAAACTATGCTTCCTTCTACCATAGAAATGACCATAAGGAGAATAAGCAATCGCTCTTCGGGCGTCAAATTATGTAATGTTCTAAATGGAAGAAATACAAAAATAACTAAACTAAACAAAATGACAAGAATCGGTATTATGAACGCATGATTAAATCCAAGTGTGATTGAATAATTCGGGAGAATCCACCATACGTCTCCAGTCTCCGGAAAGAATGCCATACTGAAGATATTGATCATTGGAAATATATCGATTATAAAAATTACAATCGAGATAATAATACTCTTCAAGATACTTTTACGTTCAATTCGCGTGTATCCATCTGCGTAACAGTCTTTATACTTTGCAAACGGTATCTGTGAAACTAGCAAGATCAATAAAAATGAAAAAGTCAAAGCATGCATGAACGACAAAATCATGAATGAATTCGAATTTATGCGTGAATAGTTTCCTAATGCAAGAGATATCAATAATATCGAGAGAAGATTAAAATTTAGGGAGAATTGACCTCCGAAATATAGTGACAAAATGGCAAAAATAAGCATTACAGAAAATCCTAAGAAGAATATGTTTAGATTTGTATATTCAGACTGTTTGTAATGAATGGCCACATATCCAATCAGCATTAGGACTACTAAAACCATCGCAATATCCAGTCGCTTTGTTGCTTCATTTCGAAGTCTTTGAAGTTCATTGATGTCCCCACTACCAGTAGGCATTAAATAATCTCCCTTTGCTTTTGTAATATCATATATGATAAAACTTGTTTTTAAATATTTTTTAAGGCATATTTCGATTTTTTGCATAAATTTTAAGACAATTTATAAAGATTTATTGAGTTTATTATTGCGGAATATTTGATATGTTTAGTTTCAGAATCCATAAATATTCTTTTATATTACCGATTTTTTAAAAGAATTTGCTTTTTGAAAAAAAAGTTTTCTCATTTGGTTAGTAAATTTTAAATATTTTCTGGGCTCTACAATTAATATGGTGATCTCTTATGAGTACATCTAAATCCATGGAGAGAAAGTTTGCAGGCATTACGATGGCTGCAGTTATGGCAAGCATTCCACATTTGGGAATTGATATGTCAATAGCGGCTAGAATTACTGGAATACAAATAAAAGAATTGATGGAAAAAAGCAACGAGGAAATTCCTTACAAGAAAATTTTCGAATATATTAAAGAAAATTTTAAACCCAATAGTTCAAGTGATGAATACGATAAATTAAGAGAAATTCTAAAACTATTCAGAGAGGCTGTAGCAAAATATTCAATAGGCACTTCCATTGAATATTCAGAAATTAAGGATAATAAATTCGAACTAAATATAAAGAATTGCTTCCATAGTTATGCGAGGAATGCACTAAACATTTTGGGTATTAATCCACCAATTTGTATTGCATTAGGAGTTACTTCAGCATTAATAGAAGAGATATCTGGAAAAGTCCTAAGTATTAAGGACTCCACATATGATCCAGAAACTGAAACATGTCGCCATATAATGGAAATAGAATAATTTTTTCCTGCTCATTTTTTTAGTATAGTTCATTTCACTATGGAATATTCATTTGCTCTTAACCAGAGTAATCTCAGTGCATCTGCAACATCTTCTGAATAATCTGCAATATCTTCGATGAATTCAATAACATTGAGGGCAATTACAGCATCTATTGGATCTAATTCGCCTTTCTTTGCGGCGTTCCGAATTACACTAATTGTTTTCATATGTGCAATATCAACGACATGCTCTAGTCTATCGATCTCATCGCAGCGTTCAAGAATGTTTTCACTTTTACCTTTTACCATATCAAATAGGAGTTCATAAGTTCTCTGGGTGCAATCTCTGCTTCCAGAATACATTTCGGTTAAGAAACTAGCAATCTTTTTCGCAATTGGGAATTCAAACATATTTAGACGAATTCCAGCAAGATGTGCTGCATCGGCCATGTTATCTGCAGCACGAGTTAATGTCATTAAATCATCACGTTCTGCGCTCGGGAGATCTCCCACTGTAAGCTCATCCAGAATCTTTCGTCTTAGTGCATCTGCTTCATGTTCCATTTGCGATATTCGCTTTATTATGACTTCAATATCGCCTTCTTTACCTTTTCTGTATGCCTTTAGTAGATTATCAAAATCAAGAACTGTATCTCGAACAAGTTTGGCATGGTCAAGAAGCACCTTATATGCTGCTTTTTCCTTTCGTGTTTTTAGCCATTTTCGTATTTCAGCCATTTTTACTCCCTCTTGCGCAAATATCAACTCTATTTTATTCTGTTTTTAGACTAAAAACATTGTCGGTTTTACCAATTTAGTTTTGGTTTGTTTACATCTCTCATTTTAAAAAAGTCTATATTAATAATTTCAATTTTTTAAGAAAAGGAATAAAAGAGATTTAATCGACATCACAATGCTTCCAGCGATCTCTGGAGCCCTCAATTTTGTCGATTGGCAAGTCATCTTTAATTAATGTATCGATGAATTTTTGTGTATCATGAATTGCTAGTTCTGGGGGTTTTGCTCCGGCTTCGATTTCACCATTTGCCTGCATGTATGATAATAGGGCGATTGGGAATCCTGTAGAACGCATCATTGCAGTAAGATTTGTTTCCTCATCATAATAATCAATCATTTCAAATATGCACTTATGGCTTCCTTTGCCTTCTATGATTACCTTTAATAGGACAAGATCTTTGCCTTCTTTGGGTAGGTTTTTATCCAATATAGCCTCGAATACATCTCGAGGGCGAACTTTTTTAGAGCCAACCTTGATCTCGTCTTCACTGGCTAATCCGATGTCCAACATCGCTTTCATAATATTGCAATGACCGGGATAACGAACGGTCTTATAATCCAGATTCTGGATTTTACCTTTTAGCGTGTATGGTAGTGTTGATACGCCACCTGACGTATGGAAACATTCCAGAGTTCCAAAAGGTTCTCGAAACTTTACATCTTCAACTTCAGTCATGGATTCAACAGTTTTGAGTTCGCCGTCTCTTATGATAATAGATGGCTCTATGTACTCATTTACGAGACCATGAACTGAAAAAACGATCATATAATTCAATGGCGGCTTAGGGTCTTGTGGCAGACCCCCAACACGAATTTTAATCGTATGAGCACCTTTGACGCGGTTGTATCCGTCCATTGCAAGGATCGAAACTAAACCCGGTGCGAGACCCATGTCTGGGACAATTGAAACATCCGATTCTTTTGCCTTATTATCAAGGGATAATTCTTCTTGGACAACATCATTATTTCCGCCTAAATCCGTAAAATGAACATGTTTTTCAATTGCAACACGTGCTAAGGAAAGATTATAATCATATGGAACTGCAGCAATAACACTATCAAGTCCATCAAAAAATTTTAACACATCTTCCTTTTTACTTGCATCTACTTTCATAAAATCATCTATGCCATATGTATGGGCTAATTGTTTTGCATTCTCGAGGTTAATATCGCCAATTTTTAATTCTACGCCTTTCTTAGACAGGTAATATGCGATTGCTTTACCCATTCTACCTGCGCCTAATACACCTATTTTCATTTTTGAACACCAATTATACATAATTAGAACTTACTGATTCATATAGTGATAAACATCTAATAATATTTTTGGGATTTTAACATATGAAAATAAAAAAAGAAGAAAAAAGACTTTATCGCTTCTTAATCTTTATGGCTATTCCGACAAGTACTACGATCGCGATAAATATAGCCATAAATCCGGCATATTTTGATAGATCTGTAGGTACCTCTGTTGAGGCTTCAGAAACGATAAATGTGTATGTATTTGACTTGGCCATATTATTGTTTCCATCATACGCCGTAATATAGAATGTAACATTGGTTCCCTCTGGCAAAATGCCTAATGAGTAATGAAATATAGATTCAGTTGTTTCAGCTTCCATTTCGCCAGTATGCATTTCACCGTTAATGTAGTATGTAATGTTCACACTGTGTATAACCTGATCAGATACCTTCGCTTTAATTATAATTTCACTACCTGCGTCCGGTGCATTCGGTTCTGTCCAGACCGAAATGAACTTGGGCGGTACATCATCATACATTGGATTCTTACCTTGTTGATATTCCTGTAAGTTTGTAAGACCGTCTCCATCAGAATCTTGACTCGCATCAGAAGAATTAGTTGGATTCAATCCATACTGTACTTCCCAACCATCTGGCATACCATCGCTATCAGTATCATTGTTTCTTGGATTTGTGTTATGCTGAAATTCTTGTATGTTTGTGAGATTATCATTATCCAAGTCAAATGCGGCATCAGAAGAATTAGTTGGATTCAATTCATACTGTACTTCCCAACCATCTGGCATACTATCGCCATCGGTATCAGGATTAGTTGCATTAGTATTATGCTGGTACTCCTGCACGTTTGTGAGTCCATCGTTATCTGCATCTAATGCGGCATCAGAAGAATTAGTTGGATTCAATTCATACTGTACTTCCCAACCATCTGGCATACCATCGCCATCGGTATCAGGATTAGTTGCATTAGTATGATATGTATTGATTTCTGCATAATCACTTAATCCATCATTATCTGTATCACTACTGTTGGGATTTGTATGATATGTATTGACCTCTGCACTATCAAGTAGTCCATCACCATCTGTATCGGCATTCAAAGGATCTGTATGATATGTATTGACCTCTGCACCATCAAGTAGTCCATCTGCATCTGTGTCATTATTCAAAGGATTTGTATTGTATGTATAAACTTCTACACCATCAAACAATCCGTCGCCATCTGTATCATTTACAGACATATCAGTACCTTTTCGAATTTCCCAGAAGTTCGATAAGGAATCATCATCATTATCTGCGGATACGATTTGCCAGTAATAGATATATTTCTCGCTACCATCAAAGTAGTTATGGTAACCAGCAATTATGAAATAATCAATACTACCACCTATGCCTGCAGGTGGTGTTGACACAAGACCCAAAGGATAATTATCATAGCCCGTGAAATGTGTTACATATTTTGTTGTTGTGAATGAATATGCATCTACAACCCAGAAGAACTCATCAAGATAGGTATTTACAACATATCCGGTTATATAAACAGCAGATATACTTTTCATATAAATTGCGGTTGCTCTGCTATGTTTGGAAGATTCTGGAAAGGTAACAGATCCAGAAGCTGTAAGTGTATCGTTTGTATATCGTTCGAGGATAGCTACATTTACTTTATGACCCACAACATAAATATTATTAAGCGCATCTGCAGTGATTCCAGTAAATACAACAGATCCATGATTGTCGGAACTTGTTGCTGTGCCTAATAAGGTTCCATCATATTTGTATTTTAGAATGATTCCTTGCTGAGCTGTTCCATTCGAAATCGCACCAGATACTAAAACTATTTGATCAATACCAGGATATACATAAATATCACAAGCAAAGTCTTCATCATTTGTATAGCTATTATCATATGTCTTATACCATATTACATTTCCAGCATCATCAAATTTGATTAATAGAATGTCAGAATCAGTGCTCGTTTTATTTACATAGCCTGCAACATAAATTCCATTGCTTTCAGAATAGGAACTTCCATATACATGAACTCCTACAGTATCATATGATGGATCTGTTGGATATTGCCATGCTTTTGCCCATACGAATGTTCCATCATTATTCAGCTTAACTAATAATAGGACCCAGTGGCCACTTGTTGAGTTGAATGTACGTCCTGTAATGTAAAGGTTTCCATTGGCACCATATGTTATTCCATATCCATATTCATAATTTCCACTTACATCATATGTGTAATTCCATACTACATATCCAGACCTATTAATTTTTTCAACAAAAAGGTCCGTGTATGCAGATGAACCTTGTTGAACTGCACCTGTGACATAGAAATTACCACTATAGTCTGCTGCCACATCATATCCACGTGGTACTGCCCATTGACTAGTAATGTTTCGCTCATACACGAAAGCATAATCTGTCGTATCAGCTATAGAAACTTGAGTGTTTTGTATGTTGTCTTTATGTAATACAGACTGATTCATGTTGCTGGAGGGGATAAATGCAGAGACAAATAGGATTCCAAATGCTATGATAAAAACAATTTTTAGCTTATTGTTCATAATCATAGGTCCTCCTTGATTATTATCCTCCCAAATAATTGGGACAAAATATCATAAGATATCTTTGTTAATAAAAACTTTTTGTATAAAATGGAAGATATTATGCATGATTTATTAAAATAAAAAATTTATTATAAAAAAAATGACTTAAATAAAATAAAAATCATATGATTTCGAAAATATGAAACAGAAGCGAACACAATGAAAGTTACCTATTCCGGAATAAAAAGCAAAAAGACAATCGATATACCAAATAGAGCAAGAAAACTTGAAATTCATGGGATACGCGAAATCGATTTAAATCAGTTTAGAGACTTAAAATTTTTAGAAGTTCTGGATCTAAAAATGGGAAAACTCAAATCTATCGATTTAACGCCATTAAAGAATTTACCAAAGTTACGGGTTATTGATTTACGAACAAACACATTAGAAGAGTTAAAGATACCCAAGGACGGATTTAGAAATTTAGAAGAATTCTTAGCTGGAGGAAATTGGGTATCGCGAATCAATCTGGGGCATTTTTCAGGTTTGGAGAATTTAAAAATCATTGATCTAACGTCGAATCAGTTAGAAGACCTTATGATTGAACAAGAGATGCGTCTCCCAAGCTTAGAACGGCTTACTTTGATTCAAAACCGACTAGAATCCTTCAACTTTGCACATTTTAACAAGCTGTATCACTTACGTAAGATAGAGTTATCTGAAAATAATATCAGACGTCTTATATTCCCTGAACGAATAATTATACCTGAACTTGAAGAACTGTGGTTGGATTCCAATAATTTAACAGAATTCAACATAGATCAACTGGAAAATACATCAATAAGAAAGCTCGTACTTGCGAAGAATAAAATTCAGAACATCAACATTAGTGAAACTGTCATTCTGCCACATTTAGAACTCTTACTACTTTTTGAAAATAAACTATCAGACATAAAAATTTCACAACATAATTTTCCTAGTTTGAAGGTATTGGATCTTGATAGAAACAATCTGACCGACACAATTTTTGATTCTGAACTTCCAGAAGGTCTTACTGAATTATCGATTGGTGGAAATAGGCTTAAGGTATTCTCATTCTCTTGGCTTGAGCGATTAAAAAATCTCAGACGACTGTTTCTTCATGATAATGAAATTGGTGAAATTGAACTCGAACGGAGTTTCTCGCTCCCCATCGAGTATCTAATGTTGGGAGGTAATCGATTACAAAATATTGACTTGAATAAGTTAAACTTGACAAATATTAAGCTTTTAGAGTTATCCGAAAATGAATTAACCGAGTTTAATCTGGATTTCCTACGACGTAGCAAGAATAAAAAAATCATAATCGATTTGAAATACAATAAAATAGAGGAGATCTTAGTTGATAAAAGTGTTGTGGAAAAGATAGAGAAACTAGACCTTATGCGAAATCCTATCAAGCGAATTAAGCTAAAAGGTTTAAAACGGGTTCCAGATTTCATTTGGCTCGATGATGAATTAGAAGGCTCAATTGATTTTATTTTTATTTAAAACACATAATTTTTATTGCTGCACATAAATAACAATATTAGTATATAAGAGAGGTGTGAGACATGACTACAGAGAAGGAACTGCAGAAGGTTCTAAAGGAGTTCTGGGAAGACGAGATCGTTGCTACAAATCTGTATGGCTTCTTGAGTAAGAAGACTTCAGATGAGGAACAAAAAAAACTATTTCGCTCGATTTCAGAAATGGAAGCAGGACACGCCGAAGCATGGCAAGAAATAGCGAATAAGATGCTAGGGATTACGTTCAAAGAAGGATTTGGCACACGATTACGAAAGTTTTACATGCGAATGTTGGCAAGAATACTGCCTTCGACCTTTATGATTAAATTTCTCGAATTAGATGAACAATCTGCAGTTATTGGATATTCTAAATTGTTAGAGCACGTAAAAGATGATGAAGAAACAACGAAAAAAGTTCAGAAGATCATTCGCGATGAAGTACATCATGAAGGAACACTCATAAATCTGATAATGGAAAAGGCGGAATATCTGAGTCGCATCGGGGACGCCATTTACGGAATGACGGACTCACTCGTCGAAATACTCGCACTTGTGATCGGTTTAGCAGGATTGATTTCAAATCCAATTTTGATTGGTCTAGCAGGTATGATTTCTGCTATTGGCGGAACATTTTCGATGACTTCAGGTGCTTATTTATCTACGCAAAGTGAAAACGATATATATGAAGGAAAAATACAAGAACTTGAAATTAAAGAGAAAGTTGTTCCAGACACGTTGAAAGATGATTTGAAAAGAGCTCTAATTGCGAAGAATGTAGAGGAATCTGTGGCAGATGAAGTAGTGTCGGTCTTAGAAAATGATACCAAGGGACTTGCAATCCTTCTAAAATCATTAGCTATTGAAGAATCTTACGAAGATGCAAAAGCATCTGCAATTACTACGGGTAAATATTACATTTTAGGAGCTTTACCTGCGATCATTCCGTTCTTCCTTGGATTTGTGTTTCCGATATCCTCAATATGGGCATCCATAATTGCAATAGTTAGTGCAGCGATTATCTCATTCATAGCAGGTATATTCACTGCAGTTCTATCTGGGACAAAGATCAAATCAAAAGCAATGAAAAACGTATTGTTCATTATTGGCTCAGCAATGGCCACATACGTCATCGGAACTTTAGCTAGAATATTTTTAGGTATTGATGTATAAAGCACAATTTTTTATTTTTTCTTTTT